>JBEKCW010000438.1:0-4459 GCA_050014675.1 Occallatibacter sp. | reverse complement strand
CTTTTTCAGAAGAGTGGAAGTGAATTTTGAGAGCAATTCCGGGCGTCACGTCGCGCGCGTCAATCTCGCCGACGGCCCAGCTCAGTCCGCTCCAAACAATCTTGTCGTAGTCAATTTGGATGGGGATCGAGCGGCCTGCTTGCGTGGCCGATAGCGCAAAAAATTTGCCCATGCTTTCGCCGGTGGGCGGCTGGCCTCCCGAGGAGCGGCGCGGATGGCCGTCGGCACTCATCTCCTGAATAATGATGCGGAGTGCTCCATGCGACGGCGGGTCCGTCGTGGCGTCGATGGATCCTGTGCCCGAAGGCTCAAATGAAATCGAGTATGGTTCGATGGCTCGGGGAATAACAACGTCGGTCTGGATGCCGAAGTTATAGCCGGGTTCGGCGTATGCGCCATAACCGACCATCGCCATCTGCCCTGGGCCGAGCGTAATGTGATCACCAACAAGCTTTGGCAAAAAGCCGGCGTCGCGAAATTGTATGTGGCCAATGCCAAGAGCTGGCTGATCGGCCGCAAGCATTGGCAACTTGATGGTTGAGACGCTTTGTCCGGGATTCATGACAACGTAGACTGCGCCGCGCGTGGTGACTCCGCCAAACCCGTAGGGCTGAACATCGCCCGGGATTCCTCCGAAGGTTCGAATGCGTCCCCGGCCCTGAATTTCAAAGAATAGTTTTTGCACCCGCGCCATCCATAACGCGTCGGCGCCCTGGACAAGTTCGAGGTTGCCGTGAATGGTGTTGACCCAGCCGCCGCGCGACATCATCAATATGTAAGCGCCCTTCCACTCGTGAAGGCCCCGCTTGTAAATGGTACCGGTTTTGCCAATCATGAAACCGGTCGTGTCGATGCGTTCGAGTGGAAAACCACTCTGCTCAAAGCGGCGCACCGAGTGGTCGCTGTAGATATCCATTGCGCGCCAAAAGCTGGTTTCAGGTACGTCGCCCGGCCGCGGGTCGCCGGTGTACTGGATTTGGAAGGCCTGAAGCCAACGCAGATCGGCAGGATCTTTGAAGGGCAGCGGCGAAAACGTGTCGTCGTACGAGCCGCCAAAACCGTTGAAGGCCAGCAGCACTGCGTCCGGGTTCTTCGTTCGGAATTTGAACAGCGCCTCGCGGAGTGCGTCCACGTTGCGCTCTTTGATTTCGGCTTTGCTCAGATGCGCCGCTTCGTCGGCGGGCGTGGCGACATTCATGTTGGCAAAGTCGAACTTGAACATGCGGACGCCATGGTCGTACCAGTACTGCAACACATCCATAAAGTCAGGCAGAAAGCCGCCCTCAGAGAGCGACATCGCCCAGCCGCCTTTGTTGAGCGAGTCTTTCCATGCGGGTACGGCTTTAAGCTGGACCAGCGAATTTGTTTCGAACCACATGCCCGGCTTGATGCCGTTCTCCTGGCATTTTTTGATCCACGCATCGGGTCCGTTGGGCCAGTCGGCCTTGCGCCAGGTACGGTATCCGCCATCGGGCGCGAACCAAAAGGCATCCATCGTGTAGTAGTCAAAGCGCACTCCGGCCTTCTTCAGGCGTATCAGCTCGTCAAGCTCGCGCATTGCCAGGGTCTCAGTCAGGCGAACATTGTCAGAGAGCTCGTCGTACGACGACCAGTTGTTGTAAACCGAGATGGGCGCCTGCAGTTCGGCAGGGGGCGGCTCGGTTTGCGCGCGCGACCATGCGGGCATTGCGAAAATGCAGGCAAAAAAAGTGGATGCAAGAATCGCGCGGAGAGTTGCGGCGCGAAGAAGTGAATAGTTGTTGCTGGTCATGGATGGCCCTCGTGATGTTCGAGTGGTTGCATGTGAGAGTAGTCGGGTGGACCGAGAAGCTCGCGGACTGCGCCGCCGAGCGTGGCTGCATTTTGAAAGCCGTGCCACTCGTGAAGGATTCGACCGTCGCTGAATTCGAGACGAATGTCAGCGACCGCCATCTTGCTGTGTGGAGAATCGAATTCAAAATCGAACGAATCGGGATACACCGCGCCGAGGTCGTGAAAGGCGTTATTACGGGACTCGCGTCCCGATCCCTGGGGAACTCGGACGAGAACGTGCAACTGAGATTGGCTGTACTGGCCCGCCAAACTTCGCAGCACCATAAGCTGCGAAAGATCGTCGCTGGAGATCAACCCGTCTTCATCGTAATTGAGACCGATCAGCGCCTCCAGGCGCAGACCGTTCTCGAGCTTCGGTTTCTCAACATCAACAATTGTGCTTGATGAATCAATCCCCTCGGCAAGAAGTGCCTCGAGCGAGAGACCTTTCTGGTCGCCAATTGCGAAGACCGGCTGCCCGTCGAGAACAAATTTGTTGTTTGAGCTCTTCCACGGTGCCTTGATGCGATAGATGAGCGGCGATGTCGATTCAATGGTATTGCCGGTGAAGACAATTTGCGCTCCGCTCAAATCGTCGGAGCCTTCGATGGCCGCCGCGCCCGGTACCGGCGGATTCCAGTGAATTTCGTTGCCGCTGATAATGAGGCCGCTAATCTTTCCGCCGCTCCACGTGCTCAGATAAATTGCGCCCTGCAGCACAGCCATGCGTGGGCTCAATCCGTTATCGATGCAGAGATTGTTGAGCACTTTGCTGTCGCTGGTGACGTAGCGCGCTCCAAAAACCGAGATGCAGTAACCTTGCGTATCGTGCGCGTAGTTGCGCTCGATGGTGTCGTGCTGATTATCCCAATCGATGTCGAAAGCGCCGCCGTCGACGCCGGGACTGTCGCTAAGGTATGCCTCGTTGTCTGCTACGATGCAGTCGTTGCAGGTCCACATCCAGATTGCGTCGGGTGTGCCCACACCCTGCGTGGGCTGCATGCCAGTCTCCCAGGCCGTGCTCCATCGAATGGAACTGTGCGCGTCGCGGAAGAGAACGATGCCGTCCCCGTAAACGTCGTGCACGGTCGAGTTGCGAATCTGGATGTTGGTATTGCGCTGCGCATCGTCTTTGTAGGGAAAGCTGCCGCCACCCACCAGGATGCCGGCCCACTGATTGGTGTGCGCCGCATCGACGCCGTCGATAACCACGTCATCGAAAAACACATTGATGCTGCTGGGGCCGACGATCACCAGCCCGTTGTCTTTGTTCTTGAGCGCGCCACCGTAGACGTCGTGCACATAGAGATTCCTGAGATAGAGATGCTGAAGCAGGCCCTGGTCGCCACTAACGAAGACGCCGTATCTGTTGCCGCCCGAGATGTCGAGCGAATCGACCTGCCAGTATTGTTGGTTAAAGAGCAGCAGCGCCTGGCGTGCGGTTGCAGGCGCAATGATTCTTGGACGCTCTCCGTCTCCATACGCGGTGAGCCGAATGACGTGGCCGTCAGCTCCGGAACCTTTCGGCGCAAAGCTGCCTTTGCAAGTTGATCCGCGTGCCATCAAGATGGTGTCGCCGGCAGCGAACTCGTGAGCCTCGGCCGCAGCAAGTTTGTTCCACGGCTGCTGGCTTGAGCCATCGCCATTTCCGCCAGCCGAGCAATCAATATAGTATTTCTGCGCCGGCGCAATCGCCTGTGCGTGCGCAGCCGCGGCCGTCAACAGGCAAACGCAGAGCGAAACGGCAACAGCCAGTTCCGGCGTTCGCCGACCGACGCCGGAAATAAAACCAATCACGCCACGAATCTCCACCACCTAAGTATCGTAGATCGTCCGCTGGCAGTGCGCGCCTATGGCACGGCGTTTGGCGCAATTTATAAACAGTTTGGAGCGCAGTCCAGTTTCAAGGCCTCTCCCGCTCGCGCAGAAGAGACCCCTGAAAATCCGATGCCGCACCTGCATCAGAAGGTGAGGCGTCCCGCGAACTGCATGACGCGTGGATTATATCCACCAAGGATTTCGCCGAACTGTGAGCCGGCAGCATAATTGCCCACCGGATTGTCATAGTGCGCGATATTCAGCAGGTTGAATGCCTCAAAACGCATCTGGAATTTCATCTCGCGTGGAAGCGTCAGCACCTTGAAGAGCGACAAGTCTTCATTGCTGTATCCAGGGCCATACACGATATTTCGCCCGGCATCGCCCACAATCAGAGTCTTTCCCGCCTCAACCGATGCTGCCTGGCCCGATGGAATCGAGAAAGCTTTCGTATTGAACCACTCCTTGGTGGAACGATGGGGCAGCGATGTGCTTGCCACGAGATTGGGCCGCAATCCCGGGTAGTCTGGCTGGTTTGCGTTGCTTACAACATTGATTGGCTTGCCCGTTTGCAGCGTGGTGATGCTGTTCAATTGCCACCCGCCAAGCACATCGTCCACCAAGCCACTTGCATGCGTAAGGAAGCGCTTTCCACGACCGACAGGAAGCTCAATAATCTGGCTGGCCACAAAGTGATGGCGAAGATCGGTGTCGGAGCTCGCATATTCACTGCTTATGTTGAACGGGTTCTGCGGATAGTTACCGCCCCTGCCCAGATCGAATGGCGCCGGCCCGTTATCTTGCCCGTGAGCATACGTGTACGAACCCA
>JBEKCW010000437.1:0-4482 GCA_050014675.1 Occallatibacter sp. | reverse complement strand
GTCACCATGGGCTACTTCTGTGCCTGGGTGCAGATCAGACCCAGCCAATTCCATAAGTCCGCCCCTTCGCTCATTCCGTCCATGGTGGTCGCGCCCGTCTCAGTGGTCATTGTCTGGTGGGCCACTCGCCATCTGGGCAAGCAGTGGCGCTACGTTGCCGCCCTCACCGAGGGGCACCAGCTCATTACTACCGGCCCATATCGCTTCATTCGGCATCCCATCTACACTTCAATGTTCGGCATGCTCCTGGCCACGGTCTTCGCCTGGAGCTGGTGGCCGCTGGGCGTTGCGGCCGCGGTCTTCTTCGTCATTGGCACCGAAATCCGCATCCGCGCTGAAGACGCGTTGCTGGCCTCGCACTTCGGCGGTGAGTTCGCCGCATGGCGCGCAAAAACGCCTGCCTACATTCCGTTCGTCCGTTGACCGAGTGCCGCGCCCCTTCGCGCGTTGCCGAATGTCGTAGCGCTGCGTCTGCGGACTCTCGGAAACCTGGCGCGCATTTCTCATTTCGCTTGCCGTTCACTGTGTGCGCCAACGGCACTCGCACTTTACCGCGCCGCCTGTTGCTGCTCCCCGGAGCTCAGCAGGTTGGCCATCAGCCGGTAACTGCCCGGCACCAGCTCGGTAAGCTGCCGGTACAGCGCGTAGGCAACATAGATGTAAGTGCCCTTGCCGGGATGCGCCACCAGCAGGCCGCCGCGTTGCGGGTCCTGGCCTGTGTCGGCCGTCTCGGTCAGCGCCGTGTATCCCGGATCCCAATGCTCGAGGAACCCGTGGCCGCGTTCCTCAACCCAGCCATCGAAGTCGGCCTCAGTAATTTTGTTGGGCGCGTTGAGCAGCGGGTTCTCGGCGTCGAGCAGCTTGACCGGCGCCTGTTCGTCTACAACGCGCTCCCCAAGCCGGCCCATCTCAACCGGCAGCGGGGCAGGGAAGTTGCTGCCCTGATACTGAACGATGAGCGTTCCGCCCTGCTTTACCCACTCATCGAGCCTGGGCTGCGCCGCGGTAAGAGCATTGCGGTTTGAGTAGGCGCGAATTCCGACGACAATCACATTCCAGGCCGATAGATCGCCAGACCCGAGCTCCGCATCGGTGAGCAGATGCGGCTCCACGCCCAGTTCCCTGATGGCCTCAGGAACCATGTCGCCGGTGCCCATCACATAGCCCACGCGCAGGCCCGGCGCCAGCTTTACATCCACCTTGCGCGTAGCCAGCGTGGCGGCCTTGTACTGGTTGTACGGGCGCAGCCCCTGGTATCCGATCGTCTTCCAACCCTCGGTGTAGGTCTTGCCGCCGGACTGCGCAATCGCCTGAATCGAATATGCTCCCGCGCCCACGTTCGGGGCTGTCACTTCAAACTTGAGCGGTTCGCTGCTTCCCGCGCCCTTCAGATCAAAGGGAATCATCGCCGGCTCGGCCTTCCATCCTTCGGGCAGTTTCAATTCAACCGTGCCGTTGGCCGCGGCCTCAGCGTGCACTGTGACGACGACCGGCAATGGCGAACCGTCGAGCGGCAATATGCGCGCCTCGGGCTCAATGCTCACGCCGATGGCCGGCGTTACCACCAGCGGTTCGTAGATTCCACCTGGGCCGGTCGCACGCTCCAGCGTCTGTACGATGCCGCCGATGCGAATGGGCACGCCGTCGAAGCTGAAGATGGCCCATGCCTCAAGCGGCCACGGCTCAAATGAGTCGAGCCGCAGCGCCGGGTCGGAGACATCGTAATAAGGCTGCTCGATTGTGGGCCGAGTGAAATAGGGCGCGGTGGGATGCGCGTCGTCCGGAACCGTCAGAGTAAAGAGTCGGTCGTCGGTGGGCGTCGTGCCAGCCGCCTCGTCAATCGCTCCGCCGGAGTTGCTTCCACCCCAGCGGTTGCCGTCGCGGCTCTCAAGCCAGACTCGCAGCAGCCGCGTGTGACCCACACCTTGCGCGGTACGCACGCGCACCTCGAAGTGCTCGCCGGGCGACACGCTGCGCGCACTCTCACTGGCGGTGTCGCCGCGGCCGGGTCCGCCGCTTCCGTTCGAGTGCGTGACGAATCCAATCACGTCGAGCCCCAGCAGGTCTTTGAACGCGGTCTGAAACAGCTCGATCTTCTTGCCCAGCTCGAACTCCAGATTTGCCTTGGCTACGGCGTCGAGGTTGCTCTGCTTCACTCGCGCGTAAAGGTCGAGCGTCTCGCGGTAAATCGGCACAAGTTTCTTCGCGCCTTCAACACCGCTCAGATTGTGACAATCGCTCGCGTAGGCGCTTAGGCCACTATCGATCTGATTCAGGCCGTTGGTGAGCCACGGCTGCGGCGTGCCTTTCACAAGCCGCGCCAGCCCCGACACGTTTCTATCGATCCACACGTGCTCATTGGAGAACAGGCCGCCGTCTCCTTTAATCCTGCCGGGCGTATTCGCAGGCGGTACTGCGCCCCACAAATGGTATTCCGAAGTATCCGGCCCGCTCAGCTCCGGATTGGCGCCACCGTATTGCGATTTCTGCTCACCCCAGCCCTCGCGCGCAATCTGCATATAGGTGCGGCCAAGCACCGGGTCCCATGTGCCCACCGGCATGGTCGCGTCCGTGCCTAGCGCGCCCTCGGTCCACGCGCCGGTCACGTAGTTGTGGAACTTGGCCGGCGCCCACTTGCCGGTCGCGTAATCAAAGATGCCTTTATCGGTGATGGGCGCAAACGGCGAGCGCGAGTAAACCGCCAGCGGCTGCCACGGTTCTATTCCATTTTTCAATTGGTCGGGGAAGACCTTGGGATCGGCCGCCGCTTTGAACGCTTCCTGCGCAATCTCGCCCGAGACCTGGTGCTGGCCGTGGCCATCGCTCACTCCGCCCACAAACGTGCTGAGAATAATTTGCGGACGCACGCGCCGCACCGCCAGCACCGCGTCATATAGAACGCGCTCGTGGCCCCACTTGGCAAACGACTCTTCCTGCGTCTTCGAGAACCCGAAATCGACCTCGGTGCCCCACAGTTGCGATGCGCCGTAGTATTCATCGGCCTTCAACAGCTCATTGGTGCGGATGAGACCCAGCGCATCGTACTCCTCGGCAGACATGGCGTTCTGCCCGCCCTCGCCGCGGTTCAGCGTCATCAACGTTACGCGCGCGCCCAGCCCGCGCGAGAGATACGTCATCAGCGCGCCGTCTTCGTCGTCGGGATGCGCCACGATCACCAGCACGCTGGCCGTAGTGCCCAGCCGCTTGATGGTCTGCTCCAGGTCCGCATAGCCGCGGTTTTCGGCAATGGGCAACGCTACCGGGCTCGGCTCGGAGAGCGGCAACATTTCGAGTTCGCTTTGCGCTTTTACTAACGCGTCCTGCGCGCACAGCGGGGTTAATGCAGCGGCGGCAAGCAGCCAGCTCGCAGCAACAGTACTTACCAAAAGAGAACGGGAAATCCGAAAGGGAAACATGCTCACATGCCAGTGTACAATCCGGTGAGCGCATTCATGTCTGAACCCGCGTCTCACTTCGTGAACAGCTCTACCCTGGAGCGCCGTATCGGCCTACGGTCGGCCGTGCTCTTCAACATGCTCGAGATGATCGGCGTGGGCCCGTTTATCACGCTGCCGCTGGTGATTGCCGCAACCGGCTACCGGCTTTCAGTGTGGGCGTGGGTTGTGGGCGCGGCCATTGCCGTGGCCGATGGGCTGGTGTGGGCCGAGCTTGGCGCTGCGCTGCCGCGCGCCGGAGGATCGTATGCTTTCTTGCGCGAAATCTATTCGCCCCAGGGCGCGGGCAACTGGCTCAGTTTCCTGTTCGTCTGGCAGCTTACGTTCACTGCGCCGCTGTCGATTGCCTCGGGCTGCATCGGGCTTTCGGGTTTCCTTGCTGTCTTCTGGCCGGGGCTTGAATCTTCGCCCATCGCCGCGCTGCCTGCGCTCCACTACTCGAACATTGCCGCCGCCGCGGCCTGTCTTCTGGTTACGGCATTGCTCTACCGCAACCTTAGCTCCATTACGCGTCTGGCCTGGGTGCTGTTTGCGGGAGTGATTGCAGCGCTCACCGGCGTCATCGTCTCAGGCTTTACGCACGCCGCCGCAACTGGCGGCTGGCACATGCCTGTGGCACCCACTGCGGCTGCGCTGGCGCCTGCATTCAGCCGTCTCGCGCAAGGTACGCTGCTGGCCACCTATTGCTACTGGGGCTACTACAACATCACCTTTCTCGGCAGCGAGGTGCGCAAGCCTGAGCGCACCATTCCGCGGGCCATTCTGCTGTCGGTGTTTATCGTGGCCGCGTTTTACATTCTCATGGACCTGGCCGCGCTGCCTTCGCTGCGCAACGCGGCTACGCACGCCGCTGAAAGCGCCGCCCCCCCCGTTCAGCTTGCATCCGATATCGCCCGCTCGGCCTTTGGCCAGTGGGCCGGCTACACCATTGCCGCGCTGATTGTGTGGACCGCCTTTGCCTCAGTCTTTTCGTTGCTGCTGGGCTACTCGCGCGTGCCCTATGCCGCCGCGCGCGACGGCAACTACT
>JBEKCW010000436.1:0-8420 GCA_050014675.1 Occallatibacter sp. | reverse complement strand
CACGTGCAGATGGCCAGGGATCCCAGAATGCCGATGGGCATGTTCTTGCCGGGATCGATGGTCTCCTGCGCGGCGGTGGAGACGGCATCGAATCCGATGAAGGCGAAGAAGACCACGCCCGCGCCGCCAAGAACGCCGCCCCATCCATGCTTGAACATGCTCATGTGAGCCGAGTCCTGGGCAAGCACGAAGGGCGTGTGGTTGACAGGATTGATGAAGTGCCAGCCCACGGCGATGATGATGATGACGATGGTGACCTTAACGCCGACGATGACTGCGTTCACTGACGCCGATTCCGATATGCCCTTGATGAGCAGCAGCGTCATGATGAGCAGGATGACCAGCGCCGGCGCGTTGATAATGCCGTGAATGCCTCCCGGCCCGGTCTGCAATGGCGAGTGCCGCCAGACCCAGGGTATAAGGTCGGGAAACAGATTGTTGAAGTACTCGGTCCAGTAGATAGAGAGCGTGGCCGCGCCCAGCCCGTACTCCAGAATCAGCGCCCAGCCGATAATCCATGCCACCAGTTCGCCCATGGTGACGTAGGCGTAGGTGTAGGCACTGCCGGCAATGGGAATCATGGCTGCGAATTCGGCATAACATAGGCCTGCGAAGGCGCAGCCGATGGCGGCAATGATAAAGGAGATGGTTACCCCCGGACCGGCATTCTGCGCGGCCGCTGCGGGCGTGCGGGCAAAGAGACCGGCGCCGATGATTGCGCCGATTCCCAAAGCGATAAGTCCGGGCCAGCGCAGCGTGCGCTTAAGGCCACCTGTTTCGTCGACCTGCCGAAGCAGCGCCGCAAGAGGTTTGGTGCGGAAGAGGTTCATGTAGTTCGAAAGTCTATCAGATTGGCCATAAGGAATGGCCGAAGAATGCAGTGTCCTATTGTAGTGCGTCATGCAGATGGGCAGTTAAGAAGAGCAGCTTTTCCTCGTTTGACCTCTTCGTGGATGTCTCTTGTTTTCGCTGTCCAGATGAAGGGTTTGGGCTGGGCGTTGTGTTGTTCGATGTAGTCGAAGATGGCGTCCTGAAGCTTTTCAACGCTGGTGAAGACGCCACGCCGGAGTTGGTTTTCGGTCAGGTCGCGGAAGAATCGCTCGACCATGTTGAGCCAACTGCTGGAGGTTGGCGTGAAGTGAAAATGAAATCGCGGATGTCGTGCGGCCCAGGCGAGCACGTCAGCGTGTTTGTGGGTGGCGTAGTTGTCGACGATCAGATGAAGTTGCTTATCTTTCGGGGTCTGGCGGTCGATCATACGCAGGAACTTGAGCCACTCCTGATGGCGATGGCGGTCCATGCAGGTGGCCATCAGCTTGCCATCGAGCGTATTCAGCGCTGCAAACAGTGTGGTTGTGCCGAAACGCTTGTAGTCGTGGGTCATGGTCTGAGCGCGGCCTTTTTTCATGGGCAGGCCCGGCTGCGTACGATCCAGTGCTTGAATCTGGCTCTTCTCGTCGAGCGACAGCACCAGCGCGTGCTCGGGCGGATTCAGATAGAGTCCGACGATATCTTCCAGCTTCTTGGCAAATGGGGGATCATTGCTCAGCTTGAACGTATGCACGCGATGCGGCTTCAGGCCGTGCGCACGCCAGATGCGACGCACACTGGCTTCGCTGATGCCCGCCGCGGCGGCCATGGCGCGCGTCGACCAATGAGTCCGGCCGGACGGTTTCTGCTGCGTGGTCTTCTCGATCACCTCCCGCACCATCTGCGGGGAAATCGCCGGCCTGCGGCCTGGTCGTGGAGCATCGCGCTCTAACCCTTTGGCGCCCTCCTTGAGGAACCGCGCTCGCCAGCGGGCTGCCGTGCGCGCCACCACGCCCAACCGCTCACCGATCTCAAGATCCGTATGCCCATCTCCGGCCAAAAGCACGATCCTGGCACGTAACACCAGCCGAGCCTGGGTCTTGCGACCACGAGCAAAACGCTCCAACTCCCACTTCTGCTCGTTCGTCAATGCTATCCGCGCAGCAACTCGCATCGTCCGTGTCCTCTATCCTAAAGAACACGGCACAATGTTAAATGTTTCTATTTATGACGCACTACACGAGGCAGTCTCACTTCAATCTGCACACCTTTGCCTGGCGCACTGGTCAGCCGGAACTTGCCTCCCGAACGGTGGATCCTCTCGCGCATTCCGTGCAAACCGAAATGGTGCCCGTTATTGCTTTCGATATCGAGCGGATCGAATCCGCATCCATCGTCGGTCAAATCCATTGTCAGGTCCCGGCTGTTATAGGCAAGCTCCACACTCACACGCTCCGGATGGCCGTGCAGCATCGAATTGTAGACAGCCTCGCGCGCCACCATCAGCAGATCGTGCGCAACAGGCTCCGTAACGGGAAACGGCGTTCCGGTTATGGAGCAGGCTACCGGCACCTGGAACTCGCTGCTGACCTGCTGTGTCATGCTCTCGAGCTTTCTGCCCAGGCTGCCGGCGTTGCCCGGCTGGCGCATGTTCCAGATTGCTTCGCGTGCTTCGTTAATGGTGGCCCGCAACTGCAGGCGAGCGACATCCATCAAGCCAGAGTCCGTATTGCTTTTTACGCTCTCCATCGACAGAGCCTCGAGCAGCGCTGAGACTCCGGTGCATCCTTGAATCACCGTGTCGTGCATTTCGCGAGCCAGCCGGCTGCGCTCCTCGAGCACTGCCTCAAAGCGCTCGCGAACGTGCTTTACCCGATACTGGTAACTGGCGTAGATGAGAAGCGCCGCGAGCGCGAGGCACGTCGCCATGAACCACCAGGTGCGGTAGAAGAACGGCCGCTGCGCAAATCCGATATCGGCTTCGGTGACGGCCGCGGGATTGCTGGCCTCGAACACCTGCACGCGGAATAAGTAAGGGCCGGAGGGAAGGTTGGTGTAGTCGGCCCGGCGCGATGCGCTGGGCGCGCTCCATGCCTTCTCAAAACCTTGCAGCATGTAGCGGAAGCGCAAGCCGTCCTGCGCGCGAAGCCTGATCGGCGTGAAGTCAAACTCCAAGCGGCTGATGCCCGGCTTCAGCACAATCGGTGCATCGATGGGCAAAATGCGTCCATCTGCCAGGACGCTTTCAATCGACAAGGGCGGCGGGGGCAACGGCGGTTGTTGCGACAGCGGAATATGGATGGGCCCGAGGTTGGTTGGGAACCAGGCTTGGCCGGATGCGGTAATGCATCCTGAAGGCTGTGTGCCGCCATAGATTTCGGTGTTGGGCGCAATGTCGGCGGTGGGATAAAAAGTCAGCGCCAGGCGCCGTGGAAATTCGCCGGCCTGAGCATCGAGTTCCTTGCGATTCAACAGCGCAACGCCATTGGGCCCGCTGATCCACAGATGCGCGGCCCCATCCTCAAGAAGCTGATACACCGCGTTGCCGGGCAGCCCGTCGGCCTGTGTGTAATGCGCCAGCTTGCCGTCGCGATAACGGAAGAGGCCATTGTCGCGCGTCCCAAACCAGACTCCCCCATCCGAGTCTGGGTGAATGGCCCACACCTTCGACTGCGCCAGCCCTGTGGTGGCCGCATCGCTCACGAATGCGCCATTGTGCATGTGGCTCACGCCGCGTTCGGTGCCGATCCACAGATCCCCGTTGCGGTCTTCAACCAGCGCGCGTGTGCTGAAATACGCCAGCCCGTCTTTCATCTGGTAGCTCTTGATCTTCGGCCAGCCGTCGTTCCAGTCGATTCGATTGACACCCTCATCGGCGCCCATCCACAGTGATCCGTTACGGTCCTCGAACATCACGCGCACAAAGTTGTTCGATAAGCCGTCATGCGTGGTCAGATGCGCGGTGTGTCCCTGCGCGATGCGGTAGAGCCCGTCGCCGTCCGTCCCCACCCACAGCGCGCCCGAGCGGTCGCGATACACGCTCCTCACATGCACGTTCTCGAGACCCGGCAGATCCTCTTCAGTGACCACGCCATTTTTCAAGTGATAGAGACGCGTTGAACCGATCCAGAAGCTGCCGTCGCGGTCTTGATAGATGGTTCCAAAGTCAGCGTCGTTGGCCTTGGGCAGAGGAACGATGCTGGCCTGTGCCGGCGTCAGCCGCAGCATTCCCGATTGTGTCCCGATCCAGAAGTTCCCTTCCCCATCCTCGAAAAAATTAAGCACTGTGTTGCTGGGCAGCGATGCCGGAGCTGTGATCTGAGTCAGCTTGCCGTTGTTGAATTGCCAAGCGCCCTGGCCGATGGTTCCGATCCACAGCACTCCGTCCGATGTCTGCCGCAAAACACGTACCGTCCCCACGATTCCGCTGACTCGCTCAAACCGTTTCTGGCCCGTCGCCAGCCGGTTCAATCCTGAAACCGTTCCCACCCATATCGTGCCGTCCGTAGTCTCGATAATCGACTTCACGCGGTTCTGGCTGGCCTCACCGCTCATCGTGAACTCGGTAATGAAGCCACTTCCGATACGAATCAGTCTTGATCCGCCCACTTGAGCCGCATCAGTCCATCGTCAGTGCCCACCCAGATTCTGCCCTGCGCGTCCTGGGCCAGAGTACGCACAAAGTCGTCGCTCAGCCCCTCGCGCGTGGTCCACGAGGTGAACTGGCCCTTTGCATACCGCGCCAGGCCGCCGCCTTCCATGCCGATCCACAAGTCGCCGTTGCGCGCAACCAGCAGGCAGAAAACGCTGTTCTGATGAATTGCTGGAGTGTTCTGGCGGTCGAATACCGTGAAGTGTGTGCCGTCGAACCGCAGAAGCGCGCCACTGGTACCAATCCAGAGATAGCGGTCCGGCGTTTGCGCAAAAGCCTGGACGGTCGGCTCGGGCAGCCCGTCCGATGCCTGCCAGGTGTGCCGGGTATATCCCGCCAGCGCGCTGGTCTGGGCGGTGCAGATGGCCGCGCCCGTGAGTATTGTTGCGCTTAGAGCCAGACCGGCAAACAACCTGCATCGTCTTTCCATTGCGGCGCTCAGTATATCGCGAATGAATTCAAGCTTGCGAAAGCTGGTAGTGGGTCGTGTTGCAAGGATTTTCCCGCAGGAGCTAAAGCCCGCAAATATTTGGCGAGGCTAATGTACAGGCTGAAGCCCGTACCCTTCAAGGTGACCTGCTTTCCCAAAAGCCGAAGGTTAAACAAAATCTCGCCCCGATCAGACTTTGGACGGATCAAAACAATCGCGCACGGGAATAGAGTTGACTTTCTCGAAGTGTGCGGCCCTAGGCCGCGATAGAAAAAAGATTTCGGGCACGGTACGTATTCCAATGCTTGTCTTCATCACTCATTTTTT
Source organism: Occallatibacter sp. (assembly GCA_050014675.1). Classification (GTDB taxonomy): domain Bacteria; phylum Acidobacteriota; class Terriglobia; order Terriglobales; family Acidobacteriaceae; genus Telmatobacter. The sequence continues at coordinate 3,201 of JBEKCW010000436.1, read as the reverse complement.
CAGGTACTCGGGGCTTTCACGAGTTGCGCGCCGTATCTTCACTGCGGGGTTATTGCTGTTCTCTGCCATAACGGCCACTCCCGCGGTAGCCCAGGCTGCGTCCACGGTCATCCGCATCGATGCCAGCCAGGCGTGGAGCGAGCCCGGCCCCGCGGACTACAACCTGGAATTCGCAACAGCGCCCAACGGCGACACCTTCGGGCTGAATACTCGTACTCTTTTGCTGAACGGTAAACCCTGGCTCCCTGTCGGCGGCGAGTTTCACTTCTCGCGGTTTCCGCGCGCGCAATGGGAAGACGAACTCCTCAAGATGAAAGCTGCCGGCGTTAAGGTGGTCACCGCCTACGTCATCTGGATCCATCACGAGGAGATCGAGGGCCGCTTCGACTGGCAGGGCCAGCGCGATCTGCGTGCATTTGCCCAGCTCTGCGGCAAGCATGGGTTGTACATGGTTGCGCGCATTGGCCCGTGGGACCACGCCGAGGTTCGCAATGGGGGATTGCCTGACTGGGTTATGAAACAGGGCCCCACACGGGTCAACGATCCTGCGTATCTGGCATCAGTCCGCAATTGGTACGGCCAGGTCGGCGCTCAACTTAATGACCTGCTGTGGAAGGACGGCGGACCGGTCATCGGCGTCCAGCTTGAGAACGAATACTCCAAGCGCGGTCCCGGCGCTGGTGATGAACACATTCTCGCGCTGAAACAAATTGCGCAGTCGAGCGGCCTCAACGTACCGCTCTACCTCGTCACCGGGTGGGACAACGCCGTTATTCCGCCTCACGCAGTGGTCCCGGTCTACGGCGGCGGATATCCCGATGAGCCCTGGGACAGCTCCATCGTCAAGTTGAAGGCGGCACAAGTGTATGCGTTTCGCTTTCACAGCCGGATCAACAGCGGCCCAAAAATAAACGGCGCAGGCGACTCGCCGGACTCGACAGATCCAGCGTCACAGCCATATCTCACTATCGAGATCGGCGGAGGCATTGAAGACACGTATCATCGCCGTCCCGTGATCGCCGCCGACGATATCGGCGCGCAGGTTCCCGTGATGCTCGGCTCCGGCGTCAATCTCTATGGAACGTACATGTTCCAGGGCGGCGAGAACCCCGATGGCGCGCTTACCACTTTGCAAGAGTCGCAGCAGACCGGCTACCCCAACGATCTACCCATCAAGTCTTACGATTTTCAAGCTCCGCTTGGGGAATTCGGCCAGGAGCGCGCCTCTCTGCGCAAGCTCAAGGTCTTTGACTACTTTATGAATGACTTTGGCGACGAGCTGGCGCCCATGCAGGTGCACGCGCCCGATTTGACGCCGGCCGACCCTTCAGACCTTTCAATTCCGCGCGCCTCAGTGCGTTCGCGAGGAGACTCGGGCTTCATCTTCTTCAACAACTATGTGCGCGGATATGCGATGCCGGCTCGTCCCGCATCTCAATTTGAGATTCGCCTGCCGTCGGGGACGCTCACCGTGCCCCGCCATCCCATCACTCTTGCTTCCGGCTCCTACTTTATTTGGCCCTTCAACCTTCACCTCTCGAGTGTCACTCTGCGTTACAGTACCGCGCAGCTTTTCACGCGAATTGAGAACGCCGGCGTGCCCACTTACTACTTCGAAGCACAGGCCGCCATCCCCGTAGAATTTGCACTCGACGCCGCGACCGTGAAAAGCATCACCGCATCCAGCGGCCAGGTCACCCGCGAGCAAAATGCAATCTACGTGAGCGAGGTCTCGCCCGGTCTCGATGCAACTATCGACGTTCTTTCCACCGATGGCCATCAGGTTCGTCTCGCCGTCCTCACCCGGGCGCAAGCCGAGGATGCGTGGAAGGTGCGAATCGGCGGCTCCGATCACCTGCTGATCGCTGGCGCCGATTTTTCTGCCGATCCCGACGCGTCGCAGGGTGAAATTTGGCTGCGCTCTCGCGCTTCATCCCACTTCACGTTCACCTTGGTTCCTCCGCCCGCAGCCCCCTTGAAGGCGAGCCTCCCGCTGACTACCTCTGCTTCAACCTCGAATTCCGTAAGCTTCAGCGCTGAGGCTGCAGCCTGGACACCCCCGCTTGATTGTGTGCAGACCGAGGCTGCTGGAATTGCCCCCCGGGTCAAAGCGGGTCCAGCGCTCGACTGGCGCCCGCATGGCGTGGCCCAGGCGCCCGACGCCGGTCCGCTGCCGAATGCGGCTCATTGGTCCATTACTATCCCGGCGGGCGCCTTGCCTGCAGGAGCAAATAACGGCGTGAGCGACCTCTACCTGAGAATCAATTACGACGGCGACGTTGCCCGTCTCAGTTCCGGCAGCCGGCTGCTCGACGACAATTTCTACAACGGCGAGCCATGGACAATCGGCCTCAAGCGCTATCTCGCCCCTGAAGGCCCGACCACTTTCGAGCTGAGCATTCTGCCTCTGCGAAAAGACGCGCCGATTTATCTTGAGACAGCGACCCCGCCTGCGTACGCGCCCAACGGCCAGGCGATCAAGCTCAAAGGGATCACTCTGGTTCCCGAATATCAGCTTGAAATTGACGCGGCTCTGCGCTGACGGGCCTACCTCCAGGCATAAAGCGCACTTTTTAAAGTACTTTCCCGCGCACTTTTATAAATCTTCTAATCAGACTTTCGTCGGATTCGCGTTGTTTCCTCAAAGGGCTATCATCCCTACTTGCGTGTTTCCGGAGCCGCGCGCCTCGCGCAATCAAGCCGCGCTCTGCTCCGGCAGCCCGCTTTCGACGAAGGCCAGGGGGAGATTATGACAAGAAAGATCAGCCTCATCATGGGGGCGCTCGCAGTATTTATGCTGGCCGCTGTTTTGGGCGGCACAGCAGCTTCGGCACAAGGCAACTCCGCTACGCTTACCGGCACGGTCAACGACCCAAGCCTTGCTGTGATTCCCGGCGCAACCATCGCGGTTACCGATGAAGCCTCAGGAGTGGTCCGCACCACCACCAGCGATAGCGCCGGCTTCTTCTCGATGGTTGGCCTGCCGGTGGGCACCTACGACGTGAAGGTGTCGGCTCCGGGATTCAACAGCCTGCTGCGCAAGGGCGTGGAGGCTCACATCAACGACCAGATCGAGCTGAAGGGCATTGCCCTGACCATCGCGGGAGCCAATGCTACTGTCACTGTTACTGCTACCGACGAAGAGATGACGCCGACAACGTCCGGCGAATTGAGCTACACGCTGAGCGACACTCAACTCCA
>JBEKCW010000435.1:0-4554 GCA_050014675.1 Occallatibacter sp. | reverse complement strand
CGCTGCTCGGTGGTGACCGTGACAACAGCTACTGGACGACCTGTACGCATCGATACCCTCTACTGTATTCGATGCTCAAAGCCATCCTATTTATGACAATTATTTTAGACTCAGGACACTAGTTCCGGATGGCCTTTATAATTTGCAGGCCGCCCTACTGCACGCGATAATTCTCAAGCTCGAATCCGTCTTTGCTCTTGTCGATCGGGTCGGGGCGGAACAGGATCCACGCCACCAGTCCCCACGGAAAGAACAGGATGCACGCGATGCATACCAGCACAGTCGATTTGCCTCTGCGTTTGGCGTCGTCGACCGCAAGCTTGGTGACCCAGGCAATGGCGGTCAGCATACACAGCAACACCAATGCAATCACGAGAATCGGTCCGAAGTTGCTTGAGACGCCCACGCCAAGAGCATACACCAGTTCTGAATCTGGCCGCTACGCTCTCATTTACGCCGCAACTGCCGGGTTAAGGCTGGTCACCTTGGCCACGGCCTTGGTCAGCCGCGCCTCAAGCGGACGCGTGCTGTTTACGGTCGCCGGTGTGTAAATGTGCTCGACGGAGTCCACCAGGTACGCGCCCGGCAAAAACTCCGGACGGCCGCCTATGCCTGCACCCGGCAGCATGATCACGTCGCCTGCCCGCGGCAGCGAGTGCAGCGTCTCAAGAGGCACCAGGTTGACGCATGTGCCGTCGAAGGTTACAAACTCAAGGCAGTTCTTGCTGTGCAGCCTGCCGTCGCGCTCCTTACGAGCCTCCTGCCGCGTTTTGAATGATTCGTAATAGGTAGCAACCACCATGGGCAGGCCGATCATGAAACCGACCACGCTGGAATACGACGCTAAGAGCGAAAGCCAGTGATGCATCTGCGGTCTCCAATTGTGTGGGATAGACTCGTAACCGCATCGTGACACACTTGGGGGCCATCGTTCCAGCACATAAGCCCGCAGCGCGGGCAAAAGACGGCAGCAACTACATGTGCGCAGCCAGCCCCAATGCGTTCCACAACCGCAGCGTGGGCTCGGCCTGGTTGATGGTGTAGAAGTGCAGCCCCGGCACGCCGTACTTCAGCAGCGTCTCGCACAGCCGAGTCACCACTTGAATGCCGAAGTCGTGCAGCGCGGCCTTGTCGAACTGCAACTCTTCAAGGCGCAGGCGCACCCAGCGCGGCAGGTCTGCGCCGCATCCGCCGGTAAAGCGCACGATGCTTGCAAAACTGGTAATAGGCATAATGCCCGGCACTACGGGAATCGTGATGCCGGCCTTCTGGCAGCGCTCCATGAAATCGAAATACGCATCGGCGTTGTAGAAAAGCTGCGTCAGCGCCGCGTCTGCACCCGCTTCAACCTTGCGGCAAAAGTAGTCGAAGTCCGCACCCGGCCCCGCCGCCTGTGGATGCATCTCGGGATACGCGGCAACCTCGATCCTGAACCAGTCGCCGTGCGTCTGGCGGATAAATCTCACCAGTTCGCTGGCGTAGTGGAACTCGCCCGGCGCGGCCGCGCTCATAGCCGTGGCCGGCAGGTCTCCGCGCAGCGCCACAATACGTTTGACGCCGGCATCGCGATAGCGGTCCAGCAGCTCGGCAATGTGTGTGCGCGTGGAGCCTACGCAGGTAAGATGCGGCACGGCTTCAATGCCCGCATGCTCCACCACCGCCATCACCGTGTTATAGGTGCCCTCCTGCGTGGAACCGCCCGCGCCGTAGGTCACGGAGAAGTACGCGGGGCGCACCGCGGCAAGCTGGGTGATCACGCCCGGCAGTTTCGCCAACGCCTCCGGCGTGCGCGGCGGACCGAGTTCGAACGAAAGTGAGAGTGGCATTGTCATAACGAGTGATCAGTGTTGAGTGATCATTGATCAGACACGGCCAGACTGCTTTTCCTGACCACTGACCACTGATCACTGTCCACTAGTAGCGATAAAACTCCGCCTTATACGGCCCTTCCACCGGCACGCCTATGTAGTCCGCCTGCTTCTGCGAGAGTTTGGTCAACTTCACGCCAATCTTCTCAAGATGCAGCCGCGCCACTTCCTCGTCCAGCTTCTTGGGCAGCACGTAGACCTTGTTTTCGTAGCCGTCCTTGTTCTTCCACAGGTCGAGCTGCGCCAGCGTCTGGTTGGCAAAGCTGTTGCTCATCACAAAGCTCGGATGGCCCGTCGCGCAGCCCAGGTTCACGAGGCGCCCTTCGGCGAGGACGAAAATTCCGTGCCCGTCGGGGAACGTGTAGAAATCCACCTGCGGCTTGATGTTCAGCTTCGCTACGCCTTTTTCTTCGTTCAGCCGGTCCATCTGGATCTCGTTGTCGAAGTGGCCGATGTTGCACACAATGGCCTGGTCCTTCATCTTCTTCATGTGCTCGAGCGTGATGATGTCGGTGTTGCCCGTGCACGAAACGTAGATATCGCCGCGGCCCAGCGTGTCTTCGATGGTCGTCACTTCGTAACCTTCCATCGCCGCCTGCAGCGCATTGATGGGGTCGATCTCGGTAACAATGCAGCGAGCGCCCATGCCGCGCAGCGAGTGTGCGCAGCCCTTGCCCACGTCGCCGTAACCGCAGATCACCGCAACTTTGCCGGCCACCATCACGTCGGTCGCGCGCTTGATTCCGTCAGCCAGCGACTCGCGGCAGCCGTACAGGTTGTCGAATTTGCTCTTGGTCACCGAGTCGTTCACGTTGATGGCCGGAACCAGCAGCGTGCCCTTCTCAACCATTTGATAGAGCCGATGCACGCCGGTCGTGGTCTCTTCGCTCACGCCGCGCCATTCCTTGGCAACCTTGTGCCAGTGCTGGGGGTCTTCAGCATGCACACTCTTCAGCAGGTCCTTGATCACCTGCTCTTCATGATTGCCGCTAGGCGTGTTCACCCAGCCGTCACCATCTTCAAGCTGGTAGCCCTTGTGGATGAGCAGAGTCACGTCGCCGCCGTCATCGACAACAAGCTGCGGCCCAGTACCGCCCTTGTGATTCAGCGCCTGGTACGTGCACCACCAGTACTCTTCGAGCGACTCGCCCTTCCACGCAAACACCGGCACGCCGGTCGCGGCAATCGCAGCCGCAGCGTGGTCCTGCGTCGAGAAGATGTTGCAGCTCGCCCAGCGAACTTCAGCGCCGAGAGAAACCAGCGTCTCAATCAGCACCGCAGTCTGGATGGTCATGTGCAGCGAGCCGGTCACGCGCACGCCGGCCAGCGGCTTCTCGGCCGCGTACTTGTTGCGGATCGACATCAGACCCGGCATCTCCTGCTCGGCGATGGTGATCTCCTTGCGGCCCCAGTCGGCCAGCGACATGTCAGCCACTTTGTAATTCAGTTCCGTCACTTCCAGCGTCGAGCTTGCCATCTCTTCTCTCCTTGTATTTTTCACATCGTCTTATCGTGATATATTGATATGTACCAGAACCAAGCCATGCCGTCAATGCCTTCCATTGTGAAAATTCTCCGAGTGGTGGCCGACCCCAACCGCCTCCGTATTCTCTTACTCTTGGATGGGGAGGAGTTGTCGGTAGCAGAGTTGCAGGAAATCCTGGTCATGGGCCAGAGCACGCTCTCCACCCACCTCTCGCAGCTCAAGCAGGCGGGCCTAGTCGAGGACCGGCGCACTGGCAAAAACAACCTCTACCGGCTCTGTCCTGGCCCTCCGGGCTTTGGCGTTTTGGACCAGATTCTCACAGAAGCCGCCGCCGAAATCCCCGAAGTGAGTTCCGACCAGGCCGAGATGCGCCGCGTGCTCAAAAAACGCCAGGACAAGATGCGTGCCTTCTTCGATTCAGTCGCCGGACGCCTGGGCCGCGACTACGTTCCCGGCAAAAGCTGGAAGAGCCTGGCCGAAGCGCTGCTGCGTCTCATGCCGCCGCTGGTTGTGGCCGATCTCGGCGCCGGCGAGGGGAGCTCCGCTCTTTTACTCTCCCAGAGAGCCGTGCGGGTCATCGCTATCGACTCCTCGGCAAAGATGATTGATGTGGGCCGCGAACAGGCCCGCCGCAACGCAGTCACCAACATTGAATTCCGCCTCGGCGACATGGAAGAGATTCCCATCGCTGCCGGAGAAGTCGAGCTCGCCTTCTTTTCGCAGTCGCTGCACCACGCTCTGCATCCGGCCCGCGCGCTTGAAGAGGCGGCGCGCATTCTCACACCCGGCGGCCGCATCGTTGTCCTCGACCTGGTGCGCCACCGTTTTGAAGAGGCCCGCGAACTCTACGCCGACGAGTGGCTCGGATTCACCGAGTCAGAGCTCGAGGCGATGCTGACGGCAGCCGGATTCACCGTCATCCAAACCTCGGTCGTGGACAAAGACCCCGACGCGCCGCAGTTCCAGACGCTGCTGGCGGTAGCGGAAAAGCCGCGCTGATTCCACACAGGTTTATACTTGCCGCAAATGGCGGAGAATTCCCCAACCCATGTTCCCGAGCCAACTTCAGCGGCCGGTGATTTTTACGTGGAAAGCCAATGCTGCATGACATGCGGCGTCCCACAGGTTGTTGCGCCTGACTTGGTCGGATGGACGGATCAGGAACGTGGGCATTGCCGTTGGATCAAACAACCGTCGTCG
>JBEKCW010000434.1:0-4575 GCA_050014675.1 Occallatibacter sp. | reverse complement strand
CGACTACAACAACAACGGATACGACCTCACGCCCGCCATCGACGCACGCTTTGCCGCACTCGCCAGCCAGCGCATAGCCGCGCACCCACTGCGGTATTATGTCTGGCTCCCGCTCGGCCGCGTTGCCGATATGTGGCTCCGGCCCCGCGTTGAAAACCTGCCCATCGACCTCGATTGGTGGGTCTACGCGCACCACTGGGCCGAGACAAAATTCAGTTGGTCGTGGGCCGCGCTCAATGCGCTTTATCTGGTGCTGGCGTTGGTCGGCGTGTTCATGAAACCAAAACTGTGGTTGCCGCTCGTAGCCTACATGCTGCTGCGCAGCGCGCTTCTGCTCACCGTTGAAGCACCCGAGGCGCGATACACCATCGAGTGCTTTCCCATGATCTTTGTGCTGGCGGGGAACGCTCTGTCCTTGGCGACGGCCAGGTTCTTTATCAACCGAACAGGAGTATAATTTCAGCCAAATACTCATGGCCTATTGGCGCCGTGCGCGTCCAATGGCAAAGGTAGTCCGCTGAGGCCAGAGCCGCGCAGGCTGCCCGGGAAAGGACATTCAAGTGAAAGAACAAAAATCTCTAATCGCGATCTCGGCGCTGCTTGTGCTGATCTTCGGAATCCTCGGCGCACAGGCGCGCGCAGCTAATCCCAGCTTCACCATTTCGGCCACAAATGTAACCATTTCTTCGAGCGGTTCCAGCGGCACCGGCTCGAGCACATTCACGTTGACGTCGGTGAACGGTTATACAGGCACACTGGGCATTAGCTGTTACCCGACGAGTGAACCGGCTGGCGCAACCCTGCCCTACTGTGGCGGCTCTGCAATGATTGGACACACTTTGACCGCGAACGCGATAGCTACGGGAGCGCTCCCTTTCTACAATGTTCCCGTTCCCGAGCCAGTGAGCATGCCGGTTCGCAGGTCGAAAGCAGCGCCCGCCGGACTTGCGCTGGCCGCTGGGCTGTTGCTCGGTTTCGGCTTCCGCAAAACGCGCTCGCGTTGGTTGTTTCTTGGTCTGTTCGCAGCGTGCGCGTTCGCCGGCCTGGCGACAATGAGCGGCTGCGGCGGAGGCAACAGTGTGGTGACTCCGGGGACGTATTCTTACACCATCAAGGCGGTGGACACGAACAGCAATGTCGTCACTTCAACGTTTAATGTGACGGTGCCGTGAGGGCAGGCAGAGAACTCGGACGAAGTAATCGAACGCGAAGTGGAAGAGTACCCGGCCGCTTAACCCGCGGGCCATCGAATCGTCGCTCAATCTACTGACTGGGTGCTGAAAGTCGTCTTTTTGTCGGTGGTAAAGGTAAAGGCGTCTTTAGGCAAAGACTGATTCACCTTGATATTGGTGTAGTGGCAGCCTCTCGAATGCCCGTCGCCCTCATCGAAGAATTGTTTCAGGCTGATTGCCCGGTCGGCGTCCATCCACAAGATGACCTTGGGCAGCTTCTCTCTTACTTTCGGGTCCTTCGGCGTTAGCTCGAGCTTCTCCGTCTTCACGCCGTCCACGGTCTCAGGTCCGTCGTACTTGATATCCCACTTGGCCGCAAGCTCTTTGCCGCCCGCGCCAAATCCGAGCATGAACCAGCTTTCATACTGGCTTAGCTTATTGAGCGTTGTTACATGGTCCTGCAGCTTGTCGAACACTTTGATGCCGCCATCAACGCAGCACACAATTACTTTGGGCGCAGGCTGTCCCTCGTCGGTGTCGATGTGCACACCCATCTGGTAGTTCGAGCCATTGCGCTTGTAGTTTACGGAGCCCTTCATCACATCGGTGTCGGGAGGGTTTGTTTGTGCGGTCGTGAATTCCACGTCGGCTGAAGCGGAGTGGAATTTTGCCGATGCGGCATCCATCTTGCTCAGCACGCTTTGCAGGTCCTGAGCAGAAACCGCACCCGCCGCCGAAAATCCAAAAATACAGAGCGCGGCAAAAAACAAAGACTTCTTCAATTGCATAAGATTCCTTACGCTATTTGACTCCAAAAGTTTCGCCAAGGCTCGCAATTATTCGGCAGTGATCAAGTCTGAAAGGTCCGGGGATAAGTTTCTGCGCTAACTTGCCAACTTGCCATGCCCGCGAAGCGGGCGCTAACTTGCTGATTTTGTCTTTAAACAGATCCCTTCCCAAACGGGAATTCAAGACCAAGCCCTATTTATGCGCCCACACCTTCCACGCCAGGCGTCCGTCGGCCGTGGTCACCGTTATCCAGCGCTGCACATACACGTCGTCGCCGGTTACCGGCTCAATTGCGCGCCGCAGCGCGCGTTTCACCTGGCTGTCGGTTGCGCCGGCCGGTGCGCTCACATCGGCCGCGTCCACGGTAATAATCACGCCATGGCCCCCGTCGCTGCTTACCATGATTGGATGCGTGGGGCGGGGTTCCGTTGACGGCCGGTCGCCAAAGTTCCACAACTGCGGCGCCACAAAGATGAACAACAGAATCAGCGTCACCATTACGTCGTAGTGGAACGTGCCGCGCTTGTAGGTCCAGTAAATGTAGCTCTTCAAGATCGCCTTGGGACCGCGTCCTTGATTCGCCACCGGCCCCGCCTGCGCCGTCGTGCTGTCAGCCTTCATCACCGCTCCTTCTCAATCCGTTCGTTGCCGCCCATGTACGGGCGTAGCGCGTCGGGAACCAGAACCGACCCGTCGGCCTGTTGATAGTTCTCCACAATCGCCACCCAGGTGCGGCCCACCGCCAGCCCACTGCCGTTCAGCGTGTGTACAAATTCGAGCCTCGTCTTCGCTCCGCCCTGCGCTCCTGCAATCGGCCGGTAGCGGATATTGGCACGCCGCGCCTGGAACGCCTCAAAGTTCGAGCACGACGAGATCTCGCGGTAGAGCCCCTGCCCCGGCAGCCACACCTCAAGGTCAAAAGTCTTGGCCGATGAAAAACCCGTATCCCCGGCACAAAGCAGCATGCGCCGGTAAGGCAACTCCAACGCCTCAAGAATCTCTTCAGCATGGCGCGTCAGCTTCTCGTGCTCCGCGTCCGACTCCTCGGGCCGCGCGAACTTCACCAGCTCAACCTTCTGGAACTGGTGCTGGCGAATAATGCCGCGCGTATCCTTGCCCGCCGCGCCGGCCTCGGCTCTGAAGCACGGCGTATACGCCGTTAGCGAAATCGGCAGCCGCGTCTCGTCAAGAATTTCGTCGCGATAGAGATTCGTCACCGGCACTTCAGCCGTAGGAATGAGCCAATGATCGTTATCTTTGAATTCGCCACGCGCAGCCGCCTCGGCGTCCGCGTCAGAGCAGCGAAACAAATCTTCGGCAAACTTAGGCAACTGCCCCGTCCCAAACAGCGACTTTGAATTCACCATGAACGGCGGCAGCACCTCGGTGTACCCATGCTTCTGCGTGTGCATGTCGAGCATAAAATTAGCCAGCGCCCGCTCCAGCCGCGCGCCCGCTCCCATGTACACCGCAAATCGAGCCCCGCTGAGTTTGGTGGCGCGCTCAAGATCGAGAATCCCCAGCCCCTCGCCCACTTCCCAATGCGGCTTGGGCGCGAAGTCGTAATTCTTCGGCTCGCCCCAGGTCTTCACAACCGCGTTGTCGGACTCAGATGTCCCCGTGGGTACTTCATCGCGGGTGAGATTAGGCACGCTCGCCAGCGCCAACCGCAACTGCTCGTCGAGCTCCGCGGCAATCCGGTCCAGCTCCTCAAGCTGTTCCTTCAGCTTGCGCGTCTCATCCATCACGGCCGTAGCTTCGTCGTTCTTGCCGGCTTTCTTAAGCGCACCCACCTGCTGGCTCAGCTCATTGCGCCGCGCCTTGGCCTGTTCGGCCGCAGTAATCGCCTGTCTTCGCTTCTGGTCGAGAGCCCTGAAATCCCCAAGCAAAACAGCCGGATCGGCCCCGCGCGCACGCAGCTTAGCCTCAACAAATTCCAGGTTTCCCCTAACAAATCCCAAGTCGAGCATGACTTTATAAGTTTACCCGAACGGGAAGCGATGACACCGCCATCACTGACCGTACCGCCGGTCTCCTGACCGGCTGTAAGGCGGGTCTCCAGACCCGCCGGCGATGTGGCTTGATTGTGTTCGAGGCCGGAGCTTGTTCTGGCCACAATTTATGGCTATAATTTAATTATGAAGACTGTGGGCATGGCCGATGGCAAAAACGACTTCCTCAAGCTGGTTCGTCTTGTCGAGGGCGGCGAGCGGGTACTCATTACACGTCACGGCGTTCCCGTTGCGCAGATCGCGCCGCCCCCACCGCCTGCAGGAAAGCCTCGCTTGGGTGGAATGCGCGACCGCATCAAGCTGCTCCCCGGCTGGGATGACCCCATCGATCCCGATGGCTTTCTCGAGGGCGAGCTTTGAACGGCTGCCTGCTCGATACCAATGCCGCACTCTTCGCCCTGGTCTCTCCCCGGCGTCTCTCAGCCAAAGCCCGCGCCGCGATCCTTTCCGGTCCCAACTATCTAAGCGTAGTTTCGTACTGGGAGGTCATGCTCAAGAGCATGAAAGGCAAACTCGACGTTGGCGAGCCGCGCACATGGTGGCGCGATGCTCTTACGCAACTTGCCGCAACTCCGCTTGTCTTGCGGCCCGAACATGTTTCG
>JBEKCW010000433.1:0-4594 GCA_050014675.1 Occallatibacter sp. | reverse complement strand
TCCTCAATACGACTGGTGGAGCGAGGCTCTCCACGGCGTGATTAACGACGGCGTTACTTCGTTTCCGGAGCCCATTGGGCTGGCCGCGACATTCGATGCGCCGATTATTCACGACATGGCCGTCGATATTTCCATTGAAGGCCGCATCAAGCACGCGCAGGCCGTCCGCGAAAACCGCGCGAACATGTTTTTTCAAGGGCTCGATTTCTGGTCTCCGAATATTAATATTTTTCGCGATCCCCGCTGGGGCCGGGGCCAGGAGACTTACGGTGAAGATCCGTTTCTCACCGGCCGCATGGGAGTGGCTTTCATCACCGGCATGCAGGGCGACGATCCGAATCATTACCGTGTGATCGCCACACCCAAGCATTTTGTCGTCCACTCAGGACCTGAGCCTACCCGCCACTTCGCTGACGTTGACGTGAGCAAGCACGACGAACTGGATACCTATCTGCCGGCCTTTCGCGCTGCAATTACCGAGGGTCATGCGGGCTCAGTGATGTGCGCCTACAACGCGATCAACGGCCAGCCCGCGTGCGCCAACGAGTTCACACTCATGGATCAGCTTCGCGGCAAGTGGGGCTTCAAGGGCTACGTTGTTTCAGACTGCGCCGCTGTTGTGAATATTTTCGAGGGCCATCATTACCGTCCTACGCAGGCCCAGGCCACGGCCATCTCGGTGATTCGCGGCATGGACAATGAGTGCATCGACTTCGATCAGATCGTGAAGGACGACCATGACTACCGCCCCTATATCGACGCCGTGCAGCAAGGGTACCTGCCTGAAAGCACCGTCGACACGGCGCTCATTCGCCTTTACACAGCGCGCATAAAACTTGGCATGTTCGATCCGCCGAGCATGGATCCTTACAGCAACATCGACGCTAAGGAACTCTCGAGTCCCGATCACCGCGCCCTGGCCCGCAAGGTTGCTGAAGAATCCATGGTGCTGCTCAAGAATGACGGAATCCTGCCGCTCAAGCCGGGGGTAAAGAACATTGCCGTGGTGGGGCCGCTCGCCGACCAGACTGAGGTTCTGCTCGGCAACTACCATGGAAACCCCGACAAAAAAGTCAGCTTCATGGACGGGCTCAAAGCCGAGTTCCCCAACGCGAAGATCACTTATGTGCCGGGCACCCAGTTTCTTGCCGCGGGCGACAAATCCAAGGCGAAGCCAGACTGGTCGAAGGTTGACAGCGCTCCCTCTGCTGAAGCCATCGAGGCCGCGCGCAAGGCCGATGTGGTGATCGCCGTTGTCGGCATTACCGGCGAACTTGAAGGTGAAGAGATGCCGGTCACCGTGCCCGGATTTCAGGGCGGCGATCGCACCCGCATCGATTTGCCCGATCCTGAAGAAAAGTTGGTTGAGGGTGTGGCAGCCGCCGGCAAGCCCCTTGTGGTGGTGCTGATGAACGGCAGCGCCCTGGCCGTCAACTGGGAGAAGGAGCACGCCAACGCCATCCTCGAATCCTGGTACTCGGGCGAGGAGGGCGGCACCGCTATCGCTGAAACGCTGAGCGGCAAGAACAATCCCGCCGGCCGCTTGCCGGTGACCTTTTACACCGGCATTGATCAGCTGCCCCACTTTGAAAACTATTCGATGGAGAACCGCACTTACCGCTACTTCACGGGCAAGCCGCTCTTCCCGTTCGGCTACGGCTTGAGTTACACCAAGTTCTCGTATAGCGATCTCAAGCTGCCGTCGGCGCCCATCGATCCAAACGGCTCGCTTGAAGCCGAGGTGACCGTTACTAACACCGGCTCACTGGCAGGCGACGAAGTGGCCGAGCTTTATCTCAACTTTCCGAAGGTTGCAGGCGCGCCGCGCATTGCGCTGCGTGGATTCCACCGTGTTCATCTGGAACCCGGCGCGTCAACGCAGTTGACGTTCACATTGAAGCCGCGCGACTTGAGCATGGTGACTGAGCTTGGCCAACCGATCGTCGCTGCGGGTGCATACACAGTCACGGTTGGCGGCGGACAGCCTGATACGGGCGCTCCCACTGTTTCGGGTACTGTCAACGTGAGCCAGACGGTGGATATACCGGAGTAGCGTCACGCACTAATTCGGGGCAGCGCTTTGCTCCCCCGCAATTTCCTTGAACTTCAAATACACCGCATTCGTCCAACCGAATCCGATCACGTTCTGGGGGTATCCGGTGGTTACTTTTACCTGCGCATTGCCCTCGACCACGTTGTACTTTTCGCGAATCGTGCCGTCCGCCGCGAATCCCGCATCGATCGTTTCATCAAAGTGCTTCGCGATCCGTGCGGCATCGGCTCTGAAGCCGAAATCCTCGAGTCCTGCGACAGCGAGCCAGTTGGTCGGCGCCCACCCGTAGGGCTCGTCCCACTGCAGGCCCGTGTTGGTGTTGCTGGTCGAGAGCCCTCCCGGCCGCTCAAACAGGCTCAGCTTCGCCTCAACCTGGTTTGCCTCTTCGCGCGTTGCCGCTCCCGACCATAACGGATACAGCGATGTGATGAAGGCGTAGTCTGACCCGCGCGCGTGCACAAAATCGTAATCGGCAAACACGTCTTCTTTGGGCCGCCATAAGTACCGCTGCATGGCCTCATAGCGCCGATTTGCGAGCAGGTCCCAGTGCGCCGCATCCTTGGGATTGCCGAGCAGGTGCGCGAAGTGCGCCATGTCGCGCTCATAGCGGTAGAGCAGGCTGTTGAGGCATACCGGCGCGTAGTGGTGCGTCGCGCCTGAGAACGGTCCGAACCTGTCGCTGGTGTCGAACCCCGATTCGCGCATGGCCCGGTCGCCTTCGTAAAAATCATGCGTCAGCCTGTAGCCGCCAAACCATGCTCGCATGCACACCACGCTTGCTTTTACATCGCAGCTTGTGAGTTTAAGGCGCGCCGCTTCGGCCGCATCGGGATGTTCGGAGCCCTTCAGGAGAAACGCATTCCCCGCCGGTGTTGGATGTTCGACCAGTCCGCGGATCACATCCACGTAGTACGTGTTGGCATCGGTCATCTCCGGCACGGGGCCCGAGCCGTAATCGTAGTAGCGCGCAAGGCCTGTCACGCCGGCCTTATGTTCCGGCCGCGTCCAGGTTGAGTGATCTTTTTTGGCAACTTGATAGGCGCGCGCCAGCCACTCATTCGCCTCCGTGCGCCCTTCTGGCGTGGCTGCAAAGCTGGCCCTGTTCTCATACACTGCGCGAATCATCGAGGTGAGAAACGGCGGCTGCGAGCGGGTCAGATAATAGGTGCGATTCGCGTTCAATACTCCGCCGTAGTGCTCCGCCTCGAAGAGAAAGTTGTCCACGATTCCTTTGGCCAGCGCTTCCTTGTGCTCCGCTTCAAGCCCGAGAAGAATGAAGTAACTGTCCCAGCCGTACATCTCGTTGAAGCGGCCGCCCGGCACCACGTATGGATTCGGCAGATAGAGCAGCCCTTCGGCCGGCAACTGTTGCGGCATCAGGTCGCCCAGCTTATCAATCTTTTTGGGCAGGTTGACGACGCGCGCGTGACACTTGTCTTCAAGCGCCTTTGCGTCGGCGGGAATCACCATCTCTGCGGGCAGGTACATTACCGGCGTCCCGTTCACCTTGGGGTCGGCGAAGGCGGCGCAATCGCCCACCGAACGCGTCAACGAATCCCAGCTTGCATGAATGTAGTTAAGCGTGGCCGCAGGGTCGGGCGGGTTCGATTGCGGAGCCTGCGCACTTGAAATGGCGAGCGTTGCAAATGAAAATCCGGAACTGTGGAAGCGTGAAGCAAGGGCCCGGGCCTGAAGGCCCTGCATTTCAGGCGACATTTTCAGGAGGCTGAAGCCACCTGCTCCCTCCAAGTTCCCAACCTGGAACTGAAGCGCCAGGAACATAAGGATGAGTTTCTGAATCCGATTCATGTTAAGTGTCCGGGGTCCCTGAGATGGGCTGAATTATGCGCGGCGAAGCACCTCGAAAAAATTTCGCTTGAGCGCTGGAACAGTTTATCGCGCCATGGTGTCTACATGAGCACAGTGGTTCTGATCGGGATGAGCGGCGGCCCTTGAACTCCGCGCCTCGCGCTAAATGACGCGCGGTGCGGCATGGCGGAATTGTGTCCGCGCAGCCTCGCGCTTCCCGATCGCGACCCTCAAGTCACGCATTGGGAGGCACGCCATGTTTGAAGACTCCACGTTCGAATCCACAGGCAAGATCCGCACGCGCAGCCGCAGATGGATGCTCGTAACCTTTGCGCTGAACGCATCCGTGCTGGCGGCGCTGATTCTCATTCCCCTCATCTACCCTGAAGCCATTCCACGCATCTCCAGCATCATGCTGGTTGAAGCGCCGGTTCCTCTGCCTGAAACACCGCGGCCGGTTCATGTTCCGCCGGGTGCCGTTGTTGTGCATCCGGAGTTCAATCTCTCCATTGTCGCGCCTTCGCGGATTCCCAAGGGCTATAACGTCCCCGCAGTTCCTGATGTCGCAATACCTCGAGCTGACTGGCCGGGAACGCCTGGCAACGGCGACACCGCGAGCCTCGACAATCCTTTCAATGGTGTACAGCACGTTACGGTTGTCGAAGCCAAGCCGAAGGGTCCGGTCCCCGTTTCGACAGGCGTTATGCAGGGTCTTGTGATCCGCTCGGTGGT
>JBEKCW010000432.1:0-4609 GCA_050014675.1 Occallatibacter sp. | reverse complement strand
TCCGGTGAGTGTCTGGGCATGGGCCATGCTCAAAGCCAAAACCAGGCATGCAGCAACAGCTAGTGTTTTTTTCACGATTCGCTCCCTTGCAATAAGACTGCCGGGGTTTATTCTCTATTGCGAATGTTACGGAATGTTGAATTGACCTGATTTTCAAGGAGTTTGGTTGATGGTTGAGCGCCATTTTCTGGCCAAATCAGGGTCGGAGAGCGCCTTGATATAGACCCCACCTACGACCGATCGCGCCTGAAACGCCTTTTGAATGCCGATTACGGTGTCGTACCAGTCAGTGAGGGGGACGCGCGAGGGGCCCTGGTTGACCCACTGGCCGACCGGCGTTATCAATGCCGAAAAATCCGCCTGGCTGCCCAAAGTGGCTGTCCATACCTCCCAATCGAGCTTGGTGTAGTCGGCGCGATTATCGAGCGGCAGGCCGAACCGGTTTAAATGCTTCAGGTAGAAGGCGACCTCAGCCTGGCGTACGCTGGCTGGAAAAAGCCCGAGATTCAGAATCTGATCCCAGACCAGGTTGTACTTCTGGCTCCAGGTGCCTGGCTTGTCGAAGGCGAGCTTGTAGTGGTCGCCATCGATTGCCATGGCCTGCCATTTTGCGGTCATGCCCTGGGCAAGAGAGGCGTACTGCTGTGCGACGTCCGGTTTGCCGAGCGCCTGAGCCATTTGCCCGTAGGCTGCGAGCGCCTCAATCGCCTTGATGGATAAGTTGGCGTTGTGGGCAAGGTGGCCGGCAAAGTCGTCGGTTGAGAGCTGATTTGCGGGGTCAAGGCCTTTGTCGCCGAGATACTCGGCCCACTGCGTGAACTGCGGCCAGTACTGGCGCGCGAAGTCCCAGTTGCCTTGCTCGCGG
Source organism: Occallatibacter sp. (assembly GCA_050014675.1). Classification (GTDB taxonomy): domain Bacteria; phylum Acidobacteriota; class Terriglobia; order Terriglobales; family Acidobacteriaceae; genus Telmatobacter. The sequence continues at coordinate 3,744 of JBEKCW010000432.1, read as the reverse complement.
CCGAGCGCGTAGGCGAGGATGAGCAGGTTTCCGCTTTCTTCGACCGGCATCTGATCTTCTTCAGACTTTTCAGCGCCGCCATACACCTGCCCATTGGCCAGGGGATAGGTGCCCAGATCATGCGGAGCGAACGGCCACTTCCAACGGGGCAGGGCCGCATACTCCAACGCAGGTTTCATGAGGGCCTGAACCAGCGCGGGATTGAAGAACAGGAAGAAGGGTGCGGAAGGATAGATTACGTCGACGGTGGAGATGCAGCCGTTGGAGTAATTTTCCTTGGGGAAGAGCATGGGCGTGCCGTCAACGTCGGCAGCCAGTTCGTGCGCGGCGATGGTCTGCCGGAAGGCCAGCACGGCCAGTTGCGCGTAGGCTGCGCCGCCCGCGCTGGTGAGGTCGGCGGTGAGGTCGGCGTCGAACTTCTGTCCTTCGGCAACGAGCGCCGGGTACTGGGCCTCGGCGTCGCCGAGCATCTGCTGAACGGTTTGGTTGTTTCGCTGCCAATAGGGACGGAGCTTTCGCTCAAGAAATTCAATTGAATACTCCTGTGTATAGGCAAGCAGCAGATGCCGGTTCACGGGCGCGGAGCCTACGCGGCCGAGGGGCAGTTCGACGGCCAGGTGCGCGGCATGGTCGCGCGGCATGAGCGGCATGTCGAGATCGTCGGCATCGGGCATAGTGCCGGTGATGACGAACTGCCGCATGGCGCCGGCGGCCTCAACGACTTGCGCCTGGGCCGCATCGGGAACGGCGAGCCTGAAGTAACCCCAGTCGATGCGCAGGTTGTCGCCGGGGCGGTTGAGCACCTGCTGATCGCGCGAGCCCACGCTCAGCACTGTGAGCCCGGGCGCGCGTCCCCGGCCCCACGTTACCTGCTCGTCAGCTGAATTGACAGCGATCACCGGATTAACATCGACGAGCAGGCTGACGTCGTGCTGGCCGTCGCCGGTGACAGCGAAGGAGAGATAGGTGACGGGTCGCGATAGCAGGTCCAGATTGGAGGGAAATTCGGGCGAGAAGAAGGTGACGGTGAGCGCGACTCCGCCGGCGGCAAATGTATACACGCTGCGCGTTGGCGTGACAGTCAGGCTGGTCTGGTCCATGGCCGGAACATCCCACGGCTGGGCGCCCATAAAGCGATAGACTTTGCCGTCGATCCGCGCAAGGCCGGCAATAGGCTGCGGCGTGCCTGTCCAGTGTTTGGTGTCTTCGTCGGTGAGGCGGTCGGCCATGGACCAGACGCTGAAGTAGGGATTGTGCGCGATGAGTGGGACCGCGGGCGGGCGTTCGCCATTTTGCGCCTGGGCGACGCAGGCGGCGGCCAGCACGAATGCACTCACGGCTAACCCCAGGCAAACTGAATAATTGATTCGATTCAAAGAACCCTCCGCGCTTTACGGCATTTTCTGAAATACTGTGAATTTTTGAAAGTCGCACATGTGGGTTTTTCTTAAGGAAAAACCCACTCAGCAGTCGTGGTTTCGGTCTACATCATTTCAGAAAATGCTATAGCTGAAAGAGCAATTGTATTTGAGTGGGGAGGCTGACCGGCGCGGTTGTGCGATGTTGCGCGGGTGGATTTTGCGACCGTGCCCCATCGCGCTACGATAATCAATGAGCGCGGTACAAGCTACCGCATAAGAGATGGCCACGAAGAAAAAATCGGCGAAGCTGCTGCACTGCCCCACCTGCGGGATGCTGGTGCGCCTTGGGGATGAGGATTTTCCGTTTTGCAGCGACCGCTGCCGCAAGATCGACCTGGGCAAGTGGGCCTCGGGGGTTTACAAGATCAGTTCTCCCATACTCGATCCCGAGGTGCTTGAAGATCTCGACAACCCGAGTTCGAGGCGCAGCGGAGAGTCGAGTGAAGATTGACCCGAAGTGGCACTATATCGGCGCATTGACCCTTGCCGGACTGCTTAGCCTTTACGCTTCATTTCTGGGTCTGGAGGCATTTGCATGGGGCGGCTTGCCGCGACACAAGTTCTCCGCGCCGGAGATACTTCTGTTCCTGCCGCCTTTGCTTGCCTTCCCGCTCTTTGCGCTTTCGGCGGCCTCATTGAGGACTGCCAGCTTCGCGATGTGGGCGCTGGGTCCTGCTTATTCACTTGCCCTGTTTCAGCTATCCGCGGCAAAGTTCGCAGGCAGCTTTGCGCAGTATCTTGGCTTGTTGCTCGGTTGCCTGGTTGACAGGGTGGCGATGATGCTTTGGATCACCGCCTGGCTGGTGCATTTCGGGACCAGGATTTACGCCATGCCACGGGACAAAGAGCCTGATGCAACGATCGGACAAGTGAAATGAGCACGAGTCAAACGCAAACGCATGCTTCAAAGAAGACCCTGTGGGCCACAGCCGTTGCTACGTTTTTCGGCATTGGCTACATCAAGCCTGGACCGGGGACATGGGGATCGGTGGCTGCCACGCTGCTTTGGGCCGCATTTGCGCTGGGCGCACATCCGTCGCGGCAGACCCTGCTCATGGCCACGCTGGTGGGGATTGCTGTGGCGATCGTTCTGGGCGTGCCGGCGGCGACAATTGCTGAGCGGGAGGCCGGGCGGACCGACCCTGGGTTTGTGGTGATCGACGAAGTGGCCGGCCAGTGGATCGCGCTGCTGTTTTGCCCGCCCGACTGGGCGCACGCGCTTATCGCGCTGATTCTCTTTCGGTTGCTCGACATCACCAAGCCGTTCCCGGTGCGCCGCATCGAGCGGCTCCCCGCAGGCTGGGGCATCGTCTTCGACGACGTGGGGGCCGGGCTGTATGCTTTGGTTATAGCGTCTCTGGTGCGCATCTGGTACTAGAGGCGCACCAATCAAATGCCCCGCGCCTCCTCCCAACCCGCATTTGCAGCCGTTCCAGCGCCGCGCATCGACCAGGTAAACCCGGCTGCGGCCATGCCGCTGGCTGAAGTGGAACTGGCCGGCGCGAATCTCGGCCCCCACGACTTTGGGACGCCGGTGGTGCTGGTGGACGGCGAACCCGCGCACATTCTTATGAGCAGGCCTTCGCGGCTGCTGTTTCGCGTGCCTGAGAAGGCCACGACGGGACTGGTGGAAGTGCGCAATCCGGCGGGCGCGGGCAACACCGTGCCGCTGCGCGTTGCTCATCAACTGACCGAAGGCCTGCACCCGGTGACCAGCCCCGCCGTGAGCCGCTCGGGCATGATTTTCGCGACCGTGAGCGGCCCGCGCGGCAAACAGACTCCGGTTTCTGTGGTGCGAATCAGCGCCGATGGCCGCGAGACGCCGTTCGTGACGGGAATTCTGAACGCAACGGGCCTGGCCATCTCACCCGACGACGATCTTTTTGTGACTTCGCGCGCCGAGGGCAACGTTTACCACATCGACTCGGGCGGTGACTATACCGTGTATGTCGAGGGCATGGGCGTGGCCACGGGCGCAGCGTTCGATCCCGAAGGCAACCTGTTTGTAGGCGACCGCAGCGGCACGATCTTCAAGATCAATCAGGAGCGGCAGATTTTTGTGCACGCCACGCTTGAGCCTTCGGTGTCGGCCTATCACCTGGCGGTTGACGCGGCAGGCACGCTTTACGTTACCGGGCCGTCGCTCTCGTCGAACGAAGCCGTCTTCGCCATCGATCGCCACGGCGAGACGCGAGTGTTTTATCGCGGACTTGGCCGGCCGCAGGGACTGGCCATTTCAAGCGAGGGCGATCTGTACGTGTGCGCCAGCCTGCATGGACGCCGCGGCCTGGTGCGCATTACACCCAAGGGCGAGGCCTCATTG
>JBEKCW010000431.1:0-4611 GCA_050014675.1 Occallatibacter sp. | reverse complement strand
ATGCGCAGCAGCGCAAGGTACGGAGTGCTGCCAACGCCGGTAAAGAAATACGCGTAACTCGCGCCCTGCGGGTCGAGCGGATTTGGATTTCCCCCCGGTCCCTGGTTGGCAACAATCGAGATGCCGGGCACCGCGCTGCCGCCCGTATTCAGTTGCTGATAGGTGATGATCCATTGCGACGGGGGCGCTGTGTAGTTAGTGATGCTGGCCAATTGAGAACCGCTGTACGCAAACCCGAATGCGCCTCCGCTTCCCGTGGAGTGCATTTGCATGAGTGCAAGATAAAGCCTGCCGTTGTGGGTGAATCCATCCATCGGCCAGAACCAGTCAGTGCCCGGTGCGGTAAATACGGGGCTCGGATTCGATGTCCCCATGCCCGGCCAATAGTACTGGAACGTGCAATTCGATCCCGAACAAGTGGAAACGGCAATCGTATTGTGGACGAAGCCCGTCGACTGAGTCCGGGTACTTGCGGTCGAGGCTCCAACAAACGTGTCCGCAAAGATCCACAGGCTCTGCCCGGTACCGATAGGAATCGAATACGCGCCATCCGCACCAAGCCAACCCTGCTGATAAGGAAAGTAGCCCGACGAAGTTGGCGCCGTGGGCGGAGTCGGCGTTTGAGTTATGTGCCCACCCCCGCACGCAGACAGGAGCCCGGCGGCAAAAAGAGTGGCGAACAATAGAAATGTAGCCCTGATGTGCACTTGAAGCTCCACAAGAAGATTACTTGCAGCCACGTGCGAGGTTCGGCATTGACCGGCTCATCCTGACGGCTTCGCTGAAAAACAACGGGCGAAAGGAGTGCCTTTCGCCCGCCGGTTGGAATACGCGATCGTTCAGCCCTAGAAAATAATCTTCAGCGATAATTGCACCTGGCGCGCAGTTCCCGAACCCACCAGGGAGTTGTCTGAGCCGGCAATGGTTTCGCCGACGGTCGAGAATGCTGCATTATCGCCCACCCCGGAAGAGGGCCCTCCCGAGCAGCTGGAAGTCGGCGCCGAGATAGCGGTGCAGATTCCCATGTTGCCGGGGTTGCCGAAATTCGGGTGGTTGAGAATGTTGAACAGGTCGCCGCGGAACTGCACCTTGATCTTCTCCGTCACTGGGAAATTCTTCATCCCCGAGAAATCCCATTGGAAGAACTTGGGACCTTCAAGGCTGTTCCGCGGAACGTCTCCAATGGTCGTTGGGTCGCCGGGATTGCCATTGTAGCCCGGCTCAACCATATACGCCGTCGCGTTGTAGTAGGAATTCGTGGAACTGGTCCACGAGCCGTGGGGATTGCGAACGGACGTTCCGGAGACGAAATTGGGCCGCGTCGGCAGGCCAAAGAACGTTCCGGTGAGCTGCGGGTTAAGTGCGTCTCCGGTGCGAGTCTGGACGATGCTCGAAACTTGCCAGCCTCCCAGAGTCGTGCGCTCCAGCATGTTCGCACTCTTCAATTCCGGCAAGTTATAGGTGACGCTGCCGGTCAGATTTTGCCGAATGTCCCAGTCGGCATTCCCCATGTCGTGTCTTGGATCGTAGGCATCGGAATAATTGTTGAGGAAATTCACCATGTCGTTGATGGTGTGCGACCAGGTGTAGTTCACTTCATAATTGAAAGTGCCCACGTTGTGGCGTATCCCCGCCTGCAATGAGTGATACGAACCATTCAGTTCACAGGCTTCAAGATTCTCGTTAGCGAAATTGGGATACGGACGGTTGTTGTCGTTAACCAGGTTCGCCGGATTCAGGTTGACGCCTGCAAAATTCTGCCCGGCCTGCATGCGCTGAGTCTCGTTGCCGACGTAGTTGACGGTCAATACCGTATTCTTCATTACTTCCTGCTGGACCCCGAAGAGCCAGTTATCAGCATAAGCATCGTGCACATTACCCGGCATAATGCTGACGTTCTGCGTGCCGGCAGGCAGTGTGGGGTTTGGCTCCGGATATGCAATCGGCGCCTGGAAGACGTTGACGCTGTAACTTTGATATGCCGGATTGTTTCCGACAAAGTTTGCGCCAAATTGGAGTGGCAGGTAGAACAAGCCAAAGTATCCATGAATCACGGTCTTGCCGTGACCAAACGGATCGTAGTTCACACCCAGACGGGGCGCAGCATCCACCGTCGGTGAGTACAGCGGCTTATTCGGCGAGTCAAACGACTGCGTCGCAAAGTCGAAGTTTTGTTCCAGATTCTTCCTTGCGCTCCACGCCGAGTTGATGTCGAGCCGCAGTCCCAGATTTACCGTTAGTCTGCTGTTCGCCCGCCAGTCCCCTTCGGCGTACAGATCCGAATTGGAATTAAGCTCGTCGGCGAAGGTCGGAAATCCGATCTTGGACAGCACAAATGGCTGATCGTTCTCGAGAGCCGAGAAGCTGCCAAATTCAAATTGCTGCGATGGACGCAACCACTCGCCCAGGCGATTGAATTGAATCTGACCGCCAAACTTATACGTCATGCTTCTCGCGGTCTTTGTGGCGTTGTCCGTAATGTCGAAGGTTGTGTCATCGTTGATTTGATTGAAAGTTGCCGGACCGGGCAGCGAACCCAGATTGGTGAAAAAGCCGGAAAATCCAGCAAACGGTTGTGGCGTGTCCGAATTGGTATCGGAGTGAAACTTCTGGACTGCCACGCTGAGTTCGTTGATGAGCGACGCCGAGAACGTGTGCGTTTCGTCAATGATCGCGTATTGATTCACCAGGTCAAGCGGCGAGGTCTGCCCCTGGTCGATGCCGTATGTCTGTTCGGTCAGCCCGTCGTCGATCGTATAGCGGGCAAAAAACCGATCGCTGTTGGTTGGAGTGTAGTCAACACGAATCGCGCCGCTGTTTTCACTTACGGTCGTGGGAAGAGCCGAGGGTTGGTACACCAGGTCGGTGAGATTTGGATTGGTCGCGTCAGCATAGCCTGGAACTGCGCAAGGGTCGTTCACCGAGACAGTGGCAGAACTGCAATCTGCCGGCAGGGCCGCCATCTGCGTCAATACCGGTTGCATTGCCGAGTCGAACTGCGAACGAACTAATTCGCTGGGAACTGAATTCAGCTTGTTGATCTGCGTGGTCTTCTGTTGAAGGCCTTCGTAGTTGGCAAAGAAGAAGAGCTTATTCTTCGCAAGCGGCCCGCCGAAGTTGAAGCCGAATTGATTCATTCTCAACGGCACTTTTGGCGCAGTCAGAGAATTTGCGAAGTAATCTAACGCGTCAAGGGCATCGTTGCGGAAGAAGTCGAAAACCTCGCCATGGAACTGGTTGGCGCCGCTCTTGGTGATGATGTTCATTTGGGGCCCAAGCGAATGGCCCACATCGGCGCTGTAGCCGCTGTTGGCAAAGTCAATTTCCTGCACGCTGTCGACGCTGGCCCGCGTCATGCGGTTGGCCTCGTTCCCTTCAGTCTCGTCGAAGCCGCTGATATCGGGCCGCGAGGCGTTCTGGCCGTCCAACGTTACTTCGATGCCAGTCATGAAATTCTCCTGGCCGTTAATACTGCCCTGAAAGTAGCCAGTCGAATTCACCGAGCCGGGGGCAATGTTCAAGAAATCCATCACATCGCGGCCATTGGTAGGCAGGTTCTCAATCTGATCTGCATTCAGAGTGGTTCCCGCCGTCGCGTTGCTCAGGTTCACCGTGGCCATTGTGCCCGTCACTTCAACCTGCTCCGATACACCGGCCAGCGACAGCTTCAAATCGACTCGCGTCGTTGCGCCCACATTCAGCACAAACTGCGATGACGTCGCTTTCCCGAAGCGATCGGCCGAGGCGCTCACAACGTAGTTGCCGAAAGGCAGCGCCGGAACGGTGAAGAGGCCAGAGTCTCCGGTCACCGCAGTTGTCACGATGCCGGTACCGGTGTTCGTGATCGTCACCGACGCATGTGGAATTACCGCGCCGGATGGATCGCTGACTGTGCCGGTAATGGTACCGGTGTCAAAGCTGCCCGCGCTCTGCCCCATCGCTGCCAGGGTAAAGCCTAGAATCATGCACACCAGAGCCCCCGCAAAGCGCAGGCCCACGAACTTCGATTTCGAATTGAGCACGTACCTTCGAGATGAATTCAATTGCTTTCCCTCCAACATAGTTGCCTCCCACAAGAAATTGCCATTTCTCTCATTCTGCTTAGAACGCGCAGAAGTATGTTCTCTTTGCCGCAATAAAGACTATGTTGACTTTCTATTTGCTGTCAATAGTGGATTCTGTTTTTTCTTTTTCGGCGTCCCGCGAACCCTTCCATTTCGATCAAAGCGCAAAAAGCAACGGTCCCGGTTCAAAGCGGCGCACGGTGTGCAAGTCTATGTAATTGCGATATTTACCTGGCAGAATGCAGGCGAGACGATTCGATCCCGGTACGTCTGCCATCGCCATTCCCAGCGATAGCACCGCGGATCAGAAGAAAAATATGGCAGGCCAACCTCAAACGAAAGCCACTTTCGTTTGAGGCTGATTCAATCGTGGAACTGTGCCAGGAAGCGGTCGCGCCGGGTCTGGGGCGTGAATCGGAAGCTATGCTCCCCAAACAGCCGTCCACTCCCGCGCCGCAGGATCGATGATTGCGACACCGTTAGCGCCAGAGTGGAATCCTGCGCCATCGACCCGGCCCAATGTAAGCTGCGGAGCCAGGTTCATCCT
>JBEKCW010000430.1:0-4615 GCA_050014675.1 Occallatibacter sp. | reverse complement strand
TTCCAGCTCCTTGCGCATGGCCTTGGTAAGCGCGTCCACCGGCCCGGTGCCCTCCGCACGCGATGTTGTCACCGTGGTATCGCTCACGGCGAGCGTCATAAACGCCTGCACAAAGCGGTTGCCGATCTCATCGGATTCGTCAAAAACACGCCAGCTGCGAACGCTGAACCAGTTGCCCAGCGTGCCCAGCACCTTCATACAGGCCAGCTTGAACGAGATCTCGCTGGCCGTAAACCCGCCGCCCTCAATCATCGCCTGGTTCGAGTCAAGCAGCGTTTGCGCCTGTTTTGAATTGAGCGGCACGCCCAGATCTTTTGACAGCAAAACAATATTCGCGCGCCCCGATTGCCCGTTCACGCCAATGGTGGGAACCGCGCCAACCTCCGCCGGATTGCACCACAGATACGCGCCGGGATTCTTGTTCTCGCTCGACCCGTGCATGCCCGCCCACGTGCCGAACGCGCCGGGTCCTACGATCGGCGCGCCGTGAGGCGGATCGAGAGCGAACGCGCCATAGGCCAAGTGCGCCAGGCCTGTAAGCCCGGCGAGAGATTGCGGCGGAACAAATTCCGCTTCGCCGCGCACCTGCATGGCGCCCACTACCGTCGTCAAATTCACATTGCCGCACCGCTCGCCCGTGCCCAGCAGCGTGCCCTGCACGTGCATGGCGCCCGCCAGAATTGCCGCGCGGGTGTTGGCAACGCCCAGGCCGCGATCGGTGTGGCCGTGAAATCCGATGGCTGCCTCAGGGAAATCCCTCACCAGACCGCCAATCACTTCTTCCACTTCCTCAGGGCTCGAACCGCCGTTGGTGTCGCACACAACAATGCGGCTCACTTTTTGCCGGGCACATTGGTCAGTCAACTCGCGAAAATAATCGCGGCCGCGCTTGGCAAAGTCGGCCTCGCACCTGGCGCCCATCTCGCGCCGCCCGCAGTACGCGTCCATGCCGTGTTCGAGGTCCACGATCACCTCGAGACCGTTGGCATGCAGGCATTCGACGGTCTCCCACGCCATGAGCAGATTCTCTTCAGGAGTAGTTTCGAGCGACTGCATCACATCAAGCAGCCGCGACTTGACCACAACCACCGCGACAGGAATCCGGTGACGCTGATTCAAAATGAATCTCACATCGGGCCAGTCTTCCACCTTGGTTCCGCGGCCGCGCGTTCTGCCGAACAGCGCCAGCTTCATGCCGCCAGCGTCGATATCGCCAACTGCCGCGCACAAATCACTCACCAGCTTGTTGGCTCCGGCAAACCCAATCTCCGCGTATTTGATGCCGAAGGTTCCCATGCGCTCCAGCAGCATCATCGCGTTGGGCACTGAGATTTCGAGGTTCGGCTGCTGCAGCCCATCGCGCAGGCTGGTGTCGAACAGCTCAACCTTTTTTCTGGCTACACCTTCGCCCATCTGTCCCTGCGTCCGTCTCAAATGCATTCTTGTGGAGATAACCTGGCGGAAAAACCCTTGTCTAATCATATCCCGATCACGACTTCAATGACCGGGCACTTCTGTTCCCTGTTCCCTTGCGCCCTTGCTCCCTCGCTCCCTGCCTTTACGCCACTGACGCCTCGCCCAGCGCCGATGCGCCCGCGCCAATTTCCTGATCCTTGTACTGCAACTGGTAGAGCTTCCAATAGAGACCGCGCTGGGCCAGCAGCTCCTGGTGCGATCCAATCTCGCGCAACTGCCCCTTGTGCATCACCAGGATGCTTTCGGCGCGCTGCACCGTCGAAAGCCGGTGCGCAATCAGCACGCTGGTGCGGCCTTCCACCATGCGCTCCAGGGCGCCGCGAATGCGCAACTCGGTATCGGTGTCTACGCTCGACGTGGCCTCGTCCAGAATCAGAATGTGCGGATTGTAGGCCAGCGCCCGCGCAAAATTGATGAGCTGCTTCTGGCCGGTCGAGAGCGAGTTGCCGCGTTCCTGCACCGGCTCATTGAACTGCGCCGGCAGGCTCTCAATAAAGTCCAGCACGTTCACATCGCGGGCGGCGCAGCGCAGGGTGTCGTCGCCAATTGCGTCGTTGCCCATGCGGATGTTGTCGGCAATGGTGCCGGTAAACAGGAACGGATCCTGCAGCACCACGGCAAAATGCTCGCGCAGCTCATCGAGATCGTGCTCGCGCAGGTCAACCCCGTCCAACAAAATTCGCCCCGCCGTCACTTCGTAGAAGCGCATCATCAGGCTCGTCAGCGTGGTTTTGCCGGCGCCTGTGTGGCCCACAATCGCCACCGTCTGACCTGGCTCAATGGTGAATGAAACATCTTTCAAAATCCATTCAACGCCTTCAATCGCGGCCAGCAGCTCCGCTGTTTTACCCTTTGGACTGGCATTGGTGGTGCAGGCTGCATTAACGGCCAGCGCCTGATCCTCGGTCAGTTTCTGGTACGTAAACCACACGTGATCGAACACGATCCGGTTCGATCCGTCGCCGATCTTCGGCCTCGCCGGGTTCACAATCTCGGGCGCGGTATCCATCAGCTTGAAAATGCGCTCGCACGCCGCCATCGCCGCCTGCAAAATGTTGTACTTGTCGCTCAAATCCTGAATCGGACGCCAGAACCGCTGCGAATACATGTTGAAGCTGGCCAGCATGCCTATGGTCACCGTGCCGGCAAGCACGCCGAAGCCCCCCCGCCAGATCACCATGGCGATCGCAATTGAAGAGAGCAATTCCACGGCGGGGTAATAGAGCGCGTAGGCGAAGATCGTGTCTTTGAACGCGATCAAATGCTGCTCGTTCACTACCTCAAAATCCTGGTAGGCGCGCTTCTCGCGGTTAAACAGCTGCACCACGCTCATGCCGCTGATGTGTTCCTGGGTAAAGCTGTTAATGCGGGCAATGGCCGCGCGCACCCGGCGATAGCTCTCGCGAACGTGATCGCGAAAAATCCGCGTGACAATCAGAATGATGGGCAGCACCGCGAAGGCCAGCAGCGCCAGCCACCACTTGATGGCCAGCATCACCACCGCCATAAAGCTCAGCGTGATCACATCGTTCACAATGGCCAGAATGCCATCGGTAAACATATCGTTGACGGCGTCCACGTCCGACGTAAGGCGCGTAACCAGCCGGCCAACCGGGTGGGTATCGAAAAATCCCACGTGCATCCGCTGCATGTGGCGGAAGATGTCGCGGCGCAGATCGAACATAATCTTCTGCCCGGTCCACTGCATCAGGTAGGTCTGCACCCCTTCGAAAAGGTACGACGACACCAGGATGGCGAAGAAAATCTCGGCCAGTTGCGTGATGCCGTGCATGGGGTCGGGCGAAAGCCGGTGGGTGAGCCAACTCGCCGAACTGAACCAATGCGTGGCGCTCGGCACGTCGTTCGACGCCCGATTCTGCGGAAAGTAGTGGTCGATGCCCACCATTACCAGGAAAGGTCCCGCCACGTCTCCGAGGGATTTGATGGTGACCGAAATAGCCGAAATGATGGCCTGCAGCCAATAGGGGCGCAGGTAATGGGCCAGCCGCCGCATCAGCCGTGAATCGTAGACCTTTCCTACGGGGTCTTCGTCGGGCTTGCGGGCCGGCTCCTGCTGATTCAGTTGTTTGGGTTTATCCTTCTCCGTTTCAGCCATCAATCACGCATCCATCCCCATTGTACGGGGAACAAAATCCTCCCAAATGCGCTGGCGCACTTCCCCCGACACCTTAAAAGCGGCCCGGCGCACCTTTGTTGGATGTGAAAGAGCCGCCGCCGCCGCAAAATCTGGCAGGATCAGGCGATCTCAACCAGCCACGAAAATGGGCGCCCCACCCAAGCTTCGCCAGGGTGGGAAACCTCGAACCCCAATGGGCCTATCTCAAATCGAGCACGAAAAACGGCGACCGGGGACGGCACGCCCCTCATTCACCCTTTTTCGACTCAGGCGCAGCCGCAGCCTTCGGCTTCGGCGCAGGTTTGTGGGCCGGGCTCGAGACACCCATGCTCATCAGCACGTAACCGAAGCCTCTCTTCAGCAGGTCAAGCATGTTCATAGTCTCTCACCCGTTCGAGCCCGGACAATGCGGAGCCGGTCCGCACGCCGCCGCCTACTCGTCCGCATCCTCCCCCGGCTTTTTCGCCTTCACGGCATTGTCGGGCGCCGGTTGATGAAGCAAAGACAGCGCCGCCGGCGGCAGCGGCTTGTTGGCGTTGGCCAAAAGCAGGCTCACCTGCCAAATCTCAGTATCCGTCAATACTCCCTGGTACGCAGGCATTCCCGAGAGCCTTAACCCGTTCGAAATCTTCCACCAGGTTTCCCCAGGCGGGTCGCTGCTCACTCCAACCACGTCGTCCCCCGCATGCGCTTGCCACAGCGGCGGAGCCACCGGGTACATGCGCGAGCCGACCGAGGACTGCTTGCCATGCACCCCATGGCAAACCGCGCACTGCTCAACGTAAATATGCGCCCCGGCCACCAGGTTCTCTTCATTCATCGGGATCGGCGGGGCCTTCGGCGCCTCGCGCGGAATAACGTAGTGCAGCGGCGCCTGGGTCAGCGCCTCTTCCCCATAAAATGGCTTGTCGCTAACTGCCACCGGTGGAAAGCCGTACTGAAAGTAAAGCACCAGCGCCGCCGGAAAGAGAATGCAGCCCAGAAGAATACCAAGTAGAACTC
>JBEKCW010000429.1:0-6777 GCA_050014675.1 Occallatibacter sp. | reverse complement strand
CGAAGAAAAAGAGCGCGCTGCCGAGGCAGCACTTTCAGCAGGCATCGAGATTGATGCCGCCGACACCGCCGAGGCTGAGGAAGAAGCCAAGAAGTTTGGCACCGCCAACGTTGACTACATCTACGAGCAGCCGCCCGAGGAACTTTTCGCCGGACTGCTTCCGCAATACATTTTCGCCATGCTTTACCACGCCATGACGGAATCGGTAGCCGCCGAGCACGCGGCGCGCATGACGGCAATGGATTCGGCAACCAACAACGCCTCCGACATGATTGACTCGCTGACGCTGCACATGAACCGCGTGCGCCAGGCGGCTATCACCAAGGAGATTATTGAGATTGTGAGTGGCGCGGCGGCTTTGTAAGGACAGTTGTCAGTGATCAGTGGTCAGTTTTCTTACAGCTGATCGGAATTTGCGGACGTAAGCTCCCGGAGGGAGCGCAAGAATTTAGCCCAGGACAAGTGGATCACAGTCCTGTGTGAGGAACAAATAAGACTCCTTAGCCGCTTAGGGGCGAAAGAGTTTGGGCAACAGTGCAATGAGCGTCCGAAAGAATTCGCAGAAGATTTTGACCATAACTGGCATTGCTGCCGGGGTTTTGGTCACATTATTAGTTGTTTGGTACGAAGCTGAAAGGCACTGGTTAACACCTGGCGAACGAAGCGCGGCAAAAGCAAGTCTGGTTGAAATCGATTTGCTTCAGAATGCGGAATCGATGAACGGCATTGAGTTCGATTCCGCGGAAAAGAAGGCGCAGTTTGAATTTGGTGTGGCGAGAGATTTGGTACGGACTCGACGGGACGAGGAGACTGTGGCTCTTTTATCGCTCTATTTAATTTCGACCACGTCTCCTTGGGATAACGCTCGTTCAGCTCTCGAAGACCCAGGGGCTTCTATAGATGGTGACCCCAAGTCGGTGCTTAAAAGTTGGAATTCAGGCGTCGCGTTGAGGATGCAGTTGCACACGTTGTTGCACAAGGAATTGGATTAGCAAAAGTTTGGATTCGAAGAAGGCAAAAGAACAATGGCAGAAAACATCGGCAAAGTAATTCAGGTCTCCGGCCCGGCCGTAGACGTTCAGTTTGAAGAAGCAACCATGCCGCCTATTTATCAGGCGCTGCGCGTGGTCAGCGACGGGTTCACCGTCCCCACACCCATTTCGGTAATTCTTGAAGTGCAGCAGCACCTGGGCGAGGGCCGCGTGCGCACGGTTGCCATGGAAGCCACCGACGGCATGGTTCGCGGCATGAATGCCATCGACCTCGGCGGCCCTATCCGCGTTCCCGTGGGCAAAGAGACGCTGGGCCGCGTGCTCAACGTGATTGGCGAGCCGGTGGACGAGCTCGGCCCCATCGGCGAAAAGCTGCGCATGCCCATTCACCGCCCCGCGCCGCTGTTCGACGAGCAGTCGACCCACGAAGAGATGTTCGAGACCGGCATCAAGGTCATCGATCTCATTCAGCCCTTCTTGAAGGGCGGCAAGATCGGCCTGTTTGGCGGCGCCGGCGTGGGCAAGACCGTCGTCATCATGGAGCTCATCAACAACGTTGCCAAGAACCACGGCGGCTTCTCGGTGTTTGCCGGCGTTGGCGAGCGCACCCGCGAAGGCAACGACCTTTGGCTCGAAATGAGCGAGTCGGGCGTCATCAAGCCCGGCGACTTTGCTAATTCGAAGTGCGCGCTGGTTTACGGCCAGATGACCGAGCCGCCCGGAGCGCGGCTGCGCGTGGCCCTGAGCGCGCTCACCGTCGCCGAGTATTTCCGCGACGTTGAAGGCTCTGACACGCTGCTCTTCATCGACAACATCTTCCGCTTTACGCAGGCCGGCTCTGAGGTTTCAACGCTGCTGGGCCGCATGCCCTCGGCCGTGGGCTACCAGCCCAACCTGGCCACCGAAATGGGTGAACTGCAGGAGCGCATCACCTCAACCAGCAAGGGCTCGGTTACATCGGTGCAGGCCGTTTACGTGCCCGCCGACGACTTGACCGATCCCGCGCCGGCAACCACCTTTGCCCACCTCGACGCGACCACGGTGTTGAGCCGCCCGCTGTCTGAACTCGGCATTTATCCGGCCGTCGATCCGCTGGCTTCCACGTCCCGCATTCTTACCGCGCGCATTGTGGGTCAGGATCACTACGACGTGGCGCAGGGCGTGAAGAGAATCGCCATCCTGGGCATCGACGAGCTTTCAGAAGACGACAAGCTCACGGTCGCACGCGCCCGCAAGGTACAGAAATTCCTGTCGCAGCCGTTCCACGTTGCCGAGCAATTCACCGGCATCGCCGGCAAGTACGTAAAGATTGCCGACACGGTGCGAAGCTTCAAGGAAATAATCGAAGGCAAGTACGACGACATTCCCGAGCAGGCGTTTTACATGCAGGGCTCGATTGAAGACGTGCTGGCCAAGGCCGAATCGCTGAAGGCGACGGTGTAAGAACAGGGTTCAGGGATCAGGTTTCAGGGATCAGAAAGGCGCTTGGCGCAGGGTTGGTTTTTAACTGACCCCTGATACCTGAACCCTGAACCCTAAAAATCCCGAAGGGATTTTTTATGGCTGATCAAGACAACAACCTCCGCGTACGGCTCGTCACCCCCGAGCGCATTCTCTTTGAGAGCAGCGCGACGGCTGTCGAACTGCCTGCGAAGAATGGCTACTTCGAGGTGCTCTACGGGCACGCGCCGCTCATGGCCGAGCTGGGCGCGGGCGATGTCCGCATCCACACCGGCGCAGGCATCGACTCGTCGGCTCCCGACTCTACCCGCTACAACGTGAGCTGGGGATTCGTCGAAGTGCTGGGCGATCGCGTCACCATTCTCGCGAACGACGCGCTCAAGCCCGAAGAGATCGACACCAAGCGCGCCGAGCAGCAACTGGACCGCGGCAACAAATTGTGGAACGAAGCCGGCGAAAGCGAACCAGCCTACGACGAAGCGCTCCGCGTCATCAACGAAGCCGAAGCCAAGCTGGCCTCGGCGGCGGAAAAGCCCTGATACGGCATCTGTGAGATGAACCGCACTCGCCTGCTCTTCGCCAGTGCCGTCTTTCTCGCCTCATTTCTGCTCTTCCTTGTCGAGCCGATGGCTGCCAAGCAACTGCTTCCCTATTTGGGCGGTTCGGCCGCGGTCTGGATCACCTGCCTGGTCTTCTTTCAAACCGCGCTGCTGGTCGCCTATGCCTACGCGCACTGGCTCAGCCGCAGGCCGCGCGCGCTGCTGCACCTCGCGGTTCTGGCCGCGGCGCTCGCCCTTGCCGTGTACTGGACGTTCGGTGGCATCGACCTCTCGAACGGCTCCTCGCATCCCGTTGCAACAATATTTTTCGCGCTCAGCATCTGGATCGGCCTTCCCTTCCTTGCGCTCGGCGCCACCAGCCCGCTACTCCAGGTGTGGTGGTCGCAAATCGAGGGCCAGGGCATTCCCTACCGGCTCTTCGCGCTTTCGAATCTCGCGTCGCTGCTCGCGCTGGCCGCCTATCCCACGCTCATCGAGCCTAACTTCACGCTACGAACGCAGCGCATCGCCTGGCTCTCGGGATTCGCGCTCTTCGCAATCCTTTCCGCCGCTCTCGCGCTCCGCACACGCAACACAGCCGTCGCCGTGCTGAAAGCGGAAGCCGACAGATCGCAACCCGCCGCGCTCGGCGATCCAGCGCCCTTCAAGCACAAGCTGCTGTGGCTGCTGCTGCCCATGGGCGCATCGATGCAGCTGAGCGCGGTGACCAGCTACATAACGGCTAACATTGCGCCCATTCCGCTGCTATGGATACTGCCGCTGGGCGTTTATCTAGTCACGATTATCCTGGCCTTCGAATTTCCCCGCCTGCTGCCGCGCGGAATCGTCGTTCGCTTTCTAGTTGTGATGCTGGCCGGCCTGGCTTACATGCTGGCGCAGGTTGATGTCACTGTTCCGATGCGAATCGGGGTGGGGTTCTTTCTTGCCGAGCTTCTCTTCGCATGCCTCTTCTGCCACGCGGAGGCCTACGCCCTGCGACCTGAGCGCGCTTCGGAATCGACGGTTTTCTACCTGCTATTTGCGGCCGGCGGCGCGCTCGGCTCGTTCATCGTCGGCATCGCATTCCCACTGCTTTTTTCGTATAACTACGATCTCGCCATTACTTTTCTCGTGACCGCTCTGCTGGCACTTTTTGTCACCTGGCAAGGCGGCTGGCAACAGCGGCTGCTGTGGACGGCCGCTACCGCCTCCATGCTCGTGCTCACAATCTGGCTCAGCATCGCCTACCAGCGCGGAACCACCGTGGCCGTGCGCAATTTTTACGGAGCGCTGCGCGTAAAGCAGAACTTCAACTTTTCCGGCGCCGTGCTGCGCACGCTCACCAACGGCTCGATCCAGCACGGAACGCAGATATTCGGCAGTGATGCGCAACGTAAAACGCCCACCAGCTACTACGCTCTCGACTCCGGCGTCGGCATTGCGCTGCGCAACTGCTGCCAGAATCGGCCGCGCAACATCGGAGTTATTGGCCTGGGCGCGGGAACCATCGCCGCCTACGGCCAGCCTGGCGACCGCATCCGCTTTTACGAAATCAACCCCGCCGTCGCGCCCATCGCGCGCAACGTCTTCACCTACATTCGGGAGTCCGGCGCGCAGGTCTCCATCGTTGAAGGCGACGCGCGCACCTCGCTCGCCCGCGAGGCTCCGCAAGACTTCAATGTGCTCGTCGTCGACGCCTTCTCCGGCGATGCCATCCCACTGCACCTGCTCACTGAGGAAGCCCTCGCACTCTATCGCCGCCACCTCGCACCCGGAGGCATTCTTGCCTTCCACATCTCGAACCAGCACGTCGATCTGGAACCAGCCATAGCCCTGCTCGCGCAGAGTGCCGGTATGAAGGCAATGCGCGTCTCAAGCGGCGCCAACGACGAGCGAGGCGAGTTCAGCGCCTACTGGGTGCTGGTAACCGACAACGCTGACTTTTTCTCCCAACCAGAGGTCGCTGCCGCAGCCAGAACGCCTATTCTCAAGCCAGGTCTGCGGCTGTGGACAGACGACTACTCAAGCCTGCTGCCGTTGCTGCGGTGGTGAGACAGCCAGTAGCCAATAGCCATTAGCCGGCGACTAGCATGCCACTCAACCCCGTACGAAAGACTGATCCCTGACCCCTGATCCCTTGCGTCAGTCACGTCCAGCCCGATAAAGTGTCTGCGATAAGGTCTGTGCGGACGAACGCCGTTTGCAGGCTGCCGCTGTCATCCCATCCAGCAATTTTCAAGAGGAATCCTCTATGTCTTCCTTGCCCGTCCCTGCCGCTGCGAACCCCCTTGCGAATCAGGACATTGACTCCACCCTGCGCGAAAATCGCGTCTTTCCCCCGCCGCCGGAGTTTGCCGCTGCCGCCCAGATCAAGAGCCTGGAACAGTACGAGGCCATGTACAAGGAGTCGATCGAGGATCCCGAAAAGTTCTGGGCCGGGGCTGCGAGCGAGCTGCACTGGTTCAAAAAGTGGGACAAGGTGCTGGATTGGGATTTGCCCTGGGCCAAGTGGTTTGTGGGCGGCAAAACCAACCTCAGCTACAACTGCGTGGACCGTCATGCGCTGAGTGAGCGCGCGCAAAAAACCGCCATCATCTGGGAGGGCGAGCCCGGAGAGATTCGCCGCCTTACCTACGCCGAACTTCATATCGAGGTCCAGAAGTTTGCTAACGCGCTCAAGGCCCTCGGAATCCAGAAGGGCGACCGCGTAGCTGTTTACATGGGCATGACGCCCGAGCTGGCCATTGCCCTGCTGGCCTGCGCGCGCATCGGCGCAGTGCACTCGGTCATTTTTGGCGGATTTGCCGCCAACGCCATCGCCGACCGCGTCAACGACTCCGGCTGCATTGCCATCCTCACGCAGGACACCAGCTACCGCCGCGGCAACGAGATTCAGCTTAAGCGCACGGTAGACGAGGCCATGCCCGCCTGCCACACCGTAAAGCACGTGGTGGTGTACAAGCGCACCGGCTCGCCGGTAAACATGGTCGCCGGCCGCGACCACTGGTGGCACGACCTTATGGCCACGGCCTCGCCTGAGTGCCCCGCCGCCGAGCAGGATTCAGAAGATCCGCTCTATATCCTTTACACCTCCGGCTCGACGGGAAAGCCGAAAGGCCTGCTGCACACAACCGGCGGCTACGCGGTGCAAACCTACATCACCGCGAAGTACGTCTTCGACCTGCGCGAAGACGACATCTTCTGGTGCACGGCCGATATCGGCTGGGTCACCGGCCACTCCTATGTTGTGTATGGGCCGCTGCAGAACGGCGCAACGGTGGTAATGTACGAGGGCGCGCCGAACTGGCCCGACTTTTCTCGATTCTGGAAGATCGTCGACGACCACAAGGTGACCATCTTCTACACCGCGCCCACGGCCATTCGCGCGTTTATCAAGTGGGGCGATGAATTCGTCGACAAGCACGATCTCAGCTCGCTGCGCCTGCTCGGCACGGTCGGTGAGCCCATCAATCCCGAGGCGTGGATGTGGTACCGCGAGAAGATCGGCCACAACCGCTGCCCCATCGTGGATACATGGTGGCAGACTGAAACCGGCGCCATTCTCATCGCGCCGATTCCCGGCGCGGTGCCTACAAAGCCCGGCTCGGCCACGCGGCCGTTTTTCGGCATCGAGCCGGCGGTAGTCACCAAGCCCGACGCCAACGGCCACTACGAGACTGTTCCGGCGGGCAGCGGCGGATTGCTGGTGATCAAGCGGCCCTGGCCCTCGATTGCCCGCACCGTGTATGGCGATCCCGAACGATACACCAGGACTTACTGGAGCG
>JBEKCW010000428.1:0-4620 GCA_050014675.1 Occallatibacter sp. | reverse complement strand
GTTCGCGTCTTCGTCGATCCCAAGTCGTTCCTCTATCTGCACGGCATGACGCTGGACTACGAGGAGAGCCTGATGCGGCAGGGGTTTAACTTCATCAATCCGAACTCTTCGCGCTCCTGCGGCTGCGGAACGTCGTTTTCGTCGTAGGCACCTTTTTAGTCGCAGGGTTTGGATCATGATGAAAGTTCTCGATTCCGCAATTCCCATTGCATGCTGGTCTTGTTCCGTGGGTCACAACGAGTCCACGCTCTTTTGCCCGCACTGCAGCAAAATACAGCCTCCGCCCAGCGGCGATTACTTCACCGTCTTCAGTCTCGAGCCAAAGCTGAATATCGATTTGGCCGCGCTGGAGCAGGAGTTTCATCGCCTCAGCCGCAGGCTGCATCCTGATCGCTTTGCGCGCGCCGGTGAGCAGGAGCGCGAATGGAGCCTGGCCGACACCGCGCTACTGAACGATGCCTATCGCACGCTGAAAGAGCCGCTGCGGCGCACCGAGTATCTATTAAAACGGAGCGGCGCGGAGATTGGCGAAGAGCATAGCGGAAAAGATCGTCGAGATCCATCGCGGGCGCCGGCCGACCTGCTTGAAGAAGTTTTCGATTTGAATATGCAACTTGAAGAGATGCGCATGGCTCGTGCTGCAGGCGAGACTGATGCTGAACTTGAAAAAAGCCTGGCCGAGGCGAAGAAGAAGTTTGACGGCCTGCTTGAGGATGTGGATCGCGATTTGCGCGCGCAGTGGAATGCGTGGGACGAGGGTGGCGAGGCGGAGCGAAAGGCTGCGCAAAACACAATGGTCGCGCTGCTCGATCGGCGCCGCTATTTGAGTAACCTGGTCCGCGACGTGACGGAAACACTTGGAGCCTGAACAAGAATTATGGCGGATGCAAAAGTAGTCGGGATCGACCTGGGGACAACGAACTCGCTGGTCGCATATATGCAGGGCGACAAGCCGGTGGTGATTCCCGGCGTGGACGGGGTGAATCTTGTTCCATCGGTCGTTGCGCTCGATCCAGTACAGGAAGGAAGCAACGGCCGGCCCACTGTGACCGTGGGCAACAGCGCGCGCAAGGCACTGATCGAGACGCCCGAGCGCGTCATCTATTCCGTGAAAAGGCTGATGGGGCGCGGGCTTGACGAGGTGCGGAGCGAACTCAAGCTCTTCCCGTTCCGTCTTGCCGACGATGTTGAGGCCGGCGAGGTGCCGCGCATTCAACTGGGTGAGTTGCGCTTTACGCCGCCTGAGATTTCGGCCTACGTGCTGCGGCAACTGAAGCGCAATGCCGAGCGATTTTTTGGCGCGCCAGTTTCGCAGGCCGTGATAACGGTGCCAGCGTATTTCAACGATGCGCAGCGTCAGGCGACCAAAGACGCGGGCCGCATGGCCGGCCTCGAAGTGCTGCGACTGGTGAATGAGCCGACCGCGGCTGCGCTGGCGTACGGGCTCGATCGCAGCAATGTTGGCACGATTGCCGTATACGATCTTGGCGGCGGAACGTTCGACATCTCCATTCTGAAGCTGAATGACGGAATCTTCGAGGTTCAATCGACCAACGGCGACACACACCTTGGCGGCGACGACATCGACAATCTGCTGCTGGCGATTGCGCTCGATGAGATTTACGCCGAACACGGAGTCGATTTGAGATCGCATCCGGGAGCAGTGCAGGCGCTGCGCAAGAACGCGATCGACGCGAAGATCAGGCTTTCGTCTGAATCGTCGGCAAGCTTCGACATTGAATTGCCGAACGGCGACCGCTATCAGCGCGAGATTCCGCGCGAAGTGTTTGAGATGCTGATTGAGCCCGTGCTTGCGCGGACGGCGGCGCCATGCAAGCAGGCGATGACCGACGCGCACATTACGCCGGAGCAGATTGACGAAGTGGTGCTGGTGGGCGGCTCGACGCGGATTCCCGCTGTGCGCAAGCTGGTTGACGAGCTTTTCAAATTGAGCGCGCGAGGGAAGAAGGCGCACACTGAGCTGAATCCCGATGAAGTGGTTGCGCTGGGTGCGGCTGTGCAGGCAGACATTCTCGGCGGCGCTTCAAAGTCGACCGAAGAGTTGCTGCTGCTAGACGTGACACCGTTGTCGCTGGGCATTGAAGCGCTGGGCGGAGTAGTGGCGAAGATTATTCAGCGCAACTCGACGATACCGGCATCGGCGACGGAGCATTTCACTACCGGTGTTGACGGCCAGACCAATGTGGCGATTCACGTAGTGCAGGGCGAGCGGGAACTCGCTGCGGACTGCCGCTCTCTGGCGCGATTCGATCTGAAAGGCATTCCGCCAATGATGGCCGGGTTGCCGCGCATCGAAGTCAAGTTTCTGATTGATGCCGATGGAATTCTGCAGGTGTCGGCGCGCGAGCAGCGCAGCGGCAAGCAGGCCGAAATTGAAGTGAAGCCGACGTATGGATTAACAGACGAGCAGGTCGAGGGAATGATTCTCGACTCGTTCGATCACGCCGAAGAGGACTTTGCCAAACGGCTGCTGATTGAGGCGAGGGTTGAAGCGGAGTCTGATCTGGCCAAGGTCGACCAGGCAAAAACAAATCCCGCGTGGCAGCGTTTGGCCGGCGAAGAGCAGGCTGCGATTGGAGCCGCTGAAGACAAGCTGATCCAGGCGAAAGCGGGCGACGATGCGGCAGCGATTCGCGATGCGCGCGTAGCGCTCGACCAGGCAACGCGGCGTTTGGCCGAATTGATGATGGACGCGGCAGTGACGGATGCGATTCGCGGCAAAACGATGAACGAGGCGGGCGAGGTATTGAGCGACAATATCAGCGCGCCGCATCCGATGGCGGCAGCGGAGTTCAAATGAGAGCGGCGTTAGTGAGCGAAGATTGGGAAAGTGGCAGCTATGAGTGAAGCAGCAAACAAAAACATTCCGCCGGAGAAGCTGGTGCGGGTGACATTTATGCCCGAAGGCCGCACCGTTGAGTTTGAGTACGGCACCATGCCCTACGACCATCACGGCAAGCCGATGAGCTTTCTCGATGTCGCGGAGAACTTTGGCATCTTTCTCGACCATGCGTGCGGCGGCGTGTGCGCCTGCACCACCTGCCACTTGTGGATCAAGGATCAGACGGGCATCAGCGAGGCGGACGACGACGAGATTGACCGCATGGACATGGCCGCCGATCAGCAGTTGTATTCGCGACTGGGCTGCCAGGCGGTGATTACGGGACCTGGCAACTACCTGGTCGAGATTCCCAAGTGGAATCGGAATTACACTTCAGAAGGCAAGCCGCTGGCGCTAGCGGAAGGGAAATAGTTCTGAGTTTATGCGTATCCCACCCTAGCCGGAAGAACAAAGACCCGGCGAGGGTGGGGCACCCAGATTTCATTGAATGAAGAGGGAAAATGCCGCGCGAGATTCATTGGACCGACGCCGAGGAGATCGGCATTCAGCTGCAGGAAAAGTTTCCCGACATCGATCCGCTCACCGTGCGGTTTACCGATCTGCATCGCTACGTAACCGAGCTAGAAGGCTTCGACGACGACCCGACCAAGTCGAATGAGCCGCGGCTCGAGGCCATCCAGATGGCGTGGCACGAAGAGTTCGTGGACGCGCAGGGATAGTAGCCGCCGCTATCGCATTCCGGCAAATTACTCCCAGTCGCGCCGGAACTCTTTCCAGCCGAACGCATTTTCAAAGTGCGTAATCTCTGGCTTCTCGCCCGGCAGCAAATAAACGCTGATCACATCGAATCGCACCTGCGGCAACTCCGGCGGTGAGCCGCTGGCCTGCGGCAGTTGTTGCATGTAGCGCCGCGCCAGCCGGCGAAGAATCGAGCGTTTGTGGCTGTCGACTGCGACCTCGGCGGGCGTCATGTCATGCGCAGTGCGCGTCTTCACTTCAATGATGCAAAGCAGCGTGTCTTTCCACGCAACAATGTCGATGTCGCCGGGCAGATTCCCTGCCGACCAGCGCGTCGCCACTACCAGGTAGCCCTTGCGCAGCAAATGGAAGTAGGCTTCCTTCTCGCCTTCAAAACCGGTGATGAGATGCGGCGGAAGCACAGGCTCGCGGCCGCCGAGGCGCGAAACGCGATCGAGCCCGTCGATCGCCAGGCGGAGTGCGCCCACGCGCAGGTCTCTGAAGGGTTGCATGGCAAACCATTCTCAACCCTTTGGGTTGCGGGAAGCAAACAGCACGAGTCAAACGACCCTAATCACATGAGCTGCCGAGTGCCTGTTGCGCGTGTCCTGATTTGAAACCACAGATTCGCATTTGGGAATGAGACAGAAATCTATCGATTCATCCCGCGTCGTCCTGCGCACATTTGCCCGAAACTCGGTGTAGGTGCCATAGGAGAAACCGAAAATGTCACATGGATTGCTGGGAGGTTTGTTTTCACGGCAGCAGGAACGCGCAACGGCAGCGGTGATGGAGTTTGAAGAGACTGTCGATGCTCAAGCCGCGCAAGATCGCACCTTTGAGTATGCGCTCGATGCGCTGCCCGCCAACGCGATGTTCTGCGATCGGGAACTGATTCTTCGCTTCCTCAATCGATCGTCGCGCAAGACCCTCAAGACGCTGCAGCAGTACCTGCCGTTCGCGGTAGACGAGCTCGTGGGCAAGTCGATTCATGTCTTTCAC
This sequence comes from Occallatibacter sp., assembly GCA_050014675.1. Taxonomy (GTDB): domain Bacteria; phylum Acidobacteriota; class Terriglobia; order Terriglobales; family Acidobacteriaceae; genus Telmatobacter. Next base: position 17 of record JBEKCW010000428.1, on the reverse strand, counting down.
AAGTCGCAGGACAGAAT
>JBEKCW010000427.1:0-4638 GCA_050014675.1 Occallatibacter sp. | reverse complement strand
ACTGGGCGGAGATCATCTGGGGCCTAATCCGTGGCAGAGCCAACCCGCGAAGCAGGCGATGACCGAAGCCGAGCGCACCGTTGAGGCTTATGCGCGCGCGGGCTTTCAGAAGATCCACTTGGATGCCAGCATGGCTTGCGCTGACGATCGCAGTCCCCTTGATGGAGAGATTATCGCGCGCAGGGCCGCAGTTCTTTGCTCTGCAGCGGAGCGGGCGAGCGGCGACGTGAAGCCGGTCTATGTGATTGGCACTGAGGTGCCCGTTCCAGGCGGAGCAACGGAGAGCCTGAAAGAGCTTGCGGTTACCAGCCGCGATGCCGCGGCTGAAACCCTGGCCACACACCGGCGAATCTTTAATGAGGCGGGGCTTGCACCCGTATGGACGCGGGTGATTGCCCTGGTGGTGCAGCCGGGGGTTGAATTTAACCACGACAGCGTCGTGGATTATGCGCCTGAACGCGCCATCGCTCTCACCGATCTGTTGGACAGCGAACCTGGCCTTGTGTATGAGGCGCATTCCACTGACTATCAGCGGCCCGAAGCTTATCGCAATCTGGTGCGCGATGGATTCGCAATCCTGAAGGTCGGTCCGGCGCTCACCTTCGCAATGCGGGAGGCGCTGGAAGCCTTGTCGTTGATTGAGATTGAACTAGTGGGCCGGGAACAATCTGCTCAATTGATGGAAGTGCTGGATCGCGTCATGCTTGAGGATCCCCGCCATTGGGAACATCATTACCATGGCGATGAACAGGCCAAGCGACTGCTGCGGCGCTACAGTTACAGCGATCGCGTGCGCTACTACTGGACCGCTCCGCAAGTTAAGCAGGCCGTTGAGACGCTGATGTCGAATCTGCAGCAGAAAGCGATTCCCGAAACTTTGATCAGCGCCTATCTACCGGACGAGTACCGTGCGGTTCGGGCCGGGACATTGCGGCCTGACGCGCACTCCATCGTGATTCATCGCATCCGCACGGTGCTTCGCGTCTACGCGAATGCCTGTAATGCGTAAATACCCCGATGGAACGAATACCCTAGACGCGAATCACTTCGATACCTGCCGCCTTCAGCGTTTCCACATCCTCATCGCCTAGCTGGTCGTCGGTAATGACCGTGTGAATGGCCGTCGGGGGAACGATGAGGGCCAGGCTGCGGCGAACGAACTTTGTGGAATCGCACACCGCGACCACCCGCGTGGCGGCGTTGACCATGGCGCGATTCACTCGCGACTCCGCAAGGTTCGGCGTCATGAGGCCGGCCTTCACGTCAAAGCCGTCTACGCCCAGAAAGAGAATGTCGGCATGCATTTCGCTGAGCACGTCCTCGGCCAGCGGCCCGACCAGCGAAAACGAATTCTTGCGCAGCGTTCCCCCGGTCAAAATCACTTCAAAGTCCGTGCCTGCCAGTTCGGTCGCGATGTTTACGGAATTTGTGATGACCGTGAGATGGGAAAAATGGCGCAGTTCGCGTGCCACCGCCGTGGTGGTTGTGCCGGAGTCGAGCAGCACGCACTGGCCCTCTTCAACCAGGGCTGCGGCCGCTTTCGCGATTCGCTGCTTCTCCTTTAGCTGCTTCTGCTCTTTCTCCTGCAATGAGGGGTCAAGCAGCATGCTGCCCTGCGGAGAGAGCGCTCCGCCATGGGTGCGCTGCACCAGCCCCTTCGACTCCAGATAGTCGAGATCCTTGCGTATGGTGATGCGGGAGATGCCCAGCGCGTCGGATAGTTCAGAAACCAGGACCCGGCCATCGCGCTGCACCAGGGCAAGCATATGGTTGCGACGCTCGTCGATGAGCATGTCGGTTCCGCTTTTTGTATTGGCCTTCATTTTTCCTTATCTAAAACTCTCATAATCGTTCCTTATCATACCCGTTGACGCTGGCGGCGGGGCGAGAAAATACACCGCGAGAACGATTGTGTGGATGGGGCCCCAGTACAACCTTGTGTAAATCGATGCTGCATGAGCGGTCAACTGAATTCGCATGCGGCAGCTCAGCTGGCGCGGGTGAGAAAATCGCGCATCAATTCTGGATCGCGGAAAGACTCCGTGCCTCCTGGGCGCAGGGTGGAGAGAGCAGCGGTACGATTTCCGAAAGTTGCACAGGCATCTGGCGACTCGCCTCGAAGGTACGCCGCCAGGAATCCAGCGTCGAAACTGTCGCCGGCGCCAATTGTATCCAGGGGAGTGACAGGCGCTGCGGGGACCAGCCAGCGCTGGCCTGCGGCCTGCACCAGCGCGCCGCGCTTGCCGCATTTGACGGCGACGATCGGGACTCGCCTGGCCAGAACTTCGATGGCGCTCTCGGCGTCGGGCTGGCCGCTGATGCGGCAGGCTTCGTCTTCATTGGGAAGGAAGATATCGACAATGCCCAGTAGTTCGTCGAGCGGGCCGCTCCAGCGATCCTCGGGATCGTCATTGGTATCGAGCGAGAGGGTGAGACCCTCGTTCTTCAATTGCTTGAAGATCCGGGGCAGGTCCGGCTGAAGCGCCTTGTGGAGGAACAGCGAAGAAAGATGAAAGTGCCGGCTTGAGGCAAGGTACGTCATGTCGAGATCAGCAGCGGTCATCTCGAACATGGTTCCCGGATAGGTGAGGATATGACGCTTTCCTGCATGGTCAAGAAGAATCGTGACGCCAGTGGATGTGCCGCCGGAGATGCGCTTGACGCAAGTGAGGTCGACTCCCTTTTCAGCGAGCCGATCCAGGGCCATGTTGCCGAGTGCGTCATCCCCGAGACGGGTAATGAAGCCGACTGAGACGCCAAGAGCAGATAGGTTGTGCGCGAGAATTGCCGAGGAACTGCCCAGGGTCGGACAAAAGTCGCTGGCAAGCAGTTCGCGCTCCAGCGGCATTACTTCGGGGAGCCCATAGAGAATGAGGTCCAGGTTGATCTCGCCCGCGATCGTGACATCGAAGCGTTTGTGCATATCGCTCTAGTCTACGAGCGTGACAACGCGGCTGAGATGGCGCGGGGAGTCAGGATCGAGCCCCTTGCGCAATCCGAGACGGCTGCCGAGCAACTGGCCCCATACGACGTAGACGATCAGGCGGGCAAGTTCGGGTCCAGGCAGGGCGAGTTCAATGGCCAGGTCGGCCGAGCTGACTACTTCAGGCGAGAGCTGATTTGCAATGGCTACGGTGCATCCCCCGAGCCCCTTCATCTCAAGCAATACCGCGCTCTCTTCCGGGTAACCCGCATCGGAGAGCAACGCCCCTATCATTACCTTCTCAGACACAATGGACATAGGCCCGTGGCGAAATTCGAGCGTGTGAAAGAACTGGGCATAGCACGCCGAAGACTCCATAACTTTCAGGGCCGATTCCGATGCGATTGGGTACAGCGCGCCCTGTCCCAGAAATGCCACGTCGTCAAACGATCGTTGAGCAAATTCTTCAATCTTTGGACCGTAGATGGGGAGCAGACCTGCCAGGGCCGCAGGCAACGAGTGCAACGCTGCCACAAATTCATTCTGTTTGGCGAAGCGCGCCGCGATATATTGCAGCGCCATCAGCATTGAGGTGAACGAAGAAGTCATCACCGTGCTCTCCTCCGCCACCGGCAATTTGAGGGTCCGCCTGCTCAGCTGGGTCAGCTCGTTTCCGTCGCAGGTAACTGCGAGAAATGCGACGCCGCGCTGCCTGAGGAGTTCCGCTACCTGCAAGACCTCAGAAGTATGGCCCGAACGGGAGATCAGAACCGGGAAGACGGGCGCATCCTCGTCTGGAAACACCAACCTGGGAGACAAGAGTATTTCGGAGGCCGGCACAGCCCGCGCGGGCACTCCCCCTAGGATTGTGAATGTAGCCGCTGCGGCTTGCGCCAGATAGTAGCTGGTGCCGCAGCCGACCAGGACCCACTCATGGGTGCGAGGGTCTTTGTCGCCGACCAGCGGCTCCAGATCGAGCTTATCTAATGTATTTAGGCACTCGCCCCAAACTTTGGGCTGGCTGTGAATTTCCCGTAGTGTTGATGCTCCCCTTGCCATCTTGCATCTCTCCCGTTATGTTGGCGTTGCCCCTGGGCGGCCAAAGAGAATACGGTAACGCTCACGGGTTTTGTATCCTTCTGCATCCGCGCAGGGCACAACACAGCAGCCAAAATGAAATAATAACATATAATTCGAAATTCATCGCAACATAAAGTGAGCATGAGGTTAAGATTAATTCCAATGCTTTTGCACGCTCATCGCCTGTGATTCTCGCCTGGCGGGCTGATGGCCCTACGCAGGAAGTGTCTTCCCCTGGAAGGATAAAACTCCAGCGGGCCCGTACAATCCGCAAGCGAGGGCTCTGTTCCGACTGGATATTCAGCCGGGCTGCGATCGCAGCAAGCTGGATTTCGTTGACTGTTTGCATCAATCCTTCTCTTTTGCCGTATTCGATAAACAAACGAAAGAACAGCGTAGAATAGAATGCATCTTAACCGGGGACATCTCTTATGAAATCATCGCGCTTCGTATTTGTATTGCTGCTGATATTTGTTTGGCTGCCGGTTTGGACCGCGAGCGGCGCACGCGCGCAGTCCGCATCCTCCCAGACTTCCACGGTCCGAGGCGGCAATCTCGCCGTCGAGACATTCGACGACGGCACCTATGCCTTGCAGTCATCGGCGATTCCAGGAGATGTGCTGCGGTCGGGGATC
>JBEKCW010000426.1:0-4639 GCA_050014675.1 Occallatibacter sp. | reverse complement strand
AGATATGCGGAACGTCAGTCTGAAAGGACTCATTCACCTTCAATCTGCCGCGCGTGTCTGCTTGCAATCCGGCGGCCTCCAAATTAAGAAGATCGCCATTGGCTTGACGGCCTACGGCATAGATAAGGGCGTCTCCTTGTATTTTCTTGCCACTCTCCAGTTCCACGAAGACTCGCTCACGCACTGGGTCGATCTCAACACGCGTTACCTTTTCTGCTAAGCGAAATGTGACGCCGAATTGGCGCAAGTGGTAAGAGAGCGCTTCGACGATCTGCCGATCTACGAACTCCAGGACAGTTGCACGCTGGTCGATCAACGTGACCTCAGTACCCAGAGCGGCCATAAAAGATGTGTACTCAAGACCCACCACCCCTGCCCCCACCACGATGACCTCTTTTGGAAGACCATCTAAGCCGGAAAGGTGATCAGTATCCACAATGCGACGGTTGTCGAACGGAATCTCCGGGCTATGTGCGGGCCGCGTGCCACAAGCGACCAAGATCTTTTCCGCTTTCAGCCGACTCTTTTCACCGTTGTCTTGAACTTCGACTGTGTGAGGGTCTAGAAACAGTGCATCCCCTTGATAGATCGCAATCCCGTTGCGCGTCAGCTGCGCGCGAACTACCTCAGTCTCGCGCTCGACAACGGTGCTCACGCGGGAGGAGACATCCTGAATAGAAATGCCGCCATGGCTGCGAGGCCCATCGCCGTATAGTGCCTTTACCGAAAACCGAGTGAGCTGAAAGATGGCCTCACGTATCGACTTACTAGGAATGGTGCCGGTATGAGTACTCACTCCTCCGATCATGAGAGTCCGATCGATAATGGCAACGCGCTTGCGCGCCTTCGCCGCCGCGATAGCACCCTTCTGGCCCGCTGGCCCAGTGCCGATCACAACCAGGTCATATTCAGATTCGTTCATAACTAGAGCACCGCCTAAGTTTGAAAAAGCCTGTGGTTACTGATCACCGCGTTGAAGAATGTCCCGCAACTCTTTCCGACAGGCTGAACTGAAGACATCGAGAGGGTCCGCCTTTTGGGAGAGCGCGGCCGTTCGCATTTGTTCTACCGTCAGATTCGGATCGCCATAATGCTGAACGATCAGCTTGACGAAGTCCTCAGCGGCTCTCACGACTGGCTCGGAGGCCAGCAGACGGATACGGCTTACAAATGCGTAGAGAGACACGAGATCATTGAGATCACCGAGCTCATGGATCATCGCATCCGCGTAGAGACGCGAAGATTCTTTGATGAAGTCCGAGTAGAGGACTTCCCGCTGACCAAGCTGCCGATTTAGTAGGTCTCGTTGCGTGATACTTTTTTGAAGGACATAGTTGCTCAGAACCGGGGCAAGTGAGCCGACGGCCGTACCGCTAAGCGCAGCAAGGATGTTGATCATCGCTGGATTCATCGGCACAGTAGCAGACCTCCTATCTCAATTTACGAGTGCAATGCTCTTCGTCCACTCCTCCTGCATAGGCCTTAGGAGGAGCCGGTAGATCTACCTCGGTATCTGGCCGATTGCGCGTTTCAAATCGGCATGCGCAAGCGACAGTCCGAGCGTTGCCTCAAGAACTGAGGCCCTGGCAACAGCGACCTTAGCATGGGCCTCGGATCGAGCCGAGGTTAGTGCTGCATTCTGTTCAAACTGACGGTCTACCAGTCGAGCGGCCTCCGTGCGAACATTCAATGCTTCTTCCGCTACTTGCACCATGCTCTGCAACTGCTCCACCTTGTCGTATGCGGATTCCACCTCTACGGTCACCTCGTCTTCAACTTTGTCGAGATTGACCTGCGCTTCTGAGAGCAAAGTCCTTCCATCTTTGATTTCTGCATTGCGGCGCCCACCATCAAAAAGTTCATAGCTTAAGCTAAAGCCGAACGTTCCAAAGTTGTGAACCAGGAAAGGGATGCCGCTCTGGTAGCTGTATCGCGCGAGTCCGGTGACATCAGGAATATATGCGTCCTTGGCTGCACCGAGTCCCGCCTTTGCCTTCAGCACGGCTTGTTGCGCCGTGCGGATTGCGGGGCTCTGCTCGCGCGCGATGCGTATGCACTCTTCTCTAGTAGGGATCGGCAACGCCATAGCGGAAGTGTCCGGATCGAGTTGCAGTCGCGAGCTCAAAGGCAACCGGTGTCCCGCCCTGCGCTGTCGCGCGTGGACACGTTGCGAATATGCCCGCGGCACACAGGGCGAGAGCGAGATATGGCCGATGAGCATTGCGTCTTGTTTGGGCTCGCATATTCGATCCTTCAGACCCTTCCAATTTTCTTCATGCAGAGACGGCGGGGGCCGACACAATTTGCTGATACTGAGTAGGGACGCGCGTCATACACGCAACGACGACCAGGCAGCAGACAACCGACCAGGCTACTAGCAGAAATGCGTCACTGATCGCGAGCGTGAATGCCTGTTGACGAACCTGCAGGCCGAGAATCTCCGCTGCCCTTTCGGTTGCGACTGACAGCCCGGCGGAATGGCTCGACATGCCTGCGGTCAATCCCATCAGCCTATGATCGGTCGGCAGCAGGCCCAACTGAACGCCTAGCCCGAGTGAGTTCGAATGGAACTGTTCGCGCACCGGAATGAAATGTTGCATGAAGGCGACGCCGAGCTCCCCTCCGAAGAGACGCACGGTCTGAAAGTAGCCGGCGAATGTGAGGACATCAATGGGGCGGCTAAGTGCTCCCGTGTTAAAGACTTCAAGGATGATCGCTCCGACCATGGCATTGAAGGAAAGTGCAAACCCGATTGCCATGATCAGCTGCGAGGTTGAGAAATTTCTGCCCGACCAGACTGAGGACAGGTTCGCATTCATCACACACGCGACTGCGACCAGAGCGAATCCTGCGGTCAAAATAAGCCTCGCGTCGACGTACTTCAGGAGGTAGACAGCAAGTATGCCGCAGAGACACTGCGGCAGAGCCACCCAGAGCAGGACTGGCCCGGTCTGCAACGGCAGAAATCCCTTCACGGATCCGAGGTAACTGGGGATGAGGACGACCGTTGCCAGCATCGCGAAGCGAAAGAAGATGAGCACGCCTCCAAGCAGGATCGTGTTCCGTCGCGCCAGAGACTTGAAGTTCAGAAGCGGATTCGGCATCAGGACCCTGCGCACAACGGTTGCCAAGAGCAGAAAGAGTCCGGAAACGATGAGCCCGACCACGGTACCGGAGTTCAACCAGTCCAGCCGTTGCCCCTGATCGAGAGCGACATAGAGCAGAGAGAAACCCAGGCTGGCATAAAGAAAGCCCCTCCAATTCGGTTTCGGCTGGCCTTCCTTCGGTTGCGGCAAGGGCTGCCATGGAATTCCAAAATAGATCAGCACCATCATGACCGGAGTCAGAGCGGCGCTATTCCAGAAGATCCATTTCCACGAAAGATGGTCGATGTACCAGGCTTCGAGAGATGTTGCGAAGTTGGTTGTGAAGATGATGTCCATGGCGTACATGGCAATCCCAATCAGGACGTAGCGCATTGGCAAATTGCGCAAGACAAATGAGAGCGTCAGAGGGTAAAACGTTCCGGCCGTCAAGCCGGCAAGCACCAGTAAGACGAGGGTGACTGGCAAGCTGCTGGCAAATGGAAGCAGCAGGCTGATCAACGTGAACACCGACGCGCAGGCAAGCAGGACGCGCCTCGCTCCGAGCAAACCGCCGAGATAGACGGAGAACGGCCCGATGAACATCAGCGCGGCATTGAAGGCAGTGCCTATCCACGAAGCTTCATCGACGCCAAGATGCAACGCGCCACGCAAGTCCGATAAACCCACACTGATTAGTCGTCCTGTGCACGTCGCAATCATCGCACCGAATAGCACACCAATGACCCCCAAGAGAGGATGGGTCGAAATTACGGGTGCGCTTGCCGTTCCTGTTGCAGGTGCTGGTGGAGTGGGCGATGTACTCAAGGCTGAGACTCCTCCAGTTTTCCATTCTTTCCAGACGCATGAATTGTCACTTCTACCGAAAATCCCGGTCGCAAACGGCCCTGCAGTGGGTGCCCGGGATCGAGAGCGATCTTTACAGGAATTCGCTGGACGACCTTTGTGAAATTGCCCGTCGCATTATCAGGAGGGAGCAAAGCGAACTGAGATCCGCTTGCCGGAGCAATTTCAATAACTTTTCCATGGAGGACAACACCAGGAAACGTATCGGCCCTGATATCGGCCATGTCTCCGGCTCGGATATTGGTAAGCTGAGTCTCCTTAAAGTTCGCCTGAATCCAGACGTCGCCTTTGACCAGATCGATGACTTGCATCCCGGCTGCAACCAGCTGGCCCTCCTGGACGTGCCGTTCACCAACCGCTCCGGCCGTGGGTGCGGCGATCCGGGTGTAACCAAGATTTACCTTGGTTACTACAATCGCTGCTTGTTTCGCCTGAATATCTGCTCTGTATAAACCATCTCTCGTATCGAGTGCCGCGCGTTGCCTCTTTTCGGCTTCGAGAAGCGTCCGGCTGCTTGTTAGTGCCGCTTCCGCGCGCTCTACATCTGCTTCCCGGCTTGCGAGCATATGCGGTAAGCGCGTCGCTTTTCCCTGCCTCAAGCTGTTCAATCAGGCACTTCACATTGGCGGCAATCATTTCCTTCGCGGTTTGCCGTGGCTGCGGCTGTTTGGGGCCTTCGTTGATTGGGG
>JBEKCW010000425.1:0-4682 GCA_050014675.1 Occallatibacter sp. | reverse complement strand
CGACTATTTCAATTTCCGCGATAGCCTGACTGGCCTCAGGAATCCAACGCGCATTTCGGATGTTGTCGCATCAGGCCTCGATCAATACGACGCCGTTTTCGTCCCCGGCGGCCATGGCCCGATGATCGATCTTCTCGATGATCCCAACGCGGGCATCGTGATGAGACATTTCCATGAAACATCGAAGCCTACGGCGGTGCTCTGCCACGGCCCCATTTCACTCCTCTCGGCTCTTCCGAATTCGAAGGAGTTTGTCGCGGCGCTGGCAGCGGGCGATGCCGCTGGAGCGAATGCGAAGGCTAAGGGATGGATCTACGCTGGGTATAAGATGACCATCTTTTCGACGGCGGAAGAGCAGCAGCGGGAGCCGCTCGAGATTAATGGCAAAGTTCTCTTCTATCCGGACTTCGCCTTGAGTACTGCGGGAGGCGACGTAAGCGTGCTCGCTCCATGGAAGAGTTACGTCCTTCAAGATCGCGAGTTGATCTCAGGGCAGAACCCGTTCTCTGACCAGGCGCTTGTGCAACGTCTTCTGCCGGCACTCGAAGCGAAGAAGAAGCGCGAAGAAGTAGTGGCCAGGTAGTCCTGAGCGAAGTCGAAGGACCTGTGATGATGGCGGAGAGACAGGGATTCGAACCCTGGGAAGGCTTGCACCTTCACACGCTTTCCAAGCGTGCGCCTTAAACCACTCGGCCATCTCTCCTGGGGTGGTCTGACTGTTTGAATTTAACATATTGGGCTGTTGGACGGTTTCCGGGCTCACGAATGGTGCGATAAGTGAAACCATTTGTGGTACTTCGACAACGTTAAACGTTCGCATTGATTCAACCGAAACAGTGCGAAATGTTCAATCGGAAGGTTGCGAAACAGTGCGAAATGCTCAATGCGGTTGACACGATTTTCGAGATACTTCGTTGAAGTATTTTGCGAATTGTGTGTTTTGTAACTGAAGAATTGTGCATTTAAGAAAAAAGGTATGACTAGAATTTCCTGAACACCGTAAAAGCGTGTTTTTTGCAATCAAAACAGGGCCTTCTTCGGGCCATTTTTGCATCATTTTGGCGTGTTTTTGTCAGTGGTTTGCGGTCAGTGGACGGTGGGTAGGGGGAAGCGGGCAATGGTGCGCGCGGGTGTGCTGGTAGTTGTTGGGTTTGCATACCGCTTCGCCGCGTGGACGGTCTTTCGGGTTTTGGGGCGGGTTTGTGGCATGCCTCAAGCCATGCCCTGATACAGGGCGCGAAGGGGAGTTCTTCGTTCCCACCAACTTCGCTCAGGATGATAGTCGGTGTCTCAAGGCTGACGGCGGTCCCCTGGTGTTGATGGACGGGGCAACGGCACTTTGATCTTCAGCAAAAGCTCATCGATGGGCATTGGTCTGCCGAAGAGCCATCCCTGGGCGAAGCGCACCCCGTGCGCGGCCAGGAACTCCGCCTCGGTTTCAGTCTCGACGCCCTCAGCGACCATCTCGAGCCGAAGCGAATGGGCCATCTCGATGATATGAAGGATGACCTGCTGAGTTCCGCCTTCGCCGCTGATTGTTTCGATGAAGGCCTTGTCGATTTTGAGGGTATTGACCGCGAGCGATTGCAGGCAGGCAAGGCCGGAGTCGCTAATGCCGAAATCGTCGACGGTAACGCGCATACCCATCATGCGAAGCGAACCGATGAGCTCAGCCGCATTGGGGTCGTGCAGGAAGGCGCGCTCGGTGGCCTCGATCCCGAGGTTTTCGGGCTGAGCTCCGGCGAGGTTGAGCAGGTGATCGAGCCGTCCCACGGTGAGTCCAGTACTCAGATCGTCTACCGACATGTTGATGGAGACTTCGAAACGGGTATCTTTTTCGATAATGCGAGGCAGGTCGCGGGCAACGATTGTGAGAACCTGGTCGGTGATGAGGTGACTGAGGCCGAGGTCGTCGGCCATGGGGATGAAGAGATCGGGAGTGAAATTGGCAATGGAACTCTTCCAGCGAACCAGTGCTTCTGCCCCAATGATCAGGCGGGACCGCAACTCAACGATGGGTTGATATTCGACGCTGAACTCGCCTTTTTTGATAGCGCGGCGGACCAATACGGGAAACGAGGAACGAAGACGCGCGATATAGTCGGCCGCCCAACCCAGGAGGAGTCCGCAGAGTACGCCGATGGGGGTGAAAATGAGGGCGAAGTGGCGGACGCGCTGGAGGATGTAGTGCTCCGGGATCGCTGAGACAACAGCCAGGTCCCAATGTGCGGAGCGCAGACAGGTGACGAGATATCCGTGGTCGGAGATGGTTCGCTCGCTACCGGCGGCGATGGGTTGGAACCAGGTGGAAGGGAAGTTTTTCCCGGTAGCGGCGATGCGCTCGTGGTTGGCAGCCGATGGAACGAAAACAGCGAGCTCAACGTCAGGGCCCTCGGTGGAAATATCGCTGATGAGGGTCGGGTCGATCAAAATGGCGAATCCATTTGAGGAAAAGACGTCAAGCACGTTCCACTGCTCGGGGGAAAGCTTGACGTTATAGTATTCAGCGACACCGCGGCCGCTGATGAGGTTCGGCTTGCCGAGAGAAGCCGAGTCCAAAATGCCCGCAGAGGTACACAAAAGAGTATTGCCGGAGACCCGGCCGGCGGCCCGAATATAGCTGGAACCGAGATCGATCTGACGGAGCAGGTCGATATCTTGTCGCGAGCAGGCAGGAAATTTCGCCTGCTTCGAAAGACGCGCACCAGCAGCGAACTGGTTTGCCGTTATTTCCGCCCGGTGGAGAGCGTCGTTCGCATAGGCAAGGCTTAGCGCTGTTTCAGCGGCTACGCTCTGGTGCCAGGCGAGATAGATGGAAGCCACAATCGGCGTGCATATGGCAGCAAATCCTACTAATAAAACTACCGCAATGCGGGGCCGATGAGGCACGGTTAACTCCCGACCTGGGGAAGGCTTGGAGTGAGTCGATCTCGATGCTACCGGGAAGAAAGTTGAGACGAAATCCCCCTTGCCGAGGTGGGTATCCCTCTTTAGATGTAGAGTTTGACGGAGGTGGGGCAGCGGAGCTGGGCGCGGGCGGGCGCTGCCGACGACCCATCCTCCGGGCGAGAGGTGGTGTGTCGCATGCTGTGCGCCCTACGCGTTTAGCTAACCTTCTTCAGGAGGGTCTGGCATTGTCGTGGCGCCGTTGGAGGTCGGCGGGACCAGGCTGCTGATCCGCTCGATCCTGAATCGAATCGGCCTGCTCCGGCGCGTCCACGGGCTGCTGCATGATGACGTCGATCGCGGTCATGAAGCCGAAGATGACGGTAAAGAAGTCGATGGTCAACGCCGTGATGTAGGCTGCGGCGCTGTATTCGAGGCCCACCAATATATAGGCAAGCATCGTAGCCGTTACAGCGGAACCGAAGACAACGAAGACCGCGAAGATTGCGGGAGGCGGTCCCTGGCCGACGAGCTTGCGGCGCCTACGCGGATAGGTGACCTGAAGAGACAGCATGGGCAGTGCGAAAAGTACACCAGAGTCCCGCCAAATCCACTTTTCCTGAACGCCGTAGAGCGCAAAGAGCGAGGGCAGCAGCGCTGCCGCCGCCAACACAAAGATGTATGTCATGACCGTTTTTGCAAGGAATGTGTCGAGCCGGGACAACCTCGCGCCAGAAGCCTGGCGGACGACGAACAAGAGCGCCGAGAAGCCGGCGAAGGTAATCATGAGCCCAGCCAATGTATACAAAAGGGCTGCACCTTTGACTTCCATGTTTTGCTCCACTGAAGAACCAAGGGGGTTTGGCGCGTCTTTGATCTTACGATAAGGCTGGCAGGGGCGCGGAACAATGGAAAAGGTGAGTATTGGATGTTTGGCTCTGAGGGCTGGGCCAACCGCCTTGTCTGGCGGGTTTTGGCGTTGTCCAGCCGGACACTTTTAGACGTGAGTTTCCGGAGAGGAAAAACATGCTTTGAGCTATACGCCCAACTGGACACCGCAAGTGTCCCGCATATGAGAGTGATGGTCAACATCCATTCGGGTGCTTGAACACAGTTCGGTACGGGGTGGCGAGAGACGGGGCGTGCGGCGATGCAGCTTAGATGGTCTTTCGGGTTTTTGGCGACGGGCTGTGGCATGGCTGAAGCCATGTACTTTCAAGACTCGATTTCTGCAGCCGGTTCCAGCGAATGCGGAGCATCGGCTGAATTCCGCTCAGGATAGTTTTTTGGCGTAGATGGCTTGCTCGAATTCTTCCAGGAGGCCCAGGGCTTGCTTGTCGGCGAAGGGCAGGTACTGCATGAGGATGACGGCGCAGAGGGCGCGTTTGGGATCGATCCAATAGTAGGTGTTGTAGAGGCCTGCCCACGCTAGACTTCCCGCTGACCGGCCGCCGGGATAGGCGGTGGTGTTGATGAGGAATCCCAGGCCCCACTTCTCGGTTTGGCCGGGCTGGATATCGACATCGCTGGAGAGGTCAGGCCGCTGGGTCCTCATTTTGCCTGCGGTGAGCGCGCCGATCTGGTTGATCTCCATTTGGGCGACGGTATCTGCGTGGAGAACGCGTACGCCGTTGGGGCCGCGGCCGTGGTTGAGGATCATCTGCATGAAGCGGATGTAGTCGGATGCAGTGGAGAAGAGGCCTCCGCCACCACTGAAAGTTTTGGGCGGAGTGGGCGGCTTGCGCTCGTCCTGCTGGAGGTCGCCGTTCTGGTCGCGGTGATGGTTGGTGACGAGG
>JBEKCW010000424.1:0-4717 GCA_050014675.1 Occallatibacter sp. | reverse complement strand
TAAGGCTGGTATTCGCTCCTCGGCCGGCGTAATTGTGGTGCTCTCTTCGGCAGCCTGAATGCCATTGAATATCACGCGAAAAACCTGATCAGCGGCATTCCGGCCAGCTCGCACCGGCTTATAGGTTCCCTGGGCCGGAGTGTGGGCTGCAACTCCCGGGCCTTTTCGCAGTTGAATCTACCATGGTAGTCGAACGGATGAGGCCAGCTGAATACGGTGTCCTGGGACACCAAACACCGATGCTCATCCACGGTCATGAGACCGCGCACCTGAAGAATTTGAAGCCCCCGAACAGGTTGCGCTGGATCGTCTCAGATTATGATGCCGGCTCTCTGAAAAAGGCCGTACGGCCGCACCCACATAGGACGGTCCTGCACCCGGGAATGATGCTTTTTCCGGTGGGCCGCATCCCGGCATGTGAGCCGGCCTCGGGCGAGACCGGAAACTAGCCCTGATTCAGCAGTTCTTCAATCCCGGCGGCCAGCCCTGCCGGATTGGCCCTGGGCCCAAAGCGCGCCACGACCCGGCCGTCGCGCCCGACCAGGAATTTCGTGAAGTTCCATCGGATGCGGTCGCCAAGCAGAAAACGGAACCCGGCCGGCCTTTCCCGGTTCAAGAAACGGAAAAGGGGGTGGGCATTTTTTCCGTTCACATCGATTTTGGCGAAGAGGGGGAAGCTGACGCCGTAGTTGCGCTCACAAAACGAAGCAATCTCGCCGGCCGTTCCCGGCTCCTGCCGCCCAAACTGGTTGCACGGAAATCCGAGAACCACCAGCCCCTGGTCCCGATATTCGCGATAAAGCGCTTCGAGCCCGGCGTACTGGGGCGTAAATCCGCATTTGCTGGCGGTATTCACAATCAGCATCACCTTGCCCCGGAATTCGTTGAGCGTGATAGTGCGGCCGTCCAGCAACTCGGCGCTGAATGCGTATATCGGGCTGTAGCTCTCGCTCATCGGAATTTAGTCAAATAGCCAATAGGATAGGCGAGCCAATAGCCCCGTGTTGCTAGCCAGTAGTTCGTAGCCTGCGGCTGCGACCGCGCGGGGCCGAAGGCCACGCTCTATTCGCTATTGGCTATTGGCTACTGGCTCGCTGCTGCTACTGGCTCGCTTCCTACTCCCTGGTCCCCACTTCCTATTCCCTGTCTTTCACGTCTAAACAGCATTCTGCCACGTGCAGACAGGACGCGCAGGCGTCGAAACCCGCCTCGTTCCGGTAGACTGTGGGATGGGTACCCAACCAGCCGGACTTCGCCGCATTTCGCCCAGGCGGAATGAGTTGGCAGAAAGTCTGGCGCAACGGCAGCAACGAACTGTTGCCCGATGCATCTGAGCGGGAGCCCGGCCCTGGGTCCGAAGGCGACAAGCGCGGCGGGGAGATTACGAGGAAAGGTACGCTTTCCGTGCCGTCAGCCGGGTCTAGCCGTTTGGGCCGGGTCGGTGCGGTCAAATATAATCAGTCTTTCCTCGACGCAGGATACGATTTTGAGCAATGAGGGTGTGCATATTCTTCCCGTGAAGCCGAACCATGGACCGCACCAGTATTTTTTGTGCTCGCCGCAGGGCCGCTGCCCGGTGAAGATCAAGCACACTTTTATATCCCGCTTCGTGGGCCGCTACGTGGGGCTGACCGGTCGCGCCGTTCGCGTAATGCTGCTGGCGCTACTCGCCTTTACTGCTGTCTCGGCGCTGGCGCAGACTTCCGACACCATTGACAGCATTCGCGTCATCGGAAATCGCCGCATTCCCAAAGAGACCATTATTGCCCGTCTTTTCATCCATCAGGGCGACACCTACGACATCAACACCATCGAGGCCAGCTTCCAGTCGCTTTGGAACACAGGCTACTTTGAGAATCTGCGCGTGGAGCGCGAGGACACTGAAAAGGGAGTCGTCCTCAACATCTTCGTTCGCGAAAAACCCAATATTCGCGAGATTAAATACAACGGGCTGAGCTCCATCTCCCAGTCCGACATCCTCGATCGCTTCAAGAAGGAGAAGGTCGGCCTGTCGGAGGATGGCCAGTACGATCCCACCAAGGTAAAGCTGGCTGAGACGGTGATCAAGCAGATGGAGGCTGAGCACGGCCACCAGTTTGCGACCATCAAGACCGACGTAAAGACCATGCCGCCGGCCTCTGTGCAGATCAGCTTCAACGTCAAGGAAGGCCCGGTGGTGAAGGTCGGCAAGATCAAGTTTGTCGGAAACACCCATATTGGCTCCATTTACTTGCGCAGGTCGATGAAGAACCTGAAGCCCATCGGGATTCCCTACTCGATCATCTTCGAAGACATCTTCTCGCAGACCTACGATGCGTCGAAGCTGGAAGAAGACACCGAGCGCGTGCGCCAGGCCTACCGCGACAAGGGCTACGCCAACGCAGCCGTCGAGCAGCCCCAGACACAGATCCGCGACGAAGGCGGCCTCAACTGGTTTACCTTCCGCCCCAGCAAGGGCAAGCGCATCGATATTCTTCTCCCCATTGAGGAGGGCGGCCGTTATCGCCTCTCCGATGTCACCTTTACCGGCAACAAGGCGGTTAAGAACGAAAAGGCCCTGCGCGCAACCTTCCCCATCAAGGATGGCGATTGGTTCAACGCTACCGAGATTAGCAAGGGACTCGACAACCTGAAGAAGGCCTACGGCCAGCTCGGGTACATCAACTTCGGCGCCATTCCCCAGGTCAAGTACGACGACCAGAAGAAGACCGTCTCAATCAACGTCGATATCGACGAAGGCTATCCGTTCTACGTCTCGCGCATTGAGTTCCAGGGCAACACCATTACCCGCGACAAGGTGATCCGCCGCGAGCTGATGCTCGATGAGGGCTCGGTCTACAACTCCCAGTTGTGGGAGTACAGCCTTCTACGCCTGAACCAACTTGAGTACTTTGACCCGCTCAAGGTCGATCAGGACTCCGAGGCCCACCAGGATCCTGACGCCCATACCGTCGAGCTGCTGCTCAAAGTGCACGAAAAGGGCAAGAATTCGATCGGCTTGAACGGCGGTCTCAGCGGGCTTTCCGGCGCCTTTCTCGGCCTCAACTACCAGACCAACAACTTCCTCGGCCTGGGAGAAACGCTGAGCCTGCAGGCCAACTTGGGCTCAATCAGCCGCCAGTTCCTCTTCGGCTTTACCGAGCCCTACTTCCGGAACCGGCCCATCAACATGGGTTTCCAGATATTCAACCAGAAGCAGGACTTTAACGCCTCAAAAAACTACCAGACCGCGTCAAGCCTGTCACCGAATCTGAGTGCTGCCGTGAAGTCTCTCACCCAGAATTACAACACGGCTTCAAAGGGTGTTAACGTCTCCATCCAATACCCGCTCAAGCGGCATGCCTTCCAGCGCGTGGGCCTTACCTATTCCTGGACCAGCTCGAACATCACGGCCTTCAGCAACGCTTCACAGACCTTCTTTCAGACCATCGCCTTCCGGTCCGGTGTCCAGTCCTCGAATCCGCTGGCCGGCATCATCAACAGCTACGTCTCGCTCACCTACGCCTACAACACTGTCAATAACCCCATCAGACCGCATGGGGGCAAAGAGTTTACGGCCGCGTTTCAGGTATCGGGACTGTGGGGCAATGTCCGATATCTTGAGCCGATCGTGGCCTACAAGCGCTACATCCCCATGCACTACCTCATCCCCAACCCAACCGGGCGCAACGTGCTTGCCGTGCGTGCGCAGCTGGGTTATGTTCAGGGTTTCGGCGGCGACGTGGCTCCTCCCAACAACCGCTTCTACTCCGGCGGCGAAATGGAGATGCGCGGCTTTGATGTGCGCGGCGCCACGCCTTATGGCTATGTGCCCACGCGGGTCAATTTCCAGCTCACCAATCCCGACGGATCCTGCGTACCGCGCGATGTCAACAATCCCGAAGACAACCAGTGCATCCAGGTACCGCTGCCTGTCTACGGCGTGGCTTCGATTGGCGGCGATTCCAACCTGACTGCCAACGCCGAATATCGCATCCCGGTGGTTGGGCCGTTCACCTTCTCGCTGTTCGACGATTTCGGTATTGACGCCGCCGTGAACCACGACCAGTTGAAGCAGAGCCCCGAGGGATTCGCCTCGCTGACCGCGCCGCTCTACGGCTGCCCGGTCTACAACAACGGTTCCTGCCAGGGCGGAATTCCAGGGTCTGAGGTCGGGTACAAGCAGAACATCCGGCCAATCAGCGGCACCAACTTCGTCCCACGCATGTCAACCGGCGCTGAGCTGGGCGTGTTCATGCCTATCATCAACGCCCCCTTCCGCATCTTTTACGCGTACAACCCGCTGCGGCTGTTTGAGTCGCCGTTCTGCAACGACGTGGTGGTCGGCGGCAAGCAGGGCAGCTGCTCGGCCGAGCTCATCACCCGGGCCATGTTCCCGCCCGGAGGCGCCGGTGACTACACTTATGCCGAGGCTCTCCAGGCCTACGGCTCGCGCTATGTCTTCCGCGAACCGCGCAAGACCTTCCGCTTCACCGTCTCGACCACGTTCTAGGCGCAGATTGCCATGGACAAACAAGGCCGTCCCATGGAGTCTGTTACGAAACTCCGGGCACTTTTTGAAAGAGCGCTCCCTTCGGGGAGCGTTCTTTGTTTTTGGGGTTGGATTGGATCAGGCTGGGTTGAGTTGGCGGGTGAACTTCACCGCCCCGAGGACTTTGATCATCCGTTTGAGGTTGTAAGCCATGATGGCGAGGCTGATTTCGGTCTGCGCGCCGCC
>JBEKCW010000423.1:0-4730 GCA_050014675.1 Occallatibacter sp. | reverse complement strand
GTGGAGTCGTGAGACTTAGATAGTACTGTGTCAGCCTCTTGCGGACCTCAGAAGCCTTGACACGCACGACAGCGTCGTTTCCAGTGTCGTAGTCGATTGGGCGGCCAAACATTTCGGCGCCAAGCATTCGCTCACGAAGGCAGTCAAACTGCCCGGCCAGCGAATGCTCTACCACCAGGCGCAGAAAGTCCTGTGCGCGAAGTCCCCCCATAAATGCATCACTGGTGAGCACATCCTGGAGGTGCGCGCGCACAGAAGCGATTCTTTCGGGAGAAAGTTCAGCGACCGGGTGCGGATCATCCAGAATTTTTGACAGGCCCATGGCTGTGCGGAAGTTTACCACGGTGAAACTTCGACTGGCTGGCAATAAACGTGCCTACATATATGTATCTAAAAAGAAACCATTTACACGATCCGTTTTCCAGCAAACTGTTACATCTGCTGGTAAAACGGCGGCAAAAGCGCAAATAGATATACATCTAAACTGTTGAAAATAAACGTGATGCGAGCCGCCATCCCTCAACACACTGCTTAATACGTTCCGCATTTCATGGAATCAGAACAGACTCCATTTCAGGCTCGATTCTCTCCAGGAGGTGAGAAATTGGCCTGCGATTAAACGACTGAAGTTGCAGCGCATTTCATTTCTTCATCATGCGCGATGTGGTCAATGGCTGCCAAAGGATGGGAATTCGGTGTCCAGCGCGCTGCGCCTCGGACACTTTCAGCGAACTTTGAATCGCATATGACGATCAAGAGTGAAGATAAAATCATTAAGCATGATTGACAATTCACAAATCGCTCGCATATTATTCCCGGCGACGAAGAAAAACGGAACGTCAACATCACTAATCCAGGGCCGCCGTCTGGTGGAACGCGGCAATCCATGATGCAAACCCGGATCTAAGTCTTTTGGAGGAGGAAAGAATGTACAACGCTTATCGGAGCGCCAGGACACGCGATATAAACTTTTCAGCTGAGTGGTGGAACACCCGCAGAGTATTTGCCCTAGGGCAAGTTTGTCTTCTAATTGCTCTCCTGTTGCTATCGAGAGCAGGGTTTGCACAGATATCGGCTGCCTCGCTGAGCGGAGTTGTCAAAGATTCCAGCGGTGCCGTAATCCCCAATACCAAAGTCGTTCTGAAGAATACTGGTACGAACGTAGAGAACACATCCACATCCAATGGCGTGGGCGCCTATCACTTCGCAGATATCACTCCGGGTCGATATACGGTTAAGGCGTCGGCTTCAGGCTTTGCGGCGCAGCAGATTCCTGAGTTCGAACTTACGGTCGGACAGGTTGCGACGATTGACTTCGCTCTGACCGTTGGTTCTCAAAGCACTGTCGTGACGGTTCAGGGTGCTGCACCTCAACTGGAGGCGTCAACTGCCAATCTCGGCACCGTCATCGGGACGAAACAGGTTGGTGATCTTCCGCTGAACGGCCGCGACTTTACCCAGCTTCTTACTTTGACCCCGGGTATGTCTGCCGTGAACAACGGGCAGGGTGGCCCAGGACAAGGTAATTATGGAACTCCGGAGCCGAACAATCAGAATTCCACGATTCCCTCCGTCAATGGTCAGGGAAACCGAAGCGATTACTTCTTCACGGATGGCCTGAGCAATTTTGGCGCCTTCCACAGTGTCTATGCGGTCCCACCCATCCTCGATGAGATACAGGAATTCAAGGTGGTGTCTCACGCCGACAGCGCAGAATACGGGGGAGTCACGGGCGGCGTCGTCAATGTGGTCACAAAGTCCGGTACAGATGACTTTCACGGCTCGGCGTTCGAGTATTTCCGCAATGCAGGCATGGATGCCCATCAGGCTTTTACCGGGCCTGGCGCTCCCTCCTTTACCCAAAACGAATTCGGCGGAGTTGCCGGAGGTCCGCTTCTGCTCCCGAAACTATACAACGGCAGGAAATACAAGACCTTCGCCTTCGGCTCATATCAGGGATTCCGTTTTTCGGAGACCCAGGCTACCGAATTAAAAGTTCCCACTGCTGCCCAGCTCGCCGGGAATGAGAGCGACTGGCCCACGCAGATCTTCAACCCGTTCACAACCGCACCGGATCCAGCCCACCCGGGCGAGTTCACCCGCCAGCCCTATGCGGGGAACCAGCTTACTCCGGATCCCAACATGGTAGCCTGGGCAAAATTCATCTACCCCGCAGCTGGGCCCGCACTCGATTCATACGGACATAATGCGACGGATTCAACTCCCGAAACGCAGACCATCAACCAATGGTCCGTACGGATTGACCAAACCGTCGGCAAGAATGACTCAGTATGGTTTCGCTATAGCCGTGACACGAGCGTATTAAATGAGTCCGGCGGTGTTCCGGGACTTCCCAGTTCCACTATCGTTCCCAACCGGAACTATGGCGGCAGCTACGTGCACGTCTTCAGTCCAAGCCTCGTTCTTCAGGTTCTATTTGGCCGAACGACTGTTGGAGTCAATACGGTAACGGAGTTTACGAAGAGTACACAGTCTCTCATCAGCCAGATTGGGTTCGCGCCATCGTTTGTCGGCAACTTCGTGGCGGCGCCGGGAAGAAACTTCCTTCCTGCGCCAGATATTCAAGGCGGTGGGGTCGGTGGCAGCGGCTCCTATGCCAGCCCGGGCGAAGGCGTGGCGTTGCACCCCGATGTTCCGAATGCCAACCAGTACAGTGGGGTTTTGACGAAGACATTCGGACGCAACACGATTAGCATAGGTGGCGGCTTCATTACCAATAAGTTTTTCAGTCCGATCACGACCGATTCCATCAACTACCAGGGGGCGCAAACCGGAAATCCTGAAAATTCTGCCCAACCCGGTGACGCACTTGCCTCCTTCCTCCTCAACGTTCCAGAGTCAGCAGACCGGCGCAACGTCTCTACGGAAACGCGCCCCGGCGGTGTCATGAGCGAGTTTTTTCAGGATAGCTTGAGAGCCACGAGCAAGCTGACGATCAATTGGGGACTTCGCTACGATGTCACGTTTTTCCCGCCTGTGGGAACCAACGCGCAAATTGGCTTCAACGGCGGGCCCGAGACAGGCGACGTCGATTTCAACAACGGTACCTATATCGTGCAGAAGCTTCCGCCTACCTGCAGCGCTCGCGGCTATGCGCCTTGCATCCCCGCCAATCCCCTGGACGATTCCGGCCCCGGCAACCTTCCGGCGAACGTTGTCGTGTCTCCAAACGATAAACTTGTGCACAACACCTACAATAATGTCGGCCCCCACCTCGGCTTTGCCTTGAAGGTGACGGATCGCACAGTCGTTCGTGGATCTGCCGGCATTGTGTATGACAATTGGGCCGGTGTATTGCAACTGGCGCAAAATGTCGACGGACTGTGGCCCGACATCGGTCAACAGGAACCCACTAACTTAAACCCAGCGACTGGAGTCCCGACGGTCACTTCTCAGAATCCACTCGCAAGCAGTGGCAGCGGCACCTTCGTTCCGGCGCCTACGCCATTTAGTCAGCAAGGATTTGAATACGATCCGAATATGAAAGATCCCTATTCGGAACAATGGAGCTTCGGCGTGGAGCAGCTCCTGAGCGCGTCGACCACACTGACCGTGAACTATGTTGGCTCGTCCACGCACCGGATGGATGTCGGCGGCATTTATGGCGGCGCGCTTACGCCATCAACCGCCAACACGCAAACCAAGGACGTGTTCGGCAACCCAGTCGGCTATACAAACTCTCCGTTTCCCTACATTGCCCCGACGTTTTACGATCGCAGCACGGGCAGAGGCAACTACAACGGGTTGCAAGCCTCACTGGAAAGGCGGTACAGCAACGGTCTCGCGTACGGAGTGGCCTACACCTGGTCAAAGTCCATCGATGTCGGAGGTGATGGATATTTCGGCGTTGAAGGCGGCGTACCTCAGAATGCCTATGACCCGGGTCAATACGATCGCTCTGTGTCAGGACTCGATCTAAAGCAGGTTTTGGCCGTGAACATGCTTTACGCGATTCCCGTTGGGAAGGGAAAGAGATTTTCCACCGGGAACGGCGTGTTCGATTACATTGTGGGAAACTGGCAGATTAACAACATCTTCCAAGCCCATTCGGGGTCACCTTTTACCTGCCTCGACAGCAATGATGTTTCGAATACGGGGTCACTTGGTTTTGTTTCATATGAGCATTGCAATGTTGTCCCAGGGGTGAGTTCTGGGCTTTCAAACCGGAGCGCATCGAAGTGGTTTAATACCGCCGCGTTTGGCATTCCGTCTAATGGAACCTACGGGAACGTAGGGCGGAATACCCTCCGGGGCCCAGACTTTTGGGACTTGGATACGTCGGTCTTCCGCCAGTTTCCGGTGGGTGAAGGGCGGGAATTCGTCTTTCGAGCCGAAGCCTTCAATTTGACCAACCACCTGAATCTGGGTCTACCCGACGGCACCATCACCGACCAGGCGTCCTTCGGCACAATCGGCGGCACTGCATACGGCAACACATTCTTAAGCCGGCAGCTTCAGATTGCAGTGAAGTTTGTCTTTTAGATAGCCGCGTTGTTGAGAAACTGCAGGCTGGAAGGGCCTCTGAAGCAGAGCTTCAGAGGCCCTTCTAATTTAGAGCGCGTCCGGATGTGTGGGTTCAGCATTCCGCGGACGGAGTTCGTTCGCCGCGCCTCTGTTTGTGGTGATAGCTGGCTTGAAGGTGCGAACCCATAAGACTGTGCGGATCGATGAAGGCGAAGTTCTGCATCTGCACGGTGATCGCTACCATC
>JBEKCW010000422.1:0-4749 GCA_050014675.1 Occallatibacter sp. | reverse complement strand
CCCCAAGGCTCGGATGTGAACGTACCTTCCACCGCGTAGGTAGGGTTGTTGCCGCTGTTATAGCTGGTCCGCATCCGCTCCGTGCCCAGCCAGTCCTGATGCTCGAAGTGAGCACCGGCCCCTGCGGAACTCGCGGCGGTTGTGTAATATGCCACCGGCGTTCCACCCCAGTAATACTTACCTTTGAGCTGGGCGCGCGTTGAGCCATTCCACTCCGAGACCCGCTGGCCGTTCGCATTGAAAACGAACTCCGTCGGCGTGCCGGTGTTCACCGTCGTTCGCACCCGCTGGTTCAAGGCGTTGTAGACATAGGTTGCCGACGCGTTGCCCGAGACTGCGGTGATGTTGCCCTCCGCGTCGTAAGTATACGTGTTGATGCCATCGCTGGTCATATTGCCAGCCGCGTCGTAAGTGTAGCCGCTGGTGCTGAGTCTGTTGTTTGCCGTGTTATAGGTCAGTTGCGGGTCGGGTCCGCTTCCCGTTCCGGACTCGTTCTGTTGCCAGCGGTTGCCCCAGCGATCATAAACCCAGGCATAGTTCGGCCCCGTACCGGCAGTGACCGTGCGCGAAGCCAGCCGGTTGAACCCGTCGTGGAAATAGGGGACACGATCCCTATTTCCCTATGCGGCCTGCTCCGGTTTCATACCGCAAATAGTCAAGTTCAGGGTGCCCCTGGTCCCTCGCCTCTGGGGACCGGGGATGGAAGCTAATCCGCTGTTCCACCTGCACTTAGCTTCGCCAACTCCGCAGCACCGCTAGCCCCGCCGCACTTGCAGCTAATTAACTCCTCCAGGCGCACAATCTAAATCAGAGACCTTTATGCCGAACATTACCGCTACCGTCGACCAAACCGTCTACAGCGATGCCCGCGTCTTTGCCGCCCGCATGGCCGCTTTCCAGACCGCCCAATCCACCCAAAACCGAGAAAAAAGTCTCTTTTCCTGTGAAACGGTGAAAGCCGGTTGATTCGATTCAATGCTTTACCGGCACTCCCTTCACAGCTCCACAGCTCGTGCTCCCTGGCTCCCCTTGGTCTCGATCAGGAGATCAAAACGGCTTCTCGGTAAGAAATGGTTCAGCCTTCAACGACCCATCGCGCTGCTTCACGAGCATCTGAACTTTGCCTTCAGCCTCGTCGAGTTCTTTCTTGCATGCAGCCGACAGGCCAACGCCCTCTTCGAACAGCTTGAGCGATTCATCGAGCGCCAGGTCGCCCTTTTCCAGTTGGTCGACGATGGTTTCAAGCTTCTTGAGCGATTCTTCAAATGAGGGCATGGCAAATTCTCCTAACTGAGGTTTCCCTGCGGCAGCACGCTGCCGATTACTTCGGCTGCGGCTACGTAGCGGCCGAAGGGTGCGCTCACCTGCACTCCGTCAACCAGCGGGCGCACGGCCTTAAGCATCTCCTGCGCGATCCTGATGCCTTCCTGGCTCGCGGCTTCGGGCGTGTCGGCCTGGGCCATGCGAAGCATGGTCTCTTCAGGCATTGAGACGCGTAGATCGTTCTTCATGAATTCGGCGTTGCGCAGGTTGGTGAGCGGCCAAATGCCGGCGATCACCGGGATGCGATAGTCCTTGATTCGCTCAAGGAAAGTTTCAAGCAAGCGCAGATCGAAGACCGGCTGGGTGATGGCGTACTCCGCTCCGGCCTCAACTTTGTAGCGGAACCGGCTCAGCTCGTTCTCAATGTCGGGCGCGCCTGGATTGGCGGCGACCCCGATGGTGAAGTTGGTGCTGGCGCCGATGGAGTTCGAGCCAATATCGAGCCCGTGATTCAGCCCCCGGACGATGTTGACCAGACCGATGGAATCAACGTCAAAGACTTGAGTAGCGTCAGGATAGTTTCCCAACCTGGGCGGGTCTCCGGTGAGGCAGAGAATATTGCGCAAGCCGATGGACGACGCCCCCAGCAGATCCGACTGGATGGAAAGCAGATTGCGGTCGCGGCAGGTGTAATGAAGAATCGTCTCAATCCCGGTGTGCTGCTGGATCTGGATGCAGAGGCTTTGCGCGCTCATGCGGGCCGAGGCGCGGGGAGTATTGCCGACGATGACGGCGTGGACGCCCAGGTTGGCCAGAAAGGCTGCGCCTTCAACTTCGCTGGAGCAATCGATGCCCTTGGGCGGAGCAATGTCAACCAGGGTCAGGAAGGTTTTGGCGGCGAGCAGCGAACCGAAGCGCGACCGCTCGGCGAGCGGAGCCGGCGGCGTTTCAATTTCAGCCGCGGGTGCGCCGCCGCCAACATCGATGCGTGTCTGAGTGTCGATGGCGCGCATGGCCGAGCGCATGGCCCGAATGTGGTTGGGAGTGGTTCCGCAGCAGCCGCCCACCAGCTGGGCCCCGGCGGCGATTGCCTTGCGCGCAAAGCTGGCCATGTACTCGGGCGAACAGAGGTAGATATTGCGGCCATCGACGGCGCGGGGCAGGCCCGCATTGGGCATGGCCGCCAGCGGCAAATTGGTTGCGCCGCGCATGGCCTCAATCGCGGTGAGCACATTGGTTGGACCGGTGGAGCAGTTGACGCCGATGGCATCCGCACCCCATTCGGTGAGCAGCATGGCGGCGTGTGCCGGCGACGAGCCGTCGAGGCAATTGCCTTCTTCGTCCACGGTTACCATTACCAGCACGGGCAAACCGGGAGCAACTTCGCGGGCCGCTTTGAGAGCCTCATGGGCCTCGTTGAGAGCCGGCATGGTTTCAATGATCAGCAGGTCGACGCCGTTCTGTTGGTCATTGCCGGCCAGCACGGCGATCTGCTCGGCGAAGGCGGCGCGTGCTTCATCGAGACTGGTTTTGCCCAGCGGCTCGAGCCGGACGCCGAGCGGCCCCACCGACCCGGCTACCCAGGCCTCGCCGGCCTGCCTGGCGCGCAGATGTTCCACGGCCTGGCGGGCCAGCCGCACCCCGGCCGCGTTGATGTCGCGCACCTTGTCGCCAAGGCCGTGCCGGGTGAGCCGGAACCGGTTGGCGCCGAAGGTGTTGGTCTCAATAATCTCCGCGCCGGCCTGCAGGTATTCTTCGTGAACGGAAAGAATGAGGGCCGGGTTCGACAGGGTCAGTTCGTCGAAGCAGCGGTTGATGAGCATGCCTCGCGAGATGAGCAGGGTGCCCATGGCGCCGTCGGCCAGCACCGGACGGTCAGCAAAGATTTCGCTGAAGGGTCTCATGCAGTTCCCATGCTAACGCAATGGAGTGTTTGCCGTGCGTCGGCGGGGGCTGCGGTCGCGACGGTTGCTGGCCGCTCGGCGCGCCGTGGCGGGGGTGGGCTTTGTTATACTTCGAAGGTTAACGCTTGGTTTGAAACTGGTTGCGGCCTCAAGGTTTTAGGCCTGCGCTTTGCGGGCCTGGGGCCGTTGGATACTGGATTATGGCGGATTAATTCCGCTCTTTCAGGGCGATTCCAGATTTGCCCATCACCTGATTGCCCGTCATCTCCCCGGCGGCCGTCGCATGCGGCGGGGACCCACCCGGCAGGCGATTGTGGCCTGAAGGGAACGGAAAATCTGGAATTGCTGGATCGAAATCTGGAAGTGCTGGATCGAGGTAGAGGGTTTTGAAGAAGAGAAGTCTTGGTATAAGCGCGATTGCCGCTTTGGCGATTGCGGCTGCGCTGGCAGGCTGTGGCAAAACTACATATTTTGCGGGCCGCGTGTTACCCCCCAGCGGCCTCACCCATCGCGTTTTGATCGCGATCCAGAATCCATCGGCATTGGCAAAGGGCGCGCTCGCCATTGTGGATGGTTATTACGACATCCGCAGCGCCTATAACGGTGTTCCGGCCAGCTTTGCAATTGGCGGCTACGCGGGTGCGCTCCCGGTCACCATTCAGAACATGCCTGAAGAGCAGCGAGGCGCAATCTACGGGTCGGGCGACGGCTCTTTTGCGTTCGTCAACTATCAGACCGAGAAGTCTGCGGGCTCGGCGTCGGGGCTTTCCGGTTTTTCATCCAGCATTTTTGAAACCCGCAGTGGCTCGTATGTCTTTGCTGCCAACCAGCAGGCGCATATCATTACGATCATTAACCAGTCAGGGGGCGGTTCAGCTCAGTTGAGCCTGCCCAACGTGTATCGCGTGAGCGTAAATCCCGGCGGCACGGCGGCGATTGCTTTTGTGCAGAACTCCGATTACGCCTACTTTGCGATGCAACTGACTACTGCGCAGGGGCTTGCTTTTTCAGGCGGTCCCTCCACATGGCCCAAGGCGGCTGTGGATTGCGAGCCGCAGAATGCGCCCACCTGGTGTCTTTTCCAGGCGCAAAGCCCCGATCAACTGGACGCCACCGGAACCTACTACGGGCAGCCGCTCAAGTTCGACCGCCCGGTGAAGGCCGTGTGGTCTGCCGATGGCGGCACGGCCTATGTGCTGAACTGCGGGCCTGAGTGCGGCGGCGTTGCGTCGTCGTATTCCGTACTGCCCGTTGCGCCGTTGATTTTTACGCTCGGCAAAAACTCGGGCTTGCTGCCGTGCAACTCCGCACCCTGCGCCAACTCCAACACTGCGGCCATGACCACGGTTGCAATTCCCGGCGGCGCCAGCAACGCCCTGGTCGATACTTCCACGATGTACGTGGTGGGCCAGCAGCCGCAGGTGGTGAATGGATTGACGCTGTTTGGAGGCCACTTGACCGTGGTTAACCTGGCAAATAACACGGCAAATTCGCCGGTAGCCATCAGCGATGGACAGCCGGGCTCGACCAGCCGCATGATCGAGGCCGACGACAACACGTTGTGGATCGGGATGAGCGGATG
>JBEKCW010000421.1:0-4771 GCA_050014675.1 Occallatibacter sp. | reverse complement strand
TAGAGCGAGGTGCCAGCCATCATGTCGTGGAACTGGCAGAAACAAACCTTCCACCAGCTTTCGGCATATTGATCGGCTGGGTAGGCGTGGCCGGCGGTTAAACCGGCGATAAGAGAAATCGTCTCTGCCTCGCCCAGTCCTCTCTCAGCTCGACGGTTGAGAATCTTCCCTGCCCCGTTCGCCGAGTAGCAGCCCCGCGCGTGGTGCTGCAGCTCTCCCTTGATCACCGGCAACGACGCAAACGCCGGGGCAGCTTCGACGGCGGAGAAGAAGTTGCGCATTGTGCTGAAGCGCAGTTCCGGCAAGGTTGCATCTTTGCGCATCTCAATAATCTGCTGGATCATTTCTTTTGTGACCGCGCCGCCATGATCGCCAACGCCGAGAAAGAAGCAGGCGTGATCGAATCCTGGAGCAAAGGCCCCGGCCGCCGCCGGTCGAATAAGATCGGCTCCCGCGGAGTAGTCCCGCCATATTCTCAGGGTCAGGATTCGCGATCCGTCGGCACCCTCCCACCAGAACAGCAGCGGAAGGTTCATCTCATGTTCCTGCGGCCGCATAAATGAGTAGTAGCCATATCCCGCGCGTTTCAAGAGCGTTGGCAGGCCCGCCGCGTGGCCAAAGGAATCGGGGTTAAAACCGATCGTGACGTCCGCGCCCAGATTTCGCTGGCAGTACTGCTTGCCATAGAGGGATTGGCGCACAAAGCTCTCAGAGGATGGAATATTGCAATCCGGCTCGACGGGCCAGCCGCCAATCACTTCCCATCTGCCTTCGTTCACACGTTGCTGAATCTCCGCGAACATGGCCGCATCGGCGCGCTGCACGCAGCGATAATGTGCCGAAGAAGAATGGCTGTAACAGAAATCCGGCGTCTCAATCATCCGGTTCAGCGCGCTGCGAAAAGTGTTGAGCGCCTCGTCCGCGCCGTCGCGCCAGGGCCACAGCCACGCCGCGTCAATGTGGGAGTAGCCAATGATGTGGATGACTTTCCTGCGTCCATCGGGACTATCGACAATGCTTCTGGCGAATGCGGGCAGGGCCGCAATTGCACCCAACGATGCTGTGGATTGCCGTAGAAAATCGCGCCTGGATAGACTCGATTGGCGACTCATTTGTTCGTCTCCCTTTGACCGGTCTATTTTCATATAAGCTGCTGATTCTCCGATAACTTAATTTGGTGCTCATGTTTCCCAGCCTGGAACATGAACGGCCCAGCCCTATTCCGGGCCGGTTCCGCTATGACTGCGGTCACCTGACTCGATCTGGTTACCGGGGCGAGAGTCGTTCCTTTGTATACTTGAAGTAATTGGCTTCGGAGCGTTTTTATCCGCATGAGCATTGCACGCAAGTGCGATCGTCCCTGCCGTTTTTTCAAGCGGCTCGCACTCATCACGATCTTGTTTTTCCCGGTTCTGGCGGTTCAACCGTCGGCGGCGCAGTCTGCCCAGTCTAACTGGCGGGTTGTTGGCCCTGACGGCGGCGACGCGCGGGCCTTTGCCGCCGATTCCGCGAACCCCGGCCATCTCTACCTGGGCACCACAAACAGCTGGCTTTACGAGTCGCAGGACGCGGGTGCAACCTGGCATCGGCTGGCCAAGCTCGACCCTGCCGACGGTTACGTGCTCGACAGCATTGTGATCGATTCCTCGAACCCTTTGAATATTTTCGTCGGCGCGTGGAAGGACAGCTCCGGCGGTGGACTTTGGATAAGCCACGACGCCGGCCACAACTGGAAAGAAGCTCCGGACCTGAAGGGGCAGCCTATTCACGCCCTCATCCAGGCACCCTCCGATCCCCAAACCCTGTTCGCGGGCACCCTTGGAGGCGTGTATCGCACCAGCAATGGCGGCGGGTCGTGGACGCGCATCAGCCCCGAAGGCAGCAAGGAGATTCACGAGATTGAGTCTCTCGCCGTCGATCCGCGCAACCCCGACATCCTCTACGCCGGCACGTGGCATCTGCCCTGGAAGACGACCAACGGCGGCAAGACCTGGAGCAACATAAAAAAGGGCGTGATTGTCGACTCCGATATTTTCTCGATCATTGTTGATCCCGACAAGCCGCGCGTGGTTTATATGAGCGCGTGCAGCGGCATCTACAAAAGCGACAGCGCGGGTGACCTGTTCCGCAAGATTCAGGGCATTCCCAGTGAGGCGCGCCGGACCCGGGTGTTGATGCAGGACCCCGAAAATCGCGAAGTGCTCTACGCCGGAACCACCGAAGGGCTTTACAAGACTGATAATGCCGGCCGCACCTTCCAGCGCATGACCGGGCCTGAAGTGGTGGTGAACGATGTCTACGTCGATCCTCACGACTCAAAGCATGTGCTGCTGGCTACCGACCGCGGAGGCGTGCTGACGAGCAACGACGGCGGCGAAAACTTTACCGAGTCGAATCGAGGCATTTCGGAACGCAAGGTGGCCGCGCTGCTGGTCGATCGCAACGATCCATCGCACCTGTATGCGGGCGTAGTGAACGACAAGACCTTCGGCGGCGTTTTTCAAACCACCAATGGCGGCGCAACCTGGCAACAGGTGGGCACAGGGCTTGAAGGCCGCGACGTGTTTGCGCTGGCTGAAACCAAAGACGGCACGGTGGTGGCTGGCACCAACGGCGGCATCTTCGTTCTCGACCCTCCTGCTGCCGAGGCTGGAAATGTGTCGAATTCCGGAAACGCGCCGGGGCCGGCGGGTTCGGCGCTGTCAGGTTCGGCAGCGACTGGATCCGGGCTAACGGGTTCGGCTCTGACCTGGGAGCCGCGCAACACCATCGCCAACACCATTGTGAAGACCTTCACCCAGACGCACTACCACACCAAAGTCAACGTTGAAAAAGAGGTGAACGCGCCCCAGATTGAGATGAGCGGCCGCGTGAATGCCCTCGATGTCTCGGGCGATACGTGGGCCGCGGCTACCGACATTGGCGTTTTAACCAGCCGCGACCAGGGCAGCACCTGGCAGGGCGGCCCGGTGATGGGTGGCGCCCAATACCGCAGCATTACGGTGAATGGCAAAACGATTGTGGCGGCCCGCACCGCTGGCGCGGCCATCTCGACAGATGCGGGTGAGACCTGGGAGCCGCTGGGCGTGCCCACCATGATCACGCAGATTCACCGCGCCGTGTTTTCGCCCGACGGAACGCTATGGCTGGCGGCGCCCGAGGGCGTCTACTACAGCTATGACCTGGGAAAAAGCTGGCTCTGGTTCAAGCGCCTTCCCTTCCGCGATGTGGATGACCTGAGCTACGATCCGCAGTTGAAGAGGATGCTGGCCAGTTCTGAAACCAGCGACCAGATCTACGCCATCGACGCCAAAACCATGACCTGGTCGTGGTGGAAGGCGGGATACCAGATCACCCTGATTCGAAACGCGGGCAGTCACCTGGTGGCGGCCTCGCTGAACGACGGTGTGCTCACCGGCCCTGAAATTACCGAAACCGAGGGAACGGGAAAGTAAGCCGCTCTCGAATTCCGGTATCATTTGAATATGGAGACCACCGCAGCCAACTCGGCCAATGGGCACGCGAGCCACCCTTTCCGTACTTATGACGCGCGCCTTGAGCCCATCGCAGCAAAGGTGCTGGCCGGCGAGCGCCTGAGCGCCGAAGACGGCCTAGCTCTCTACGCGTCAAACGATGTGCTGGCCGTGGGCTGGCTCGCCAACCACGTTCGCGAGCGCATGCACGGCGACCTGACCTACTTCAACGTCAATCGCCACATTAACCCGACCAATGTGTGCGTGGCCGCCTGCAAGCTTTGCGCCTTCGGCCGCAAAAAAGGCGACCCGGCCGGGTACACCATGGCCCTTGACGAGGCATATGAAACTGCGGCGTCTGGCTACTCCGAAGCTGTCACCGAGTTCCACATCGTCGGCGGATTGCATCCAGACCTGCCGTTTGAGTTCTTCCTGGATCTGGTCCAGGGGTTAAAAAAACGCTTCCCCAAGGTTCACATCAAGGCGTTCACGATGGTCGAAATCGCGTACCTCGCCCGCCGCGCCAAGCTCAGCATCCAGCAGACGCTTGAAAAGCTGCGCGATGCCGGCGTCGACTCCATGCCCGGGGGCGGGGCTGAAATTTTTGCGCCGCGCGTGCGCTCCATCATCTGCGACCACAAAATCGACGGCAGCGAGTGGCTTGAGACCGCGCGGTTGGCGCATAAGATGGGCTTCCGCTCAAACGCGACCATGTTATACGGCCACATTGAGAACGACGAAGACCGCGTGGACCACCTGATGAAACTTCGCGCGCTGCAGGACGAGACCGGCGGATTCCAGACCTTCATCCCGCTGGCTTTCCACCCCGAGAACACGGCGCTCGATCACTTGCCGGTAACCACCGGACTTACGGATATCCGCCAGGTCGCCGTGGGGCGCCTGATGCTCGACAACTTTGCCCACATCAAGGCCTACTGGCAGATGATGACGCCCAAAATCGCGCAGATTGCGCTGCGCTTTGGCGCGGACGACCTTGACGGAACGGTGATTGAAGAGAAGATTTACCACGACGCCGGAGCGACAACTCCGCAAGGGCTCACGCGTAAGGATCTCTGCCGCCTGATTACCGAGGCTGGCCGCCTGCCGGTGGAGCGCGACACGCTTTACCACGCAGTTACGCGGACTGAAGACAGCTTTGTTGTCGCGGTATAAGGGGTAGTCTTTTCCAATTGAAGGATGAGCCTGAAGGAAGCGAAGGGTAGGCGAACCGGTTTTTGCCTTTCGTTTTTATATTCCAATCAGATTAGCAGTCTCCGTGGCGGAGGAAATGTGGGAAT
>JBEKCW010000420.1:0-4801 GCA_050014675.1 Occallatibacter sp. | reverse complement strand
TATAGAAGTGTAACTTGACCCATTCGTTCCAATGACTCATCCAATACACTTCTGGACCCGGAACTTCGGCTTCAGCCATTTTTAGTGCCTGGACCGAATAAGTCATCCTTGTCATGCCTTTCTAACTCCTAAATCGTCAGCATAAGTCAATTGCGGCCGCACTAATGGAGGATTTGCCGGTTAAGACTGCGAGGCCCGACGCAGCTCATGGCGCGACGCAGGTGAAGTTGGCGGCGTCGTTTGTATCGCCCGAGCCTGAATATTTTGCAACCTTTGGATAGGCGCAGAGCGGCCGGGTGAATGCGGCTTTGGGCGCGCCGTTCGGTCCTGGTTCAAAATGTGTGGCGATTACATCTTCAAGAGGCGCGCCTTTCTCGACCCAGTTTTCAAGCACATCGAAGAGGCCGTACTTCGGCCCTATAGCGGCCTGGCCGCCGTACTGCCCGAGACTGTTCGCGCCTGGGCCGAGGCCACAGTGCTCCATGCCGGGCACCATATAAAGACGGGCGAAGGTCGCGGTTTTGTCGGCGCCCATCTGTTTCTCCACGCTTTCAAAATAGGCAACGCTGTTTCCCGGAGGGACGGCAGGATCGTCCCAGCCGTGAAAGATGATCAGTTTTCCGCCGTGCGCCGCAAACCGGCTTAAATCAGGATTGACCGCATCGAGGTTGGCGGAATTCTTTTCTTTCGATTCACGCAACATCTCGTCTGGATCTGCCGTGAGCAGATTGATTTTTGGATCGCTGGCGACCATGTAGCGGAAATAGTTAATCACATAGCGGATACCGTAAGACGAATTCGGATCCATTCCGATAATCCAGTCTTTCCATCCTGTCTCGTCTCCCATGAATACGCCCGGTTGGTCTGGCCCTTTGGCGTAGAGCAATTTCAGCGTATCGATCTGCGGCTGAGTGAGGCAGTCGAGCTCATCGTCCTGCTTGCAGAGCAACTGCTGGGGATCGAAGTGACACTGCGAGGGATCGCCGATCACGCCATCCTTCACGCCATCGAGCTCGTCGCATGCTGCAAGTACGGCCCGCTGGATGGCAGGGAGCTTGCGATCGGGAATGTAGTCAACGGGATCGCTGAGTCTCTGCAGCATACGCACACCTGCCGCGATTGATGTTGACCACGCAGCCGCCGGCGCGCCCGCCATAATTCCATCGTAGTCGTCGGGAAAGCGTTCCGCTTCCATCAGGCCTTCGCGGCCGCCGTCGGAGCAAGACTCAAAATAGGCTTTATCGGCGGGCTTGTCGTAGTAGGCGTCGATAATTTGTTTTCCCCGTTCGGCCACGAGATGAATGGCGCGCCAACCGAAGTCCTTGACCTTTTCAGGATGCCCAAACGCCCAGGTGGAATCGGTGCCTTCAGCCTGGTGGCCGGCGTCGCTTCCGACCGCGGCAAACCCACGCTTGAGGTAAGGCCCCATCTGCTGGTAATAGAACGTGCCGGCAAATCCACCATTTCCCGTGCCGACCATGTGGCCGTTCCAGCCGGTCACCGGAAGCCAAACTTCAAAACGAATTTTGGAGTCAGGCGTAGGGCGGATCATGCCGGCGACGCGACAAAATGGGGGAAGGTTGTGTTGCCAGCCGGAACTGGTGGTTTCAAAATCGCCCGCTGTGAATGTCTCGGCGAGGGTGATTTGCGTGTCAGCCAATTGGAGGCTTTTGAGGCCTTCGCAATCGGCGGCAAACAAAAGCGAGGATGATGCGAAAAAGAAGCAGAGAAATCCGCGTGCGATCCTGGGCATAGTTCGTCTCCTGACATTAGTAATTCAGAATCCCGATTCAGATTTCCTGGACGACACGGCGGTAAGAGCCGACGCCGCTTGTCCAAAGGAGTTTCCTTAACAGCCTGTCAATAAGTCGCCCTGCCGCCACTTAGATCAAAGACCGCTCCCGTTGTAAATGAGTTTTCAGATGAGACCAGCCACGCAACCATTGCTGCGACCTCTTCAACGCCAAGAAAACGTCCGCGCGGAATACGAGAAAGCATGTACTCGATATGACTTTCAGACATCTGGTCGAATATGGCCGTACGGACCGCAGCGGGAGTTATACAGTTGACGGCAATGTTTTCAGATGCCACTTCTTTGCCCAGCGATTTTGTGAGGGCAATTACACCAGCCTTTGCGGCACTGTAAGCGGAAGCGTTCGGGTTGCCCTCTTTCCCCGCGATTGAGGCAACATTCACAATTCGCCCGTACTTTTGGCGGATCATTGTCGGTAGCACGGCACGACACGACAGAAATACCCCGATCAGATCGACGTCGACAACTCTCTTCCACGCTTCGATTGGATATTCCCAGGTTGGGTGATTGGGTCCGGCGATTCCAGCATTTGCAACCAGAATGTCGATTCGCGGATTGTTCTTAGTCGTCTCTTGAAAGGCGCCTTCAACACTGGCGGGATCGGAAACGTCAACCACAACCGTTTCCACTCGTTCACCCTGTTTCAGTTGATTGGCGGCCTCAACCAAGACGGCCTGATTGGCGTCCCAAAGGGTCACGACCGCTCCGCAATCCAGCAATTTTTTCCCAATCGCCAGTCCGATGCCCTGCGCGCCACCCGTTATAATCGCCCGCTTACCCTCAAGATCAATTTTGTTCACTTTAATTCCCCTTGCAGACATGTTACGAGAATCGTGTCATCTCCACCAAAGGCTGCTGATACTCGAACCTCCATCATGGACGAGCTCAACCCCATTTATATATGCCGCTTCATCGGACGCAAGAAATGCGGCAGCACCTGCGATCTCCTCAACACTGGCCAGCCTGCCTGCCGGTATGTGCTCCTCGAGCCTGGCCATCACAGAAGGATCTCTCAGGAGGTCTCTATTCATGTCAGTCACCGCGCCGTGCGGGCAGAGAAGGTTTGATGTAATTCCCTCTTCAATGAACTCAAGCGCCGCCACTCGGCTCAGCATCAAGAGACCGGATTTTGCGATTGAATACGCGGCTTGAAAAGGCGCGGGAAATCGGGATGCTGTGGATCCTATGTGCACCAGGCGGCCTCCGCGGCCTTGCCGGATCATTTGGCGAACCGCTGCTTGCGTGCAGTAGAAGGCTCCTGTCAAATCAACCCCAATCATCCTGTTCCAATCTTCGGGGGTGCATTCAAGAATACTTCCGAACTCAATGATTCCGGCATTGTTTACCAAAATGTCGATGCCACCGAATTGCTCAACGCAGCTCGCAATGATCGCGGCAGCATCTTCACACCTGCTCACATCAGCACAAAGCGCTTCGGCCTTGCCGCCGGCTGCGCCTATCTCTCGAACCGTCTCTTCAGCGCAAGAAATATCTTTGTCCGCGATAAGAACTGACGCACCCTCCTGAGCAAACCGATTCGCAATCCCTTTGCCGATGCCGCGCGCGCCTCCGGTTACTACCGCTATCTTTCCAGCTAGTCGACCGGGTACCGGCTTGATTGTGCCAGGCAGGGTCTTGTTTTTCCGCATCAAGGACTCCGTCATATTGCCTCACTTCCCTCCACAAGCCATGGCGCGACGCGCGATGCATACTCGGTGAGTTCTCCCCGTTCAGTACGATCCATAGTGTGCGAGGGTCTTCTACAGTACTTGGACCGAATAACTCCACGATCCTGGAGTAGTTGCTTTTCTGAAGCAATCAAGAATTCAATTGACTTCATCATGAATTTGAGTAGCGGCAAGAGCGCCTGGTGCAAGACCAACGCACCGGAATCTTTGCCTACAAGCAATCTCCAGATCTCGACGAAGCCAGGACATAGCGACACAGTGGGCATGACGCCTATTGCGCCGCACTCGTAATCGTGCGGTAGATTGACCCCCATATATCCGACAACTGAGTCCATCCCGAAACTCTGAAGCTCCTGAACCATCGCTCCCGCTTCGACCTGGTCAACCTTGATGCACTTGATGTTGGGCGCTTCCTGCTGCAGTTGTGCAAATGACTCCGCGGCGATTGGATAACCGGTTTGGGCCGGCGCGTATTGAATAATTACGGGAAGCGACACCGCCGAGGCAACCTCGAGAATGTGCCGCCGGACTGAATCGGCATTTGGGGCGAGGAAGAAAGGGGGTAGTACCATAATCGCATCAGCGCCTTCCCGCTCGGCAAACTTTGCATCCCTGACTGCCACTTCAGTGGAATGAGCAACAATTGAAATGATTACTGGTATGCGGCCCGCAGCCTGGTGTATCAGCGCACTTGTACATTGGAAGCGTTCCGCATCGGACAGCTTGTAATACTCGCTTGCCAATCCAAACATTGCAACACCTGCCGCCTTGTAGCGAATCGCTATGTCGATCGCACGAAGGAAGCTACCCATATCAATCTCTCCGCCTTCGACAAACGGCGTTGGTAGGATCGGTATGACTCCCTGGATGACACGTTCCATTTGCACTCCGCCAATTACTCCCATGCCCTGAATGGCCCTTTAGTAATACGCTCTGCACTACCAAATAGGCGTCACGCACCTGTCCTCACGATTCTTACCGAAGACGACCGGGTTCAGCCCGTATCCGAAACCGGGTGAGCCCTCGAGCACTAACTCGCCATCCACCGGGCGTGGATCGTCAGATAGCACCCAGTCGCGTGTTGCATGCCGGTAGATATCGAGATACTCAACGAAAGGCGTGAGCTCTGGGCCATTGGAAATTTGAAAGTGATAAGTAGGGCTTCCGATTCCATGACAGATAAGTTTGATATGGTGGGCTTTTGCCAGCGCAGCAATCTTCTTCAAGGAAGTGGGCCCACCCGCTCTGTAAATGTCAGGCTGAACTATATCGACACATCCACCTTCAATCAGCCGACGAA
>JBEKCW010000419.1:0-4833 GCA_050014675.1 Occallatibacter sp. | reverse complement strand
AAACTCAAGATCGACGACCAGGTAGTTGCTTCGGTCAACTACAACTGGATTCACGGCGAGATTACGCAGGCGGGCCAGGACAATATCTTCCCAACAAGCGACGGCCTCGATAGCCTGCGCGCCCAGATGCACCTCACCGCCGGCGAGCATCGCCTCTATCTGGAGATTGCTCCCGACAGCTCGAACAATCCCGAGCAGGTGCGGTTCAATTGGGTAACGCCCGAACAGCAGAAACAGAACTACCAGGCTGCAATCGACACAGCGCGCAAGGCCAAGGTCGCAATCGTCTTTGCGTGGAGTCGGCTGCGGCCGGATTTCGGCCTGCCTGGCGATCAGGACAAGCTGATCGCAGACATCGCAGCGGTGAATCCGAATACGATTGTTGTTCTCAACTTGAGCCAGCCGGTTGCCATGCCCTGGCTCGACAAGGTGAAGGGCGTATTGCAGATGTGGTGGCCCGGCGATGAAGGCGGATGGGCCACGGCTGATTTGCTGTTGGGCCGCGCCGACCCCGCTGGCCGGTTGCCGTTCACATGGCCGCGCAAAGAGCAGGACATGCCTGCTGCCGATCCGGCTTATCCCGAGCGCGGCGACCACGGGATCGACAATACGACGACTTACTCTGAAGGAATCTTTGTTGGCTATCGCTGGTTCGACAAGCAGAACATCGATCCGCTCTATCCGTTCGGTTACGGCCTGTCGTACACGCACTTCACTTACTCCGGGCTAAAGGTTGAGGCATCGAAGGACGGAGGCGCCGACGTGAGTTTTGCGGTGAAGAATGCGGGCCCGGCTGCCGGAGATGAAGTACCGCAGGTGTATTTGAGCGCGCCGGCCGACGCGCCTTCAGGCGCCGAGTTTGCGGCGCGCGCATTGGCTGGCTTTGCGCGCGTTCATCTCGCTGCCGGAGCATCGCAGACGGTCAGCATTCATCTCGATCGGCGCAGGTTTCAGTACTGGTCGATTAAAGAAAATTCGTGGCAGGACGCGCTCGGAGCGCGCACGGTGTCTGTCGGCGCATCGGAACGCGATCTGCGGCTGAATGCGCAACTGGCGCTGTCGAAGTGAGCGACCGATGAAACTTAACCATACCGATGTCATCCTGAGTGAGTCGCCGAGGCGACGAGTCGAAGGACCTTCAGTTGCTTTTGTTCTCGGGCCCTTATTTGGGTGTGTT
Organism: Occallatibacter sp.; assembly: GCA_050014675.1. Lineage (GTDB taxonomy): Bacteria > Acidobacteriota > Terriglobia > Terriglobales > Acidobacteriaceae > Telmatobacter. The sequence continues at coordinate 3,656 of JBEKCW010000419.1, read as the reverse complement.
GCTCGATAAATGAATGGGGAGTTGACTATGCGATCTAACTTGTATCTTGCTTCAGCTTTGGCGCTGGCTGCGTGTCTAACTGCAAATGCGAGGTCGCAGACACCGGCTCACCGCCCGGCTCCGGCCGCGGAAGCAACTCCCCTGACTCAAAATACTCCGCCAGCCGACAATCCCGTTGCCGATCCGAAGGCCGTCGTCACAGATGGCCATGCTCGATTCACTGTCCTCACGCCGCAGCTCATCCGCATGGAGTGGTCGGCTGACGGTAAGTTCGAAGATCATGCGTCGTTCGTATTTTTAAATAGACGCATGCCGGTGCCGAAATGCGATGTTGCGCACGGCGGCCCTAAGAATGGCGGCGTGTTGACGCTAAAGACGGATGCGCTGGAACTGAAGTATGCAGCAATCGGCGACGGCCATTTCACCCCCGACAATCTCTCCATCACCCTCACAGTCTCCGGCAAGCAAGTTGTCTGGCATCCAGGCGACATCGATCCAAATAATCTCGAAGGCACCACGCGTACCCTCGACGGCGCACGCGGTGACAAGACGGGAGAGCCAATCGGGCAGGGCCTTGTCTCGCGATCGGGATGGGCGCTGGTCGATGACTCTACGCGGCCGCTCTTCGACTCCAGCGATTTTCGTTTTCTCGAAGGCGAAAAAAGCCCGTGGCCGTGGGTGATGGAACGGCCCGCGAATGAAAAGCCCGGCTCCTACGTCGATTGGTACTTCTTCGGCTACGGTCACGACTACGCAAAAGCTCTCGGCGATTATGTTCGCGTCGCCGGCCGCATTCCACTGCCGCCGCGGTTTGCATTCGGCGCGTGGTGGTCGCGCTACTGGGCGTACAGCGACCAGGAGCTCGACGAGTTGATCAAAGGCTTTCGCGAAAACGATACGCCGCTCGACGTGCTGGTGATCGACATGGACTGGCACCTGAGTCACGAGCAGCTTGAAGCGAAGGGCGAGCACGATCAATCAGGCGAGGGGTTGGGCTGGACTGGCTACACGTGGAACAAGATGCTTTTCCCCGATCCCGATCTTTTCCTCAAAAAGATTCACGACGAGGGTCTGAAGGCCACGCTCAATCTGCACCCGGCCTCGGGTATCGAGCCGTGGGAGGCTTCGTATCCCGCCATGGCGCGCGCCATGGGCATCGATCCAGCCACGAAGAAATACATCCCTTTCGATCCAACCAATAAGCTCTGGGCCACTAACTACTTCAATCTCGTACTTCATCCGATTGAGAAGCAGGGCATCGATTTCTGGTGGCTCGACTGGCAGCAGTGGCCCGATACCAAGGTGCCCGGCGTAAACAATACCTGGTGGCTCAACTACCTCCATTTCACCGATCAGCAACGCGAAGGCAAACGGCCGCTGCTGTTCCATCGCTGGGGCGGGCTCGGGAACCATCGCTACCAGATTGGTTTTTCGGGCGACACCATCTCCGTGTGGGATTCGCTCGCCTTTCAGCCATGGTTCACTGCAACCGCGGCCAATGTTGGCTATGCATTCTGGAGCCACGATATCGGCGGCCACATGCCGGGCGCAGTCGCCCCCGAGATCTTTACGCGCTGGGTGCAGTTCGGCGGGTTCAGTCCTATCCTTCGCACGCACACAACCAAGAATCCTGACTCAGAGCGTCGCATCTGGGCCTATCCCGAGCCGTACTCCGCAGTCCTCCGGACTGCATTCCAGACGCGCTACGCCATGCAGCCCTACATCTATACTGAGGCGCGCCGCACTTACGACACAGGCGTTGCATTCTTCCGCCCGCTCTATTACGACTGGCCTGAAGAAGACGCGGCGTACACCAGCAAGGGCGAGTACATTTTTGGCAGCCAGATGGTTGCCGCGCCGGTGGTTGCTCCGGTCGATAAAGTCAGCAACCTGGCCACTGAGCAGGTCTGGATTCCCGATGGCGAATGGATCGAGTGGCCAACCGGAAAACACTTCACGGGGCCAACGACGGTGGAGCGCAGCTTCTCCATCGATCAGGTTCCAGTCTATGTGCGCGCCGGCGCAATCGTGCCAATGCAGCCCCCCACGCTCTCAACGATCCAGAAGCCGGTTGACCCGCTGATTGTGAATGTGTGGCCGCTGGCGCCGGGCGCGAGCTCCAGCTACTCAGTGTATGAGGACTCCGGTGTTTCGGTTGAGTATCAGCGCGGCGTCTTTACGCGGCTGCCAATCAAGGCAACGCAGACCGGGGATGCTTTGCGAGTGGAGATTGGTCCTGTTGAAGGCAGCTTTACCGGAATGCTGAAGAACAGGAGCTACGAGTTGCGCCTTCCCGCGGACTGGCCGCCAGCTTCAGTAACCGTGAATGGCAAGACCGTGCCGCAGGGCGGAGTGGGCAAGCCAGGTTGGACCTTCATCGGCAACACGCTCACCACGGTCATTCCTACGCAGAGTTTCAGCATCGCGTCGCAGGTCAAAATTGAAATTCGCCGCGCCGCCGGCCTGGCGGCGCGGCGTGCCGATCTCGACGGCTTTGCCGGCTCAATGACGCGCCTGCGCGCTGCGTACGATGCATTGCAACAGTCCTGGCCAATCGTATTGCCGCCCGATCCCCTCGTTTACGCAATGCAAACCGGCGATCGGCTCGGCTATCATCCCGAGAACGCAGTTGCCGACATTGCGCATTTTCATGAGGCTCTGCCCAAGGCCCAGGCGGCTATTCACGCCATTGAGCCAGGTTTTCAGCACAGCATCGACGACTATCTTCATCGCGAAGCCACCGACGAAAACAAGCCTGCCAATCTGGATGTGCAAGTACAAAAGCGCATCGACCTGATGAAGCGCGCGCTGACGGCAGTGGATGAGGCGGCGAAGTAACTCCAAGGATGAGTTAGAAGCCTGCGCTGCATAGTAGTGCGGCGCAGGCTTTGTTTTGTTAGTGCCATTGCCCGCAAGCAATATCAAATTCCCTATGCCAGATTTATGCTTTCCTCATTTGCCCTTGAATATGCTCGGTCTAACGCGATAACCAATTCGATCGCCGGCGTTATTCCTCCCTTCCTTCCAACATGAAAGGAACCACGCAATGATGGAATCACCGTCTTCAGGTGCGGGAACCATTTTGATAGTGGATGACGACAGCTCTGCGCGTCGGGCGTTGCGGGTTACGCTTGCCGGCATGGGGTTCACAATCGTTGAAGCGGCTCGCGGTGAAGAGGCACTGTCGCTGGTGCGCGCAACCTGGTTCGATGCAATTCTGCTGGACATCGATATGCCCGGGATGGGCGGCATTGAAGCCTGCCGGGCCATTCGCCACTCGGTGCCTCGGCTGCCAATCATTATGTGGACAGTGCTGGACAGCGAGGATGACAAAATATGGGCTCTCGATGCCGGAGCCGACGATTACATTACCAAGCCGTTCCACGTTCGCGAGTTGACTGCGCGCCTGCGGTCTGCCGTACGCAGAAGGAGCGCACAGGATACGAACAACGACGCCCCGCTGTGCTTTGGGGCACTTGAGCTTGACCCTGTGAAGTACATGGTGATGAAGCACGGCGCGCCGATTCATCTCACGCCCAAGGAATTCGAAGTCCTTCACTACCTCATGACGCATGCAGGGCAGCCCATTCCGCACGCGCGCCTGTTGAAATCAGTCTGGGGGCCTCATTACGGCGACGAGCTCGAGTATCTGCGCA
>JBEKCW010000418.1:0-4837 GCA_050014675.1 Occallatibacter sp. | reverse complement strand
TCTGCAGTGGAACAGCAGCACCCAGACGATAACCGAAAACGCAGATCTCGTGACGAAACCGTGCGGATACTGAATTGGTCTGGGATGAGATTGGCCTGGGATGAACCCAGTCGGGTTTTGAATTTTGATTGGAGCGGGAGACCGGGATAGAACCGGCGGCCTGGCGCCGTTTTGAGTTTGCAATCTGGAGGACAGCTGGCGTAAGATGCTGGCCAACATACGCCTTTAGCCGTAGTTGGTTACCAAACGCAGCTCTCCGCACGCGGATCGTGCCTGTATGGAACGATTGAGGCAATCCGACCTGCAATCTCTTTTGGCCTTCGCACGCGAATGCTATACGATTCGCAGCCCCGAGACCTTTGAAAGCTTCATCCCACGGCTGGTGGACGCGCTTGTCCGCCTTATCCCTGCCACGCATGTGACCTATAACGAAATGTACCCGCAGAAATCGGAGTCGCACAATTGTGTCAACACCGCGGATTTGGCCAGCCCGGTAGCGGGGCGCCTGTGGGAGTTGCACATGAACGAACATCCGGTGATGGTGCATGCGCTGCAAACAGATGGCCCCTGCACCCTGCGCATTTCGGATTGTTGGAGTTCACTGCAGCTTCACGACAGCGGGTTGCACAATGACTTCTATCGACACTATGAAATCGAAGACGCCCTATGCATCAGCATGGGCTGCACATTACCAGGAGTCATCGGCGTTGGCTGGCATGACATGCGGCGTTTTACCGATCGCGAGCGAATGATCGCAGATCTGGCCCGCCCCCACATCAGCCAGGCGTTGCAGAACGCGAGAATGGCCAGCCGCCTGCGGGAACAGTTAGAGATGCTTCAATCCGGCATAGACAGCATGGGTGCGGGAGTGATTCTGTGCGGTCCGCATTGGCGGATACAATTCATCAGCGCACGGGCACGACGCTACCTGGAGGAGTTTTTCGACGCGACGAGGCAAATCGATCAACGCCTGCCTGCCGATCTTCTGCTTTGGGTGCGGCAGCAGGATACGCAATTATCGGCGAACGGCGATGCGCCGCAGGCTCGATCTCCGCTGTTGCTTGAGAAAGGCAACAAACGCCTGGTCGTGCGCCTGCTCTCACAACCAGGCGAAAGCCTGATTGTGATGGAAGAGAAGCGGGCGGCTCCTGATGCGCAAGACGCCGCAATGTTGGGACTGACTGCTCGCGAGTCTGAGGTGCTGAACTGGATTGCTTGCGGCAAGACGAATTACGAGATTGGCGTCATTCTTGAAATGCACACCGCGACAGTGAAGAAGCACGTCGAGCACATCTTCAAGAAGATCGGGGTCGAAAACAGGACCGCGGCAGCCACTGTTGCGCTGGCGAGGACCCCCGATGCCCCGGGAGTTAACTCGCGCTGACCCATACGCCGAAAAGCGTATTGCCATGAGAGTCGTCCCGGTCAAACAATCATTCCGACAGTCTGAATGGGCCTTGCGAAGCTTGCCGCGCGACGGTTGAAATTTGCCGAGTGGGCGAGCGAGGTCCAATCCCGGGGTTTGAGCGGCCGGGCTTGGAGATTGTGTACGAAAAAGGCCCCTGCCATTTCCGCTTTCAGAAGACTCGGGTTGCCGAATGACGGCCTGAGTAGTTCTGCGAACGGCGCCGGCGCTATCAATATCAGTGGAACGCCCACTTCGGGCACCACCCCATACACGGTCAACTTCAAACTGCAACTGACAGACAGCGCCACCAATGGTTCCATCAGCCAGAGTCTGGCCATCACGATCGACAGGTCAACCTATGTGCTGCCCACAGCAAACCCGCCTGCGGCGACCGATGGCCAAACCTATGGCGATACCATCACCGCAAACATCACCGGCGGCAGCGGCAGTTACGCGTGGATCATCAACGGCACCCAGATCGCGTCCAACGCTCCCACAGCGCTCGGCACAACTGCGCTTTCACAGCAGTTCTACGCCGTCGACAGCGGCACCAACTCTCTCACGCTCGAAATGGCGTCTGGAATCACTGTTTCCGAGACAGGCACTTTTACGTTCACAGTTGCCATTTACGACACGGTCACCAAGCAGTCGAGCGCCGCGCAGCAGTACACCTTCACGGTGAATGTTGCCGGCTCGGAGGTAAGCGGGCAAATCACGCTCAACAACTACTGCGGCAACAACAGCATCACGCTGCCCCAATTCACCGTGAGTATCAACACCACCCCGGTTCAGGCTGCAACCACCGGCAGCAACGGAAACTATTCCTTTGCTTCGATTCCCAATGGGACGTACACAATCACTCCATCGATGACTGGAACGAACTTGCCGGAGTACGAGTTCTATCCCGGCACGTTGGCCAACGTAGTGTTGGACAACAGCACCGTCTCGGGAGAAAACTTCCAGGTCTCACTCGGTTATACGGTTTCAGGAACGCTGACCTATGGCGGGACGACGACCGGGCCAATCTATCTCGCACTGAACAACTACACTTGCGGACCCTCCAGTGGAACCACCATCAGCACGCCGGGATCGTTTACCATCCGCGGCGTAGCGCCGGGAAGTTACAACCTGAATTCCTGGAGGGACAACCTCGGCTACGGGCAGCAGAACGCGTCCAACCCGTCGGGCGAAGTGACCAACATATCGGTTTCCCCTGCCAACCTGACGGGCGTGCCGGCAACCATCACTGATCCGGCGGCGGTGACGCTCTCGACGGCGCCGACGCTGGGAACCATCGACGGCTTCGTGAATGGAGCGCTGATCAATTACACCTCTCTCGCGAACAGCAACGACAATGAGACTGCGACCTCATACACCGTGGAGTGGAGCACCACCACGACCTTTGCCACGCCCAGCAGCAGTAACAGCCACAGCTTTGCGGCCACGGGTGCAAACAACACCAATGTGTTGTTCCTGAATACGGCCAATGTGGGCGGGCTGACGTCCGGCAGCAGTTACTACTTCCGGGCCCAGGGCGTGAATGCCAGTTCAACCAGCCCCTGGTCGCCGACCGTGGGTCCAATCACACTCGCTGCTCCCGCCGCGGCCAACACAGTTACGGGCCAGATTACCTGGACCGGGGCGGCGACAGGGCCGCTGTACGTGGTCTTCTACGACAATAGTACGGGGCAAGCCTGGACAACTCAGGTGGGCAGCAAAACAACACCTCCCACAAGCCCGGCCTCGTATTCGGTCGACGTTCCCAACGGCGCCTACGGCTTTGCAGTAATCATCGATCAGAACAACGACGGCCTGATCGATGCGGACGACATCTCCAACGTTATGAGCAACAATAACAATGGAGGCGGTCCTCCCACGGTGACCATCTCAGGCAGCACCACTGAGAACGCAACACTGCCCAGGGCCGACAGCACCGCGAGTGTAACCACGCAGTACTCGCAGAGCCCGAACGGCAGCGGTGGCACCTCAAACAATTACAGCCTCAACCTCGAAGTGCAGAAGGGCAATAAGATGCCAGTAGATGCAACGCTGGCTTCGGGTCTCAATCTGATCAACCCGGTGGATATGGAATCTGAATGCGCGGGCTGCTCATCGTTCGACTACAACGCCAGTATCGGCCCCAACGTGCCGAAGGTCGGCGACACATATACCTTCGACGTGACCTACAACGATGGTACGACCGGGACGGTAAGCGGGCAGGTGACTGGCGTGTTGACCTCCAGCGCTCTTCCCACGCTCATCTCGCCTACGGGAAGCGACATAAGCTACACGCCCAACTTCGACTGGACCTAGCCGGCCAACACCAGCAACTATGTTTATCAGTTCTGGGTGTGCTGCGCGACGAATGGGACCGTCTGGAGGATTCCAAGCAACAACTCGAATTCCAACGGGTTCACCAGCTCGCAGATCACGCCGCCGCTGGTTTGGGGCGTTGATCCGACCAACTCCGGCAACCTGCCTTCGCCATCCGCTTTAAGCGACGGCGCCAACTACAACTGGACGATTCAATCGCAGGACAACAACGGCAACTCCGTGCAGGCGCAGATGAACTTTGAGACTAAGACGGGGCCTGTATCACTGCCACCGGCCAGTTCCAATCCTCTGCCGGCGGGCGAGATCGGCGTAGGGTACACAGGGTACATCAATGCGTCGGGTGGCGCTGGTGGCGGCAACTACTACTTTGTAGTGAACGGCACCACCATTCCGACTGACAACACGGCCACCTCGGCGACGAATAGCGACGGCCTGACTTTTACCAATTCCGGTGGCAACACGTTGACGGTGGGTGGTACGCCGGCTTCGGTCGAAACGGTTTCGCTGACGATCGAAGTGGTCGATGCCACCAACTCCAACGACACTGCTACGGTCACATATAACGTTGCAATCAACGCGGAAGCGCCGCTTGCGATCACCCTGAACAGCGTGCCGCAGGGCATGGTGAACATGCCATACACGTTCCTGGGTTTAAACATTACCGGTGGAGCAAGCCCGTACACAGTTACTTACTCGAACGTGCCCGCCGGCCTGCAGCAATCGTCTTATCAAATCGTGGGAAAACCAACTTCCTCGGGCTCGACTACGGTAACGGTACAAGTGACTGACAGCTCCTCATCGCAGGAATCGGCCAGCACCACCTTCACCTTGCCCGTGGTGCCCGAAACAGTGGCAGCCCATAACAACTACATCAAGGGGCAATATGCCCGCTACGCCGAGCAGTTCTATGATGGTGGCGTCCTGGAGAGCAGCACCGGCAAGACGCTCTACCGCGGCGGCATCGTGTTTGCCTTCACGGCGGACGGCAATGGCAATATTACCGGCGGCGAAGCAGACACGGATAACCCCGTCACCGGTTACACGAGTGCGTCACAGAACGGGAGCCTCACAGGCACCTACGTTGTAGGCTCAGAT
>JBEKCW010000417.1:0-4838 GCA_050014675.1 Occallatibacter sp. | reverse complement strand
AACAGAGCACCGTATTGCGCAACTGCGGATGCTCCTTGAGCCTGCGTCCATATTGCAGCACCACCACCGCGGCCATGGTCATGGCGATGGGCGCAATCCATGCGATGTACTCTTTCCACTCCATGCCCATGTTGTGCCATGCGCTGGTGTGCGGGCTTGAAAGCAGAAGGCTGCGCGGAAAAGCGGCGAGATTCGTAGTTCCGGCGGGCGGTTTGGCGCGATACCACGGATAAACAACGTAACTGCCCGTAATAACAGCCAGCCATGCCAGTGCGGCCATCACCGCGAGATAAACGCGGAGGAATGTTTCATCGCGCTGAGTGGGCTGCGCAGGATTGTGCGAGCAATAACGGCGGTATAGCTCAACCAGCGCGCCCGAGCAGGCCATCAGGTAAAGCGCGCCAAAGCCCATGCCGTGAATCAGCGTCCAGAGGCTGCGTGTAGTGATCTCCATTCAAAGCCCTTTCTGAGTTTGTGGTCGCGGGTTCAATCGTGAGCGCTGCATCAATATCCGTTGCCGGCCAAAGCGCCCATTCCCGGCGGCCCCGGGAGCAGCGCGCTGTTATCAGGCTTGCCCTTGTCTTTACCCCAGGTCCAATACATTCCCACGTAGACATAATTTTCCGTTTGGCCAGCCACAGAGTGCCCATAACAAAGTAGAAATTGCTTATTGGGGTTGTGCTTGAAGTGGTAGTAGCCACCCATGTCAATTAAGGTAGAAGCCTGGGTCTGCGGCGCGGCCGCTCCTTCGGCGCCGTGAGAAAAAACCTCGCCCCCGAATTCGATCCGATCGCCCGGGAAGGTGTACTTAAGCAGGAATCCCCCATAGGGAAAGTTGTGATACCCAGTCTGCGGAACTACGGTCTCGCCGACGCCGCCGTCAAGGAGCCATGGGCCGATGTTTTTTTGCAGCCATACCGGCAGCCTGTACCAGACTTTTCCAACGCCGAGGCCCTTATTGAAATTGCCCGTCGGCATTTCAAACATGGTGAACGTTCCGATCTGCGGAAAATGTTTTGACTCCTTGATGTAAGCAATCTTCGCGCCCAGTTCCATGTCGGTGAGGCCGAATTCGTCGGGACCCTGGCCCGAAGCCGGCGCATAAACAGCGCTGTTCAGCGGCGCGGCCACGCCGAATGGCAGTATGGCGTGAAGCTGAACGCGCGGAACTGCGCCCCAATTGAACTCAAAGGCCGGTCCAGTCGAGTCCATTTCCACCGGCGTGCCATCTGCGCCGCCAAAGATGTAAAACTCGTAGTGGCCGTAGTCCACCGGCACCGGATCGTCAGTCTGGTAAGGTGGTCCCTGCGCGTACAGCCTGGGCACAGTTGTTGCCAGCGCGAGCAGAATGGCGACTTCGAGCAGCCTCGCAGCGGACTTGAATTGGATCTTCATTGTTAAGGAATGTTGAATGGCGAAGACGGCCACCTGCGGGAAACTTTATATCGAAATTCGATAATATGCAAGTTGATTTGATCTGAAGCGGCGGTATAGTTGAATTTCAGATGAACCAGAAGAGGGAATTATTCGATGGGTTGATTCGGCTGCATGTGCTGCTGCATGCGGCGCATGAGCCCATCTTTGGCCTGGCCATGATGCACGAGCTTGAACACCACGGTTACCACGTGGGACCCGGCACGCTGTATCCGCTGATGCATGGGCTCGAGCGTGCCGGATTATTGAGATCGAGGCTGCAGCGCGTAGAAGGGCATCGCCGCCGTCTCTATCGCATCACGCCGGCGGGCAAGCGCGCACTTGAGAAGGCGCGCGAAAAAGTGGATGAGCTCTATCACGAGCTGCATGAAGCGAGTCCGAGGCGAGTGAGCGGTGCGAGTGGAGCGTAGAGCGGGCTGCTAGCGACGATGTCCGCCGCTTGAGTGGCCGCTACCGCCGTGCGACTCATGTCCGCCGCCCGGGTGGCCGCCAAAGCTGTGCGACTCATGCCCGCCGCCGTAGTTCTTCGGAGCCTTGTAGCTCGACCTCTCTGATTCGCGGCCGCCCCCGAACATATTTGATCCGCTTGATCTTTCGTTTCGCGCAAAGGCGTTTCCATATGACCCGCCGGGCCGCGACGAATATCCACGAGACGATTGATACTGCGGAGCCCGATTCGCTGGAGCCTGAAATGCAGGTGTGCGATAGGGGCTCGAGTAGGCCATGCCGGGCCGTTCAGCATAGCTCTGTGCCGGGCGGCTGGCGTAGTTGTACGCATTCGCCGAGCGGCCATACGCTCCATTGCCCGCGTAGTTGCGCGCGTCATATTGCGGGCGATCGGCGTAAGCCTGCGGGCGAGCCGTCGCCGCATAAGGTGTGCGGTTGTACGCCTGCTGGCCAGGATAAGCCGGGTGAGTCGTTCCGAAGGCCGAGCGGGGTTCGCCGCGGTTCCAGCCGTTGTTGCCGCCTTCATTCAACCGGTTGCCCGGCTGACCGTAACCCGAGCCGCGCCCGTTCTCATATCCACCGGCCCGTGAATAAGGTTGGGGATGGCCAAAGCCTGGATTGCCGCCCCAGCCAGGCGCGCGCGGGCCGCCGTGCGGAAAGCCCCAATCGGCCACCGAGGCTGAGTGAGTGTAATAGCTGGAATGGTTGAACAACACCGAGTGACCCAGCCAGCTCAAGCCCCACCCCAGCCATCCCCACGGGGAGTGCTCAAAGGCGGCCATCGCGATGCCCGCTCCAAACTGCAGTCCGCCAAACGCATAGCGCGCGCCGAATCCGCCCAGCATGTTCATGAACGAAAATGAAAAGCCTGGATAAGGCGCGACCGGTGCTCCATACACCATCCATGGGTTATAAGCAGGAACGTAAGCAAGATCGGGCGTTGCCGGTGCGAGATCGATATTGCCCTGGTCCTCGGTCACTTCTTCCTCGGGTGAGCTCTGCAAGGTGCCGGCCTGCTGCGCGCGGTCTCGCAGCACCTGCACGGTCTGCATCACGTCCTGCGGCTGGTTGTAATAGGCGTTGCCCAGGTTAGTCGTCCACCCCAGGTTCTGGTTCAGCATGTCGAGAACCTGCGGGAATGCGGTAAGCGCCTTCACGCTCGGGTCCCAACCCGTTTGCGCATCCGCGCCGGCCACTATCTGGTTGGGATCGCTATAACCCTGCGCATACATCTGGCGCAGCCATTGGTCGGCAGCGGCAACTTCCGCCGGATAAGTTGAAGCGGCAAGCACCTGGGCCAGCAAAGCGTCAGGATAAAGAGCGACCGGCGCCAGCAACTGGTTGAGCTGGTCGGCGCTGAGTGGCGCCTGGGTTGGCGTGGCTTGAGTATTGGGGCCGCTTATCTGGTCGTAGGCGTTGGCCGCGTCACCGTCTTGCGGCTGAGCGTATTGCTTCGGCTGGCTGTATTGCTGTGGCTGACCGTATTGCGGCTGCTGCGGATAGGCCGGTTCAGCGCCCTGTTGCTGTGCGTGAGGCGACTGTTGAGGATATTGCGGAGCAGCCTGAGTGTATTGCGGCTGGGCAGGGTAGGCGTAGGGCTGTTGAGCCCGCGACGCCACAGGCACAAGCAGAACAAGTGCTGCAGCGACCGCGAATTTCCGGAAGCCGAAAAGCGCCGGCCGACGACAGGATTGCAAGAAAGCAGACACGCGTTCGGTTACTCCGTTGATCATCTTCCCCCCGCCTTCCGCGTCTCGCCCCAGTCAAGTTCTGAAACTTCAGCCCATCTCCCGGGCGGGTCATTGATGCGAAATAACGCCCAGCCGCTCCGGGGGAGGGTTGTGAGTTCAAACCCGGTCAATACACTTAAGTTTCGCGGAGGGGGGCATTAGTTTGCGCCACGCCATCCCCTGGCAGCGGGACTATAGGCCCGGGTGCTCGCGGGCTTACGCGCGCGGTCGCCGGGCTTTCCACAAGCTATTGAATCGATGGCAATTCACGCGCAGGTCGCGTCACACCGCCCGCGCCAGGCTGGAATGTTCAGATTGCTCGGCCAGCATCTTCCTGAGCTGCGCTGCGGGGATGGGACGGCCGAAGAGCCAGCCCTGGCCAAGAATGCAGGGAGCGGAGCGGCGGAAATAGTCGGCTTGCGCCGCAGTTTCAATGCCTTCCACTACCACCTGCAATTGAAGCTGGTTGGCGATGTCGAGAATCTGCGGGACGACGGAGGCTGTAACCGCATCGGTGCCGACGGTGCGAGTAAACGCGCGGTCGATTTTGATGGCGTCAACTGACAACCGGTGAAGGTAGGCCAGGTTTGAATATCCGCTTCCAAAGTCGTCGATGTAAACCATGTGGCCCAGGGCTTTGAGTTGCGAGATCGCTTGCGCCGCGACCCGATGGTCCGCCGCCTCGCGTTCGGTCAGTTCGAGGCCGAGCGATGATGTTGGAATCTTTGAACCGCCAAGGCACTGTTCAAGACGGTTCTGGAACTCGACATCAGCCAGATCCTGCGCGGTGATGTTGACGCTGACGCGGAATCCGTTATGGCGCAGCAGGTCGCCCATTTCGACGGCCACCCGGGAAACCATCCGCCGAGTGATCTCAACCACAAATCCATGCTCTTCGGCGATCGGTATAAAGACGTCGGGTGGCACCGATTCATCGTTTTCTTTCCAGCGAGCCAGCGCTTCGGCCCCCACGATTTTGCCACTGTCGAGATCGACGATCGGCTGGTAGGCAACGGTGAGCGCGTCATACTGAATGGCGCGCCGCAGTCTGCGCTCGAGAGAGCGTTGGCGGTGATAGTAAAGCATGGCAGTGAGCGCAAACAGGGCGCCGAGCAGCACCCCTCCCGCAACGAAAGTGACAAAGTGCCCTGCGTCCTGGGTCATCATGGCCGCTTGCGATTCACTTCCAACTACGCAGATCACGAACAGCTTTGAGCAGAGCGGTTG
>JBEKCW010000416.1:0-4842 GCA_050014675.1 Occallatibacter sp. | reverse complement strand
GGATGTTTTTTCAATTGCCTGATTGCCCAGCGTGCGCCGGAGCGCAGGCCGTCGTCGGCTGCGTCGGCCCACGCCGCGAGCTGCGGGATGAATTGTGCGAGTCCGCTGTTGCCCATTGCGACGGCGATGTTGCGCCGCAGTCCGTTGGATCCAGCGCGGCGCACCGGCGAGCCGTTGAAGAGGCGTTCGAATTGCTGCTCTTCGAGAGAAGCAAGCCAATCGAGCGCGGGATTGACCAGCTCGGGACGCGGCGAGAGGTCGGGATCGACAATGATGGGCCCGCTGCGGCGTGATTTCGCGTTCCACGGGCAAACATCCTGGCAGATATCGCAGCCGAAGACCTGTCGGCCGATGCCCGGCATGAGCGCCTCATCGATGGGGCCTTTGTGCTCGATGGTGAGATAGGCGATGCAGCGCGCGGCGTCCATCTGGTAAGGGTGGTCGAGCGCATTGGTGGGGCAGGCCTCGATGCAACGCGTGCACGATCCGCAGCGGTCGGGGTGCGGGAGCGTGGCAACGGGAAAGAGACCCCCGCTCCCTCCGGCGGATTGCCTCGGCTGGGCTGACTCGCCGACTTGCTGACTCGCTGACTTGCTTACGTTGAGCGAAGTCAGCAGCACCGCCAGAAACCCAAACGACCCCAGCTCCGGATGGATCAGGCAGGTGTTCTTCCCTGTCCAGCCGAGTCCTGCGGCGACGGCCAGCGACCGCTCGACAACCGGGCCGGTGTCGACGTAGGCGCGAGCCTCGAATTCGCCGAATTCGGCCTGCAGCCGCGACTCGAGCGCCTTCAGGCGCTTCAGCAGCACCTTGTGGTAGTCGCTTGCCACCCGCTTGCCCGTTGAGTCGACCCGGCTTGACCACGCATACCGGGCCACCCAGGCGTTCCAGGCCTTTGACTCTTTAGAGGAGAGTTGAGTCTGGTCAGCGCCCCCGGTTAACGAACCCTGCTCCTCGTGCGTTCTATCAGTAGACAGAGGCTCCGACGGCGAAGCATAGCTTGCAAAGCAAACAATGGCCGATCGAGCCCAGGGAAACGGAGTTTCGACGCGGGCGCGGATAAGACGGCCATCTTCAGCCACACGTTCAAGATAGCGCATGGTTGCGGCGCGGCCGGCGCCAATCCAGCCGGAAAAGCGGCTGGCATCGCGTTCGGTTTCGGGGTAGGGAAGCATGACCAGTCCCGCCTCGGTAAATCCCGCTTCAAGGGCCAGAGCACGGGCGCGAACAGGTTCGAGGGTAACGCGAGCGCCGCCCGAGGGGTTTACGTCCGGGTTTGGAGAAGGTTGCGGCACGGAACCGGGCTGATGCCTGCTGCGTATATGTGAGTGCTGTTCATTAGCGAACGCCGGAAACGAAAACGCACAGGCCGGCGACGTCAAGGATTAAGCAAGGCACGATTTTCCCCTTGCATTTTCAAGCATATCGCCCGCAGGGCAGTTTGGCCCCAGGTGTGCAATAAGAACAGTGAACGGGCAGTGGACGGGCAGGCGCGCAAGGCTCTCAAATGAGCTTGAAGCGTTCCAAGCCCAGGGGCGCGGCGACGCGCAAGGGAGGTAATTATGAACGATCTTCGGTTGAACACAACTGTGAGGGTTTCGAGCGAGACGACCGAAATCGTCCGGGGGCAGGAAGACAAGTTTTTCGGGCAGCTTGAGCCGATCATCCGTAATCATTCGATCGAGCTCGACCTGAGCCCGGTTGAGCGGATTGACGCGGCAGGAATTGCGGCGCTGATCCGTGTGTATTGCGATGCGGTGCAGGCCGGCCGCCGGTTCACGGTTCTCAATCCGCAGCCGCATGTGCTTGAAGTTATGTCGATTGTGGGCATTGACCGCATACTGATGGTCGCCTCGGCTGAGGGCACGCGGGGTCCGGCGCTGGGCATGGAGCTGTCGGCGGCCTAAAATTCTGGAGCCTGGAGTAACCGGGCGGGAGCGTAAAATCAACTCATTCCCGCCTCGAAAGTTACCCTGTGCGAGCCAGGCTCCATTTTTCTTTCGCATTCCTGAGTCTGCTCATCGCGCCGCCAATTCCCGCCGCGGCGCAGAGTGCCGCTTCAGCCAAAGCGTTCCTTCAATCCGTTTATGCGCTCTATTCGAAGAAGGGCAACGGCGCTACGCTTACCAGCCGATACTACGATTCAACGCTCCTGCGCCTCGTCGCTACTGACAATAAGTTGAACGCCGGAGAGATTGGCGTGCTCGATGGCGATCCGGTGTGCGGCTGCCAGGACTGGAGCGGAATCTGGGACCTGAACTTCGAAATTCAGACGCAGGACTCAGGTCACGCGTTCGCCAATGTTTCCCTCGCACTCGCTGCGCCCAATGGTCGCACCAGCAACGATCTGCGCAAGCTCCAAATTACGCTCGTGCCGGAACGCGGCCAGTGGCGGATTTACGACATCCTGGACCAATCCGACCCGAAAGCGCCCTTCGATCTGCGCAAGGAACTCGAAAAAGATATTGCGAGCCTCCGCAAGGGCTCCAAGTAATTACCCACTCAAATCGTCTCAAATTACGAAGTGTCCCGCACTTTCGTTATCGCGTGCACCGAGTTTTAATGCTCGGATGTGACGAAATGCACAGGCAATCGTATACTTGAGACGATATTTGTAATTGTGACGACATGCCGCATGGCGGCGCAGTCCGATGTCTGGATGTCGCGCGCACGCTCAGATTCACTCTGTTTCACAAGAATCCGTTGAGCCTCTGTTCGTAGTCCCTGCAAATCGAACCGCCCCAGCGCAAACCAAGAGACGGAGGCTTTATCCATGACGCCAGGCGTTCTGGAACAAGTGCCGGCCACCAAGGCAGGCTCAACCGCAACTGATACCCAATATGTGTATTTCTTTGGCGACGGCAAAGCCGACGGCAACGGAAAAATGAAGGATGTGCTCGGCGGCAAGGGCGCAGGCCTGGCCGAAATGACCAACGCCGGCTTGCCGGTCCCTCCGGGATTCACCATCCAAACCGAGGCCTGTCGCGAGTACATGCGCGGCGCAGTCAGCCCCAAGGTCGACATTGAGATACTCGAGGCGCTGCACAGGCTTGAGAAGCTGCAGGGCCAGAAGCTGGGCGCGGGCGAAAATCCGCTGCTCGTTTCGGTTCGCTCGGGCGCAAAGTTCTCCATGCCCGGCATGATGGACACCATTCTGAACCTCGGCCTCAACGACAAGGCTGTTGAAGCCCTCGCCAAGCGCAGCAATAATCCCCGCTTTGCATACGATTCCTACCGCCGCCTCATCCAGATGTTCGGCGACGTGGTCCTCGATGTTCCCAAAAAGAAATTCGAGCACATCTTCGACGGCGTGAAGGCCAAGAAGAAGGTCAAGTTCGACTACGATCTGCAGCCCGACGCCCTCAAGGAAATCATTGTCGAGTACAAGAAGCTGGTGAAAAAGGAGACCGGGAACGACTTCCCGCAGGATCCGCTCGATCAGCTCACCGAAGCTCGGAATGCGGTATTCAGGAGCTGGCAGAACGATCGCGCCAAGACCTATCGCCGCATCAACAATATTGACGACTCAATCGGCACAGCGGTCAACGTGCAGGCTATGGTCTTCGGCAACCTGGGTGAGAACTCGGGCACCGGCGTAGGCTTTACGCGCAATCCCGCCACTGGCGAGCACATCTTCTTCGGCGAGTACCTCATGAACGCGCAGGGCGAAGACGTCGTCAGCGGCGTGCGCACTCCGTTGTCCATCAGCGAGCTTGAAAAGGCCATGCCCAAGGTCTTCGAGCAGTTGAAAGACATTACCCGCCGCATGGAAAAACACTATCGCGACATGCAGGATTTTGAGTTCACCATCCAGGATGGCAAGCTCTACATGCTGCAGACCCGCAACGGCAAGCGTACCGGCCTGGCCGCTGTTCGCGTAGCCATCGACATGGTGCGCGAAGGCCTCATCACGCAGGACGAAGCGATTCACCGCGTGGAGCCGAACCAGCTTTATGACTTCCTGGTTCCGCGCCTCGTGGAGAAGGGCGAGAAGATTGAAGTACTCGCCACCGGCTTGCCCGCGTCACCGGGCGCCGCCGTAGGGCAAATCGTATTCACGGCCGAAGAAGCGGTAAAGCAACACCAGAACGGCGCGTACAAATCCATCGTGCTGGTGCGCGGCGAAACCACGCCTGAAGATATTGCCGGCATGGAAGTGGCAGACGGCATCCTCACCTCGCGCGGCGGCATGACCTCGCACGCAGCGGTGGTTACCCGCGGCATGGGCAAATGCTGCGTAGCCGGCGCGGGCGACTGCGTTGTCGACGAAGCTAAAAAGGAATTGCGCGTCAAAGGCAAGACCTTCAGGCAGGGCGATTACATTTCGCTCGACGGCACAACGGGACGCGTCATCGCGGGCCAACTCAAGACTCTCGAAGCCCAGCCCGACGATCCCGATCTGGTCAAGTTCATGAGCTGGGTCGATCCGCTGCGCAAGCTCAAGATCCGCGCCAATGCCGACATTCCTCGCGACGCCAAGCAGGCAATGCTGTTCGGCGCAGAGGGCATCGGACTTTGCCGCACCGAGCACATGTTCTTTGCTGAAGACCGCATCGAGCACATGCGCACCATGATTCTGGCCGACAACGAGAAGGACCGCCGGGCTGCTCTCAAAAAGCTGCTGCCCATGCAGCGCGCCGACTTTGTTGGTCTCTTCAAGGCCATGGGATCGCTGCCCGTAACCATCCGCACCATCGATCCTCCGCTGCACGAGTTCCTGCCCAAGCGCGAAGACCTGCTGGTGCAGATTCAGCACCTGGTCGACACCAAGCCGCGTTCGCCCAAGCTCAAGGAGCTGCGCACGCTGCTGGCCCGCGTTGAAGAGCTGCACGAGCAGAACCC
>JBEKCW010000415.1:0-4845 GCA_050014675.1 Occallatibacter sp. | reverse complement strand
GTGCTGGGGATTGCTTTACGGCGGCGTGAAATGGAATACAAAAGATGCCGCGGGCGGATTTCCCAGTCATAACCTGGACGCCTGGTCAAAATATGTCTTCGAAACCGTCAAGCATGGAAAAGGCCGCATCCGGTACTGGGAGGTATGGAATGAACCGCCCAATGGAACCAACGACGCGCCGCCCAATGAATACGGCCGGCTGATGGCAGCAACCTACGAGGCTGTGAAAGCGGCCGATCCGGCAAGCCAGGTGGGCATGGCAGCCCAGTCGGTGAACCTGAATTATCTCGAGCAGGCAATTAAGGGCGGCGCAAAAGATCACTTCGATTACATCACGCTCCACCCCTATGAGACTCTCGGCAGCGTGACCGACCATTGGGGCACAGAATCCGTTTACATGCACACTGTGCCAACCGTTAGAAAAATGCTGGGATCGCAGGACCCGCTTCGACAAAATGTTCCGGTTTGGTTTACCGAGATGGGGTATGACGCAGGTAAGGACCCCAAACTCCAGGCGCAGGCGCTGCTCAAGGCTTACACCATGGGAATCGCAGAGGGTGTTTCTGTGATGAACTGGTTCGAAGGCATCGATGGCGACAGCGGTCCTATGGGACTGCTCGACGAAAAGGGCCATCCACGCCCTTCCTACACAGCAATGGCGCAGATGATCAAATACCTGGGAAACAATCCCGACTATGTGGGGTGGGCTAATCTCAACAAACGCGACTATGCATTCTTCTTTCTGTTCTCAGGGAAGCTGGTAATGGTGGCCTGGGCGCCTGGCGGGACCACCGATTCCTTGGTGTTTGCGCGCCCGGTTCAAATCATCGACCCTCTGACCGCGCAACTCTCTTCCGCCCGCTCCTGCAGCCTCTCTTCGTCTCCAATCATTGTGGAAGACGTACCGGCAAATCTTGTTTCGCTGGCAAAGAGGAACATGCACCGCGCCTTTCCATGGGATGGAGATTACACCGGCGCCCGAACGGTCTACGTCTCGATGGACGGTCCTATCGTGGCAAAAGGTCTACACCCCCAGCAGGGTGACGGAGTCCAGGCTGAAGTTGTGGCGTACGGGGGCGGGGCTCGATCGGGGAACGTGGCAGGCGGTCCGGTGTTCATCGTCGACCCGAATTTTCTGTCCTACACCAGCAGCCCCATTCAGATCACGGCCGTCGTTCGCCGCACCCCGCAGAACCACCCTGCAAAATTGATTCTTGAGTACGAGTCGACGGCGGGCTTTAAAAAGCTGCCGGCCGTTGACATACCCGACGACAAAACATGGTACGTAGCCCGATGGAAAATTGACGATGAGCAGTTTGTCAGTAAATGGGTGTTCAACTTCCGCTTTGATCTCGGTGACTATCTGATTAAAGAAGTAAGCGTGACCAGGCTGGACGCAAGAGAATCTACACCGAAATAAGCTGTCTCAGAGACTCTCGCGGTTTCCATTTAATTCGTCGCCGGTCGCTCGGCTGGCTTTCTCTGCGCGGGATGACAGTGCGCGCCGCCCGGCAGTACGTTCAGGCTTGCTCGTCAAGGCGCCTGCTCGTTCACCTCTCCCGGCAAAAGGGGTTTAACAAGGGGGTAACTTCTGGTATATGTTGCTTATAATAAATAAGTTAAATCTAGTAACAGGTCTCACCGTGTAGGCGTTAACCTGCTTAGACATCACTGAAACTTCTCAAGGCTTTGATCTCTCTTCTAGTTTGTCTGTGATCAATAAGAACACGTAAGGATTACGGGGTGAGCGGGCATGATCGGCCCGGATGTGACAACGGCTGTGGATGTTCAGAGTTGAGAGAGCGTATTCTGCGGACTGCACAAAATGTCGGGAGGCAAGTCACGTTGAGAGCATGGGACGCAATATCAAAAGTCATGCTGCTGAGTATTTCTGTTGCGGTTTGTATGAGTTTGGGTTTTCCGGCCCGATGCGCGGCGAGTGAACGCCCCCAATTTGGCAAGGTTGAGATTGATAATGGTCCGCTGCGCCGCGACGAGCGAGGCAATGTTGTCGACGCGCACGATGGATGCCTGAAGTATTTTGCCGGACGTTATTACCTTTACGGCACTGCTTACGGTAAGAGCGCAGGCTATGGCATCAACAACCGCTTTCGCGTCTATAGTTCACAGAATTTGAAGGACTGGAGATTTGATGGTGAGTTGCTCGAATCTCCTCCTGACGGGGTCTATTATCGTCCGTACGTTGTCTATAACGCGAATACGAGAAAGTACGTTCTCTGGTACAACTGGTATCCCAAACTATGGGAAGGAAAAGTGGGCGTAGCCACCAGCGACACCCCCGTGGGACCTTTCAAAATCGCGGTGACTGCGGTCAAAGTTGAAGGATACGCAGACGGACCTGGCGATGGCAGTCTGTTTGTCGACAAAGACGGCACCGGCTATTTTATTTACACCACGATCAGACAAAATCATTCGATCAGGATTCAGCGGCTGACCAGCGATTTTCTGGGAGTCACAAGCGACACAAGCGGCGTGCTTGGCACCGGCTGTGAGGCGCCGGCGCTGTTTCGCAATCGAGATCGCTATTATGCCTTTTTCGACACAACGTGCTGCTTTTGTTCCACCGGCAGTGGAGTTCGCGTTCTCGTGGCGTCGAATCCACTCGGGCCTTACACCGAAGAGGGAAATATCAATCGCACTGCCGACGGGAATCCGCTGGTTGCGGCTCAGCAGACATTTGTTGCTGAAGTTCTCACTCCCACGGGTACAGCGTTTCTTTGGATGGGGGACCGCTGGGGTTCGCGGCCTGACGGCGTCAAAGGACACGACTTTCAATTCTGGAGTGCGCCATTGCACTTTACATCGGATGGGATGATTGAACCTATTGAAGCAGGGCCCGCATGGTCGGCGGTGATCCAGATCGGCGACAAGCGCGATTTGGTTAAGCGGCCTTATATGTGGCCCAAAAAGACAAATCCGAATCCTCTCAAAATCGATCCGTGTACCGGCGCTGCGCTGACCAAAGAGGAATGGTAGTAACGATGCGGCGTTCCAGCTGACTGCATATTCAAGTTGCAATGATGAGCTCGTGCATTCTCAATCATTCAAAGGGTTCGTGAGATGGGGTGCGAAGAATAATGATGACGAGGGGAAATGTTGTTGCAATGGCCGTAACTGTCGTTCTCTGCAGTGGGCCATTTGTTTTGAGTTGCCAGCAGGCAAAAGAGCCGGTTGATTATGTTGTGCCGAATATAGGCGGCATTGGCCAGTTGCTCACCGCGACCGTTCCCTATGTCCAGTATCCGCATGGCATGGCGCGTTTGGCGCCTGTTACAACGCCGGGAATTGCTGACCGTTATCTGGCGGATAAAATATTTGGCTTTCCGGCCGGCCCAGCGCTGTTGATGGCCTCGGCGGGACCGGATGGAGTCTTACCTGAAAACGCATCGGAGTTCGATCACGACTTTGAGGTTTCGACTCCTTATTACTATGAAGCGGACTTGTTGACCTGGGGAATTAAAGCTGAATTCACTGCGAGCCAGGAGGCGGCATTCTATCGATTTACGTTTCCGGCCAATGAACATGCGCATTTGATGTTGAGCCTTGCCAAAGATGGGAATCTCGATGTCTATGGAGACAGCGCGGTCGGCGGCAGCGAACGAGTCGATCTTTCGATCGGTAAGGCTCCTGAAGGGTCGAAAGAAACCAGAGCCTATTTCTACGCGGAGTTCTCCGCTCCGCTGAAGTCCTGGCAAACTCTTAAGGATGGCGAGGCATCTCACTCTGCCCAAGTCTCCGGCGATCGAATTGCATTTGTTTCAGACTCGCCGACGACTCCCGGCGAGCAGATTGGCGTGCGGGTCGGACTCTCCTACATCAGCGTTGAACAGGCGCATCGCAATCTCGATCGCGAGATTCCTAAGTGGGACTTCGATTCCGTAAAGGCAAAAGCAAGGGCCGAGTGGAATCGTGCGTTGGGCGCCATCCAGATCGACGGCGGAAATGAACGGCAGCGCACTATTTTCTACACGGCACTTTACCGTTCGCTCGGCCGCATGACCGACATAACCGAGGATGGCCGCTACTTCAGCGGCTACGATCACTCAGTCCACGAAGCAGGCGGGCACGACTTCTACGTTGACGACGGCCTGTGGGACACCTATCGGTCTCTTCATCCATTGCAGCTTCTGCTTGACGCTCATCGGCAGCAGGACATGGTCCGCTCCTATCTCCGCATGTACGAGCAGAGCGGCTGGCTGCCTTCGTTTCCCTCTGTAGCCGGCGAGCAGGCGGTAATGATTGGCCATCATGCGGCAGAGGTCATTCTCGACACATACGCAAAGGGCTACCGGGACTTCGATGTCGACGAAGCCTATGCGGCCCTGCGCAAGAATGCGACCGAAGCAACCATGATTCCGTGGAGTCGCGGGCCGTTCACCAGCATCGACCATGTCTATTTCGATAAGGGGTTCTTTCCGGCACTCGCCTGGGGAGAAAAAGAGACAGTGCCTGAGGTTGGGTGGGAGCGCCGCCAGGCTGTTTCGGTCACAATCGAAAACAGCTACGACGACTGGGCCGTGGCACAAATGGCCAGTGCGCTCGGTAAACAGCAGGACGCGGACTATTTCACAAAGCTTGCTGACAATTACCAAAATGTGTTCGATCCAGCCATTGGCTTTATGGCTCCGCGCAGCGCCGACGGCGCGTGGGTTGATCATTTCGATCCAAAGCGAGGCGGAGGGCTGGGCGGCCGCGACTATTTCACCGAGGTCAATTCATGGCTGTACACATTCGGTGTACAGCACGACGTTGCGGGTTTGATCAAACTCTTTGGTGGCCCCGACCGCTTCAACGCAAAACTCGACCAGCTCTTTGTCGAACAAT
>JBEKCW010000414.1:0-4872 GCA_050014675.1 Occallatibacter sp. | reverse complement strand
AAGGCGGGTCTTGTGAATCATTTTTCCCTCGCTTTGGAGCAGATTATCGGCTGGTCCTGAAATCACATAATACACAATCTTGTGGATTTTGTGATTGTTTAACCTGTGGGAATCCCGACTTTGTCCCAAATCCTCCCTTTACTCCGCCTTACCTTCCCGGAGTCGTTACAATTCTCCTTTGGGCGGTAGCCCGCAAAGAGGGCAAGAGAAGGCGGCCCCAGGCGCAAGCCTCGGGGAGGCAAGCCGTAGTGGTCAGCCCCCGAATCGGGGCCAAAGAACCCTTCTGATAGTTGAAAGCCAGGAGCTAAAACATGATCGATCCAGGCGCACTCGCTGCGCAGATTACGAAATTATCAGTGGAGTCGCTGAAGGCCCACAACGCGGAACGCACCGGCACGCTTCGCCTGATCAAGGCGGCGCTGATGAATAAGGCCCTTGAAAGAAATGCAGCGCTCACGCCTGCTGAAGAGCAGCAGACGCTGACCTCGATGATCAAGCAGCGCCGCGACTCCATTGAGCAGTTCACCAAGGGTAACCGGCCAGAGCTGGCGGCCATTGAAGCCGCCGAGATCGTGATCATTGAGGAATTCCTGCCCAAGGCTCTGGACGAAGCGGGCCTGGCCACGCTCGTGACTGCGACACTCGCCGAGCTCGAAGCGACTCTCGGCCACAAGCCGGGGATGAAAGACATGGGCGCGTCGATGAAGGCTGTGCAGGCGAAGCTACAAGCCACAGGCGTGCGCGCCGATGGCCGGCTGGTAAGCGATTTGGTTAAGAAAGGGCTGGCTGGCTGAAGCCAGCCCGATAGCCAACTGACAACTGATCACTGACCACTGCTTTTCAGAAGTCGTGCCTCTGTTCGCCCAGCGCGGCAATCACCTGTGCTGCTTGGTCCGCAGCCGCATCCGTCTGACCCGCAGCCGCATCTTCCGCCTGCTTCCGCAGCTTCGCAACGGTCTGCCAGTTATCCTTGTGCGGCTTATCGGCGATCCACGGCGGCAGGGGCATAAGCAGTTGCCGGCTCAATGCCTCGGCGTAGCCCTCGTAGAGCGCCCGCATCGTTCGCAGCCGCTCGCTCGACAGCTGATCGCGGCACACGCTCACACCTGCCTCGCAAAGCAGGTCGCGCAGCTTTTCATAGCGCTCCGGCGGCAATCGGTCCGGGGTGCCGTTCTCCGGCTCCAGCGAAAAAATCTGTGCCAGGTCCACGATCGCGTGACGCGCCATGGCGAAGGTCAGTTGCGCCTGCCGCGCCTCCTGCGCCGTCACGCCTGAAATGAGCAGCGCCGAAGTGTCAAGTATCGCGGTAAGCGCGCTGAGCCAGCTCTGGTTGGTATGCTGCGACCTGAAATAGCAAAGCAGCGGATACGAGATGTGGCTCTCGAGCAATTCCGCCGACCACCGCTCCCACTCCGTGAGCAGAAGCATCAGCGCCTGTTGTGCGCCCTGGTGCGAATGCCTGCGCAGCAGTTCGGCCGCGGTGGGGGGCGACCCGGCGCGCGCGTCAAGCAACGAGATGCTTACCTCGCGCCGCGAAAATGCACCGTAGAGGACCGGAAAATAGCCCATCACCACAGCCAGAAAACCGAGTCCCGTGCCCGACTCGAGAACAATGAGCCCACGCGCCCACGGCCCGCGCGGCGTTACATCGCCCAGTCCGAGCGTAAAGATGGTGGTGCCGCTGACATAAAAATCCGAGACCAGCCCTCTGTGTCCAGCCGAGTCGCTGAACGGGCTGCCAAGCCCAAAGTAGATCAGCGCGAATCCCAACACCATGGCGGCTGCCCACACCACGAGCAGAAAGATGAGCGACATGGGTCCGTAAAAGCTCAGCGCGGTCTCGCGCTTGCGCGGATTGGGCATGCGCCGCGCAAAGAAGGCCCACGGCCGCCAGGTGGCTATGTAGAAAAGGCGGGTCAGCCGGAAACGGCCGGTGGCGCGCCGCGGCAGAATGATGGTTTCAAAAGCGTCGATCAGGACGATGCACAAGCAGGCCACGCCGGCAAACAAGGCAACAATGCGCATCTACCCCTCCTTTTGAAAACCGGCAGCGAGCCGCTCTGTCGTTCCGTCATTGTATTACGGACCTGGAAAGAAACAGGGCGGGAACTCCCGATGGGGGGCCTTTGTGGTCTCCCACCCTTGCGACAAAAACTAAGACGTCGCAAGGATGGGGCAACAAGTGTTGAGATTTGAGGTTTCCCATCCATAGTTTTATTCATCGCAGGCCGTAAAAGCCGGTGGTGGGCTCTCAAGCTCCCGCGCACAGGACTCTGGCGCCGATAATTGAATTCCTCGCAACGCAATCTTGAGTTGAGGTACACTGCCCATACTGTCTGTCTGACTGGTTGCGGCTTTGCCGTTCAATGCGGCTTGACTGTTATTTGCCGGATTTCTAACCGTGCTCGTGTAAGGCCTTTTATCCCCAGTTTTTTACCCCGGCGTCAGCAATCGGCCAAGCGGTCCCGAATTCGGTAATAAATCGCTTTCATTTCCAGAACCCGTACGCAATCATCAGGCACTCGATTGATTCTCACCCGCAAGCTCGGTGTCGAGGCAGCACTGCTCCTTTCAGGGGCAGTGCTGGGCGGCGTTGCAGCCCTGGGAGTCGGGCGCCTCATACAACTCAATACCGGCCGGGCGCAGCTCGAGAAATACTCTGAGCACATGATTGCCGCGGCCGACCAGGTGGTGCGCGAGACTCGCGACGCAACGAACGTTGCCCTGAATGACCATCTCCCCATCTGTTCCGACGAGGAGCTGTCTTACCTGCGCAAATGGGTGTTCAACGCCGGCCATGTTCGCGATATGGGGCGCGTGAAGGACGGCCATCTCTACTGCACAACAGCCCTGGGCAGGCTCACTCCGCCTCCCGCTACATCTCCAGGTGACATTGTGATCAACGGCAGAAAGCTGTTTGCTTCAAGCCCTCTGCTGATCAACCCCCAGGCGCGGGGAATCATTATTGAGTCCAACGGCGTCACCGTGGTCCTCAATCCTTCTGACTACGCGACGCTCAATCAGCCACCCATGTACTTTTCCGCGCTGGTCTATGATTCCGGCACTGGCCGGGCTCTGCCATTTGTCGGCCAGCCCGTTCCGCTTTCCGTCGCCGAAATCGCCGCACAAAAACCCGAGGAACGGAATGGAATCTACTACCGGCCGCAGTGCTCAACGTTTTCCGCGGTCTGCGTGATTGCTTACCAGTCCAAATCGAGCATGGCAACCCAGGATGAGGCGCATTTCATCATCCTGCTCAGCGCGGGCGCGCTGATGGGTGCCCTCGTGGCCCTCACATTCATTCTCTTTTTCAATCGCCAGCGTACGCTGGTTAGAAGCCTGCGGCGGGCTATCAAGCATGGACAACTGAGCGTCCGTTACCAGCCTGTGGTGGACCTCGACACGGGGACAGTGGTGGGCGCCGAAGCGCTGGTGCGCTGGATAACCGAGTCCGGTGAATCCATACCTCCCGAACACTTTATTGCCGCCGCTGAAAACAAGGGCTTCGTAGGCGAAATCACACGTGTAGTCATCACCGCCGTGACTGAGGAGATCGACGATCTGCTCAAGTTCGAAAACTTTACGGCCACGGTGAATATCACCACGCAGGACCTGTGCGATCCGGCCTTCTTCCAGTTCGTTGAGCAGTGCGTGAAGCAGGCAAGAATCCTGCCCCAGTCCCTTGGCTTTGAGTTAACCGAGCGATCCACTGCCGACCGTGGCGTCGTTATCCATGCCATTGAGCGCCTGCGGGAGCTCGGGCATCCCGTTTACATCGACGATTTTGGAACCGGCTACTCAAGCCTGGCCTATCTCCACGACCTTAAAGCCACCGCCATCAAGATCGATCGCGCTTTTACCAGCACGGTGGGAACCGAGGCCGTTACCGCCTCGGTGGTGCCTCAAATTCTCGATATGGCTTCAAGGCTGAACCTGATGGTTGTGGTTGAAGGCATCGAGATGCAGAAGCAGGCAGACTACTTTCAACACGTTCACCCCGGGATCAGGGGCCAGGGCTGGCTGTACGGCCGGCCGGTTCCCGCGGCGCATTTCAAGCGGCTGTTTTCTGATAGCCTCTCATCAACACGCCAGATATTGAGTTAAACTTCCCATACCGATCAATGGCATGGGGTTGGCGAATTTCTCATCAGCCTGAACAAAGCGCACGGTAATTTGTGACGATGCCTTTGCTTTTCATTTCCCGTCATACCAGCGCCCCTCATACGTAATGGGAATTGCGCCTGCCTTGATCGGGCACTCCGGTCATTGAGGAGTCGTTTGGCACAGATACGCAAGCGCGTGATTGAGGTTGCGCTGCTGCTGACAGGCGCGGCGCTGGGGGGAATTATTTCCTGGGGCCTGGCGCGCCAGTTTCAGCTTCGTGTGGGAATCGACGGGTTGCAGGCCTACACTCTGCGCCTGCTTGACACCGGCGAAGCGCTTGCGGGAGAGACCGATCATGCCTTCGCCGCCGTCTCCGGCGCCAATCTTCCGTTTTGCTCCGACGACGAGCTGAACTTTATGCGCGCCTTCGTTTTCGACTCAATGCATGTAAAGGACATAGGGCGCACCCGCAACGAAATACTCTATTGCACCACCAACCGGGGCAGGCTTCCGGTTCCGGTTCAAATTCCCCAGCCCGATCTCACCATGGGAGAAAGCAAGTTCTTCATCAGCAAGCCGCTGGTGATTGCGCCCAACACAAAAGGAGTCATCGTCGAGTCAGACGACGTGACGGTGGTTCTCAATCCGGCGGCGTACGACTTTCTCAATCAGCCGCCCATGTTTTTCAGCGGTATGTTTTATGACCGCAATGCGCACAGGGTCTACCCGGCCTTCGGTAGCCCGGTTCCGCTCTCAAACGCTGAGGTG
>JBEKCW010000413.1:0-4873 GCA_050014675.1 Occallatibacter sp. | reverse complement strand
CGCCGGCTGCCTCTCGCGTGAGGAAGGACAATCCGCGGGAGATTTTCCATGAAAATTCATTGGAGAATCACACTCTGGAGAGTGAGGATATTGTCATGTCTGCAAACGAGGATTGTCCCGGCAAATCGCTTATGGGAAAGGCCGTGACTGGAAAACCGGTTACGGAGTGCAAGGACCTGAACGAGGTGTTTCAGGAATCTCTGCCGGCTTTTGGCGGCGCGTATCTGCAACGCGTCTACGAAGTGTTGAAGCATGTGATCGAGCAGCGGATACCGCTGGTAATTACGTGTGCCGGGCCGGTAACGGTGAGCGACCAGCATCGCGCGTGGCTCATACCGCTAATGCGCGCGGCAAATACGGCCTACATTACGGTTACCGACGCGATCTGCTATCACGACGGGCACGATTCACTGCGGCAGACCGCCGAGAGGCCGATTCGCAAGGTGGACCTGTTTGGCGACGATGCGAAGTTGAGAGAAGAGGGCGTGATCCGCGTAACGGACACGGGCTTTGAGGAGCAGGTGCTGTTCGATCAGGACACCGTGCTTACCTCGATTTTGCAGCGGCCCGAATTTCAGAAGCGGATGACGACAACCGAGCGCAATTATCTGCTGGGCAAATGCTATGCGGAACGGGAGAAGGCGCTAGGCATTGCGCCTGGGCTCATGAGCACCTGCACGGAGATGGATCTGCCGGTGTTTATCGGCGCGCCTGCAGACGGCAGCGCGTTTCTGAATTCGGTAAAGCTATGGACCTTGAAGCGGCTGGGGAAAATCAGTTACGAGTTTGAATACGATTTGCACGAGGACGTGTTCGAGTCGTGCGCTTATCACCATTGGGGGCTGTTCGAATCGGAGCCAAAGTCGATGGCGGTGATGATTCTGGGCGGCGGCGTGCCCAAGAATTATTCATTGCAGCCGGAGCCGACGCTTTCGCAGATTTTTTTCCTCAAAGAAATTCGGGGATACGACTTTGACGCGCAGATTGTTTCTTCGCCGGTGACGGATGGAAGCCTTTCATCGTGCTGGCCGGGCGAAGCAGTGAGTTGGGGAAAGGTGAATCCGGTTGGATACCAGACGCGTACGGTGAGTATGCAGGGCGATTATTCGTCGTACATGCCTTTCATTGTTCGCGCGCTGGTGGGCAAGGAACTGCTGCATAACCCTCCGGAGCCGCTTCGTCTTTATGCGCAGCGCGATGTGCTGAAGGAGAAACTACTGAACAGGATCGGCGGCGACGAGGAGACGATGCGGAATATTCTAGCGACGCTATCGATTCCCGACGTGCTGAAGGCGTAGAACAGCTTTCAGCTACTGGCTTTTCGTGGTACGTTGGCGGGGAACTCATTTTGAAACAGAGCCCTGACCTGCGGTTAAAAGTCGCCGGAGAGATAAAGCATGAAGGTGACTCGCAGATTTAAGGCGGTTTGCTATTCAGTCTGGAACGTCGGCTTTTTTCTCCTCTCGGCAATATGGTTTATCGAAGGAGCTCCCGTCCGAGGTGACCTCGATAGTTATTTGCGAAGGAGCCTGATCAATTATCTGGCCTCAGCGGGATGCATGAACTTCGTGTTTTGGCTCCTGTTCCGCGTGAACGATAAGGGGAACCGCGAGAGACAGGTTGCACCGGTCGAAAAGGGAAAGCCGCCCGGTGTTTGAGAACAAAGTGAGTATTGTGGCTCCGTTGATTTTTGCTTATGTTCTGTGTTGGTAGAATTCACTCCCCGGTCCCCAAATTCGAGGAACCGGGGGCACCCATCTTTTTCCATTCCCTACTGGCTGTTTCCTTCACCTCAGTCCTGTAGTCGCGACCGCGAACCCTGTGTCGGGTGAGTTCTCGGGAATGGCTTCTGTGTTTGGCGCTACAGCAACGCCGTTCGAGCTCACTGGAACCACCGAGACATTCCAGCCATCGACGACAACCAGAGCGTCTTCGCCGTTGAATTGGCTTGTGCCGGCCTCAATGGTGATGGTCTTCGCGTCGCCGGGCACGAGCGAGACGTAGTTGTCGCTGTAGCTGACAGGCAGAACGCGCTCGCCTGATTTGCGCCGGAGCTGCACGTGCGCCATCAACGCAATGTCCCTTGACGGATTGGTGAGCGTGACGGTGATGGTGCGCGTGCCGCCTGTGCCTGCGCACTGGGCCTGGGCGTTCAGCGTGACCGCGGGCAGTTTATTCAGGCCGGTCAAATCGTCGGGATTGGCCAGCTTGTGCCAGTAGAAGTTACTCGAAATGATTTTTCCCTGGGCGTCGTGCAGGTCGAGCTTGATGAAATTCAGGTTGGTGACCGTGGCAGGAAATTGAACCGGACCGAGATCTGCCACGGCAGACGCCGGCGCGTTCACCGGTATGTCTTTTTCCGCGGCCACAACGCCGTCGGCATCGTAAATTGCGAGATGCGCGACTGCGCCGGCCAGCGGCTCGGGCAAATTGTTGATGACCTCAAGCCCGCCAGTAGCTTCATTGAACTGGATGTGCACGAGCTCGGCCGCATGCATAACGCCGAAGAACGACGACATGGGCTCCAAGTCGTAGTGATAGATCTGCCACACAAAACTGGGCTGCGCGGGGTTGCTCATCCACGTGATGACGGCCGTGTTGGGGTGGAACATTTTGGC
This sequence comes from Occallatibacter sp., assembly GCA_050014675.1. Lineage (GTDB taxonomy): Bacteria > Acidobacteriota > Terriglobia > Terriglobales > Acidobacteriaceae > Telmatobacter. The sequence continues at coordinate 2,255 of JBEKCW010000413.1, read as the reverse complement.
ATTGCGGCCCTCGTACATGGCGCGGAACGCCTCATAGTTTGCCATCTGCGCTTTGCGGACGAAATCGGGCAAGTTGCGGAATGCTCCGTAGCGCGCGGCAATTTCAGCGGGATAGTCTTGCGCGCCTGAGTTGCCGCTGGCAAAGTCATGCTCGGCCCAGTCGTCGTTGATGCTGTCCCAATCTTTTTTCGGCATCATGGCGTGGATGGACTCGAGCGTGGGCACGCTGATGGAGCCGGTTTCAGTCTTGAAGTAGTCGTCGGTGATGTGATAGAAACTGGCCGGATCGCGCCATGAATAAGGCCCGCCGGAACGCACGCCTGCGCCGTCAGTGGAGCTGGGCTGATAGCGGCGCGTGGGCTCAAGCTCGGCCAGCACCTTGCGCAGCGCGGCGTCAATCTCAGGCGGAGGAAAGCCCTCGTTGCGCGCGCACCACAAAATGATGGCAGGATGGTTGCGGAAACGCAGCACCTTGTCGCGCACGTTGGCAATGTAGGTGTCGATGTCAGTGGGGTTGGGGCCGTCGCCGGGGTTAGGCTGAAAAAACTCGTCCCACACCATGATGCCGTACTTGTCGCAAAGCTCGTAAAACTGTTCGCTGGTGCTTTGGCCCACCCAGTTGCGAATCAGGTTGAGGTTGGCAAGCTTGTGGTAGCGGATTTCGGTCTCCATGCGGTCAAGGGGAATGCGCTTGAGACCCTCGTCGAGACCCCAGTCGCCGCCGCGAATGAAGACGGGCACACCGTTGACTGAGATGGTGAGCGTGTCAGCGCCGGGAACTGAGTAGGAGATCTTCCGAATGCCGAAGTCGAGGTCGTTCGCGTCGGATGTTTGGCGATCGGCGACGAACTCCAGATGCAGGTGATAGAGGTTCTGCGGGCCATATCCGTTGGGCCACCATAGATGAGGATTGGCAATGTGCAGAGCGGCCGTGCTGGCGGGATTGAAGATGACCTGCTGTTTTGCGTGCGCCGCAAGCTCGACGGGCTGCTCGAATTTAATCAGCTCACTTGTTCCCTGCCCCACCGTTCCTTCGAGGACGCCTTTCACGGGCTGATCGGTGACGTTCTCAACGGTAGCCTGCACTGAAACGTCAGAGGAGTCGGTTTTGGGCAGCGGAAGATCGGTGGTGACGAGCGGGTTTTTGACGAGCACGGGACCCGAGGCCGACAGATAGACCCTTTGCCAGATTCCGGAGTCGCGGTCGCGAATGGCGGGCAGCCAGTCCCAGCCGATGGTGCAGAGGAACGTGGGTCCGTCGATGGCGCTCATGCCTCCGTTGCCGCCGATGCCGTTGCGGACGGTGTGCTCATGCGGAACGCCGGGATTAGGCTGCGGGGTAATGAGCACGGCAATCACGGCCGTCTTGCCCGGCTGCACCAGCGTGGAAATGTCAAAGTTGCCGCGAATGAAAGCGCCCTTGATCGAGCCCACCTGCGATCCGTTCACCCAGACCGCGGCAGAATAATTGATGCCATCAAAATTGAGCCAGACGTGGCGGTTCTTGTATTCAGTCGGGATTTTGACGACGGTGCGATACCAGTACGAAGTGTGGACGAGCGACTCGGGAATGACTTCGGGCCGGTCGTTTTCACCGTAGAGGGGCTCAGGGTAAACGTGGTTATTGACCAGCGTGGTGAGCACCGTGCCCGGCACCGTTGCCGTATACCACCCGGCCGCGTGGTATGCCGCAGAGGCAATCTGCGCACCTGGCTCCGTAGCTTTGGCCACATCCTGCAACTGCCATCCGGAGCTGAGAACCACGGTTTCCGGGACTGCGCTCGATGCGGCGCGAGCCGGCATTGCGATGGAGAATATGGATAAGGAAAATGCAGCAAGGGCCAAATGACGGCAATCAACAAATTTCAACGGATTCACCTGGACTTTCTTTGGAGTCTCTCCACAGTTGATTCGGCAGACACAGGGATTATAGAAGCTGGGTGCGGAGAAAGCGTCCATCTTCCTCCGCCGGAATCCGTCCCGATTTCAAGAATTCATTGGCGCGAGCACCGTCGGGATGACGGCTCAATGGCAACTACCGGATAGGCGGCAATGCGGGCAGAACCAATTCGGCTGCGACTGCGATGCATTTCTGGCTTGGATCGCAGAGAGAATGGTAGCGTAGTATGCATTCCCCAGGAGGCCTTTTGAACGCTTCCGAACGCCGCGTCTTCTCGAGCTTGCGCCGTCTTGGTGCGCAGCAGCGATTCATTGTCGTCAGGGTTGCGTGTTTTTTTCTGGCATTTGCCGCCCCA
>JBEKCW010000412.1:0-4879 GCA_050014675.1 Occallatibacter sp. | reverse complement strand
GTTTCCCACAATTTCCCCGCACTCCTCTATTTAGAGGTCACCCGGCAGCGGTCAAAAACCGACACCGCATTATCTCAGAGCAGCTAACCTCTGGTCATGCTGTCCTACGAGGAAGATTGCGGAGCCGTGAGGCGCCAGAGTCACCTCCAACCGATCCAACTGGCCAATATCGGCCTGCTTCCACAAATCCCTGACAGGATGCGAACCCGCCGGCAATTGCAGATCGGGCCATGAACTAACCACGGTCCTTTCATGGTCTGAAAGATTGAACACCGCGATGTAATGCGCGCCCGCGGTCTGCGATCCTGCGGGCGGATCTGCCGTCCACACCACGGTGTCATCGCGTTGAAGAACTGGATGGTTATTGGTCGAGTGCTGGTCAACAAAAATAATCTCCCGATCGGTAAGCAGCGACTCGGTAAATTGGTCCATATTCAGCACGTTCGATCCGAGAATCAGCGGAGACCGCGCAATCGACCACAAAGTCATCATGGTTCGCTGTTCGTCGTGAGTAAGACGCGAAGCGCGGGCCGGGCCCGGCCCAACCGGCGTACGGGGGCCGAGATTGCCAATCGGGAGCATGTCGCCGTCGGGCCAGTGGTTCGCCTCGATATACGGAGCCCACGCAGCCAGAAGCTCAAACTGATTTTGTTCCGATTGGGGGAACCGGGCAGCGTCGGCAGGCTTGGACCAGATATCCCAGACATCATCGGAGATACGCCAGAGCTGAGCGTGTTCACGAACATTTCCGGCCTCGTCGAGCGGGGTTGGACCCGGAGAAAGACTCAAAACGATCGGACGGCCCGTCTTGCGGATTGCAGCGTCCAGCATCTGAATTTCGCCGGCTCTATATGGAAACGAGACGCAGTCGACCTTTAGAAAGTCCAGACCCCACGCCGCATAGAGCCGTGCGATGGAATCGTAGTACGCTTGCCCGGCCGCATTATTCTTTACCCCGTAGTTATCTGAGTTCCAACTGCACACGTCGTTGGTATCGGCAGCCTCAGAGAAGCGGAAAGACGATCCCTCGATGGGCAGATTGTCTTCGACCGCCTTGCGGGAAACACCGCGCATGATGTGGATGCCAAACTTCAACCCCAATGAATGGACATAGTCGGCGATAGGCTTTAATCCCTGTCCGTTGCTCGCAGAGGGATAACGGTTGACGGCGGGCATGTACCGCCCATCGCCGGAGATTACCAGGCCAAGCGGCAGGTGCTTGTCGAAGTTTTCCGGGTGCTGAGCGAACCAGCCATAGTCGATGACAACGTATTGCCATCCGTAGGTCTGAAGACGCTCGTGGATCGCCTGGACTGTTTCGCGGAACTCAGCCTCGCTGATGCTGATGCCCCATGAATCCCAGCTGTTCCAACCCATTGGGGGAGAATCAAGAGGCGATGTACTGGCGGATGCATCGGAAGCAACGCCCGATTGAAGCTCGTATGCACCCATGTCCACTTTTCCCTGATGCATGCGTGCGTTGCCGGCCAGGTCAGTGAGCGCATGGCCATAGGCCGTGGAGCCTGCGTTGATCGCCGGACTGGCGGCCCGCAGCGTGAAATCGCCGCTTGAGGGATTTACGAACATGGGGTCGGCGCCCAGGATATTGCCGTTTGCGGCAGTGATGGTAGCGGTGGTGTTGGAAAGATGGAGCGAAGCCTGCCCCCCAGTGCCGTTGTAGGAGATATTGTTCAGCCAAAGCTCATTCGTATTCAACGTGCCAGATCGCCCGAACGAAGCGTCGGTGAATGCCACGTTGTTGGGATTCGCCGCAGTGTTGGCCACTGCAATGTTATTCACAACAACGTTGTCGTGGCAGCTCTCCGAGCCAGAGATGGAGATATCGCCGCCCCCTCCAATGGGATTTTGAGCGTCGAGAAAGTTATTGAAGGTCGTATTGTTGCTGATGGTGATATAACTCGCGCCAGGACCGCCAGTTACTATGCCTCCGCCGCCATTGTCGAAAGACAGGTTATTTTCGACGAGTGTCTTTTGTTGGTACGGATGATAGCTGTTATCGGGATAAGCATTGTAAGTGTCGAGCTGGATGCCGTTTCCATCGTAGTGCGGGTTAGGGCCGATATTGACTTCCGCGCTATCGTAAGAGACATTGTCTCGAATGATGAAGTGGAACTGCGCGCTGGCGATGTCCATCGTGCTTGCGCTCCATGAATTGGCGTCCAGTGCAAGCGGTTCATACGTGTTGATCGCGGAAACTCCCCATTTCGACGTATTGCTGGTGGCATACACCACGTTCCCTTCCACGTCGAAGTAGTCTGTGCAGACGGTTCCGATTCCACTTCCACCCCAGCCGTGAGAGATGTTGTTGAAGATCCTGATATGGTGGGTTTGAGTCGTGGCAGGGCAGTAAGTAGCGCCACCCCCGCTTGCATTTCCCATCACCTCGATGCCGGAACCATCCACGTCGGGCGGAGAATTGTTTCCTACCACCTCGAAACCATCGATGACGACGAACTTTGCATTGTCGAAATGTATCCCGTAGGTGTAATCGGGACTGCCGGGAGTTAATTGGATGACCGCGCCATGATGAGTTTCTGAACGCAGGACAAAGTAGCCGGTCGGAGTATCGGCGCTTCCACTCAGCGCTCCTCCATTGACGGCTTCGGTGTAGGTGCCGGGGCCAACATTAATGCACACGCCGCCATGCGTGCCGCCTTTTGCAACCAGGAAATCGATGGCCGCACCGATGAAGTTCCATGGCTTGGCGCGTGATCCATCTCCCGAGGCGCTGCCGGCCTTCGAGACATAATAGTTGGTGACGCAGGAATAAAACGGTTGGATGTAAACAGGATTGGGAACAGTCCTGGCGGGCAGCGTCGATGCCGATGCAGTTGCGGATGCGGGCGAGAGATCACCTGCTTTATCAAAGGCTTTAACCGTGTAAGTGTAAGTCGTGCCGGGTGTGAGTCCGACGTCAGAAAATGCGGTCCCGGTTCGGGTAACAGTTCGCCAATCCGTCCCGGTCGGTGATCCAACTTTCTCGCCGTCGCGGTAGACGTTGTATCCGGCCACGCCTGCGCCCTCAGTTCCGGCCGCCCACCTGATATTAATTTGACTGGGAGCGACACCGACCGCGGCAATCTGCGTCGGAGCGGAAAGCGGGCTTTGACCCATTACTGCCTGGCGCGAGAAAAGGCAAACGCAGCAAAATGCGTTCAACAGAAACAATTTGTTCAATCTGGATTTGCTCATCATATTCAGCTTCAACCCATTAACTCCAGTGCTACCGATGGTGTTTGCCAAAAGTAAACCAATTCTCCTGAACCTGCTTATTCAGGAATAACGCCGGAACTGGCGAAGTTCCGGCTCTTATTGGTCTTCAATCGTTGCCTCGAATCGAGGGGCAGGTAATCCGAGCTCCCAGCTTTCCGCGCCTTGCTTTGATTAACCCGCCATTCTGCTAGTTCACCGTCAGTGTGAACGTCGTAGTCTGCTGAAGCGATCCCGCAGTCGCTGTCACTGTAACGGTGGCCGTAACAGGCGGAGGAGTGGACGACCCGCTGCCGCCCCCGCAACCACTGAGCAGGCTCAGGCCAAGTGCAACGATTGCCAGCGTGAGCAGCGCCCGCATGTGATGCCTTTTCCTCCAGCCCACAAAGCAAAACAGAATGCCGGACAAAGCAATTCCTGCCGCTGGAAACGGCAGGGTGGTGCCCGGGCGCACATTGCCTGCAGAGGCTGATTCTGAGACTGTAAGCGTTGTCGTGATGGCGGAGCCCGACGGCGTCACGGTTGATGGGGAGAAACTGCATGATGCGTTGGTGGGCTGGCCGGTGCATGCGAAGGACGTTTGGGCCGCGAAGCCGTTCTGCGGCGTGATTGTTACCGTGGCCGATCCATTTTGGCCGGACGCGATACTCATGGACGACGGAGAGATCGAGATCGTGAAGGTTGGCGGCAGATTAATGGTGTATGCTGCCGTTGCAACATCGCTGTCGGAGTCACCGCTCGCGGTCGCGATGGCGTTGATGGTCGCGGAGCTGCCAACGGAAATTGCGCCGCTGTATTGTGTCGAGGTTGATGAGGGCGTGCTTCCGTCAGTGGTGTAGTAGATAGTTGCGTTCTGCGTGGTGTCGCTAATCGTTACCGATTGCGCAGAAGTGTAAGTGCCGGCAACAGGCGAGAAGGTTGGCGTTGCCACATGTGGAAGCGCCGCCACTATAACGGTATAACTTGGAGAAGTTCCGGCGGCGAAATTCGTATCGCCCGCGTACGACGCGGTAAGCGTGTAAGTCCCGGCCTGCGCGAATGTCACGGCAGCTGTAGTCCCTGTACCGCCCGCCGCGTATGCAGTAATCAGCGCGTTCGCGGCTGAAGCCTGTGCCAGCTGTTGTGGCGTGCCGCTTCCCTCGGCGGCAAGAATGGATACATTCCCGGTTGGAGTGCCGTTTCCATTACTCAGCAGGAAGAGCTGTACATTGACCGGCGTGCCCGCCAAGGCAGTGGCCGGCGCATTGAGAACGATCGCGCTGGTTGGCCTAACAGGCGCTGCGCTCGAGGAATACTGGTAAGCGCCAATGTCCACCGCGCCGCTGGTTGTGCGAGGATTTCCCGCCAGGTCGATGGCGGCAACCCCATACGCGGTAGTGCCCGCGCCGATTACCGGGCTGGTGGACTGCGGTGCGTAATTGCCGCTCAAATAATTTGCGAAGAGCGGGTTTGTGCCCAGCAGATTCCCGTTCGCCGCGGTTATCGTCGCGGTTGTATTAGAAACATAGATAGATGCCTGCCCCGGCGTTCCATCAAATGAGAGGTTATTGTCCCACTTCTCATTTATGTTCTCGTCGGCTGCCGAGCCTACGCCAACATCGATCAATGCATAATTGTCGGGCTCCGCATTCGGATCATTTACGCCGAT
>JBEKCW010000411.1:0-4907 GCA_050014675.1 Occallatibacter sp. | reverse complement strand
CGTCGCGGTGCTGCCAATCCAGCGTAAGCCGGATGGGAAGAGCGATGTTGAGTCTCATTCGGAATTGAACTAACAAGGCACGCGCAGTTGCATTCATCCAGTCCCTCCAAGAGGTTCCTAGCAGGTGATTACTAATCAGGCCTACCGTGTTCGATTACGGAGGGGTGTTGACACGATCTCGGACGCATTGCCAGACACGATTTCGGACGCATCGCCGCATCTCGGGCGCGTTGCCGTTAATCCGAAAACCGCACCGCGACCGCACACGCGCACGCGCGATCAGCGGGCCACGATCACCGGTGTGAGCGCCAATCTCAGGTCAGATCGGCAGCTCGTTCATTGTGATGCGGGCTTTATAGATAACGATGGCCAGGACGAAACCGCATAGTTCTATATTGAACAGTCGTCAGGCAGCAGGGGTGAGAACAGTGTCGATGTGGGCGAGTTCTTCTTTAGTGAAGGCAAGGTTGGTGAGCGCGGCGACGTTCTGCTCGATCTGCTCCACACGGCTGGCTCCAATGAGTGCGGAAGTGACGCGGCCTTCGCGCAGTACCCAGGCCAGGGACATTTGCGCGAGGGACTGCCCGCGTGCGGCGGCCAGATCGTTTAGCGCGCACACTTGCGCCAGATGGCGCTCGTCGACTTGCTCTTTTTTGAGGAAGCTGTAGGGCTTGGAGGCGCGGGAGCCGGCTGGGATGCCGTGCAAATAGCGATCGGTGAGGAGACCCTGCGCCAGCGGACAGAAGGCGATGGAGCCTACGCCCTCATCGCGCAGAACATCCTGCAAGCCATCCTCAATCCAACGGGCGAACATGGAGTAGCGTGGCTGATGGATGAGGCAGGGCGTTCCGAGCTGGCGCAGAATCTTGACGGCGGCGGCGGTTTCAGCGGCGTTGTAGCTGGAGATGCCGGCATAGAGCGCCTTGCCTGAGCGCACGGCGCGATCGAGCGCGCCCATCGTCTCCTGGACTGGGGTTTCGGGATCCGGGCGATGAGAGTAGAAGATGTCAACGTACTCCAGGCCCATGCGCTTCAGGCTCTGGTCAAGGCTGGCCAACAGGTACTTGCGCGAGCCCCAGTTGCCGTAGGGGCCGGGCCACATATCCCAGCCGGCCTTGGTGCTTATGATCAGCTCGTCGCGCCAGGGCTTGAGGTCAAGACGCAGAATGTCACCGAAGTTCGACTCGGCGCTGCCCGGTGGCGGACCGTAGTTGTTGGCCAGGTCGAAGTGGGTAATGCCCAGATCAAGGGCGCGGCGGATCATGGCGCGGCAGTTTTCGAAGGTGTCAACGCCGCCGAAATTGTGCCACAGGCCGAGAGAGATGGCAGGCAGGAGGACGCCGCTCTTGCCGCAGCGGCGATATTGCATGGAGTCGTAGCGATGTTCGGCGGGAAGATACACGTGAAATCCTCTTAGCAAACGTGCGGCAAGTATAGACCGCACGTTACCTCGAATCAAACGGCGATGCAGGGACGTGTCGGCCCGCGTTCGGGTGTGTCTGGAATCGTTGCCAGGGTGGAGATAAGTGTGAGAGACTTTCGTGTTTCCAAAGCTATTGAGGGTTTGAATGCAACTTCACACGATCGACATCGTGATTATCGTGGGCTACTTGCTCAGTACGGTCTTCATCGGGTATTGGGTTTCGCACCGCGCTTCAGAGAACATGCAGGCCTACTTCCTGGGCGGAAACAAGATGCCGTGGTACGTGCTGGGCATCTCAAACGCTTCGGGCATGTTTGACATCAGCGGCACCATGCTGCTGGTGTACTGGATGTTCATCTACGGGATGAAGAGCATCTGGATTCCCTGGCTGTGGCCCATCTTCAACCAGATCTTCCTTATGGTGTATCTCTCCGCGTGGCTGCGGCGCTCCAAGGTGATGACCGGCGCGGAATGGATCAAGACGCGCTTCGGAACGGGACGGGGTGCGCAGTTGTCGCACCTGGTGGTGGTGATCTACGCGTTTGTGAGCATCATTGGATTTTTCACCTACGGGTTCAAAGGCATCGGCAAGTTTGCCGCGACGTTTTTGCCGTGGCATCTTTCGCCCAATGTGTACGCGCTGATTTTGATCGCCATTACCGCGGTTTACGTGATCAAGGGCGGCATGGTGAGTGTGGTGATTACCGAGGTGGTGCAGTTTTGCATTCTGGCCATCGCTTCGTTTGCCGTGGGCATCATCGCGATGATGAAGGTGGCTCCGGAGACGCTGCGCAAAATGGTTCCCCCGGGGTGGGACAACGTGTTCTTCGGCTGGCATCTGAATCTGGATTGGTCGGTGCTGATTCCGGCGGCCACGGCCAAGATTGCAGAAGACAGATATGAACTGTTTGGCTTTTTCGTGATGATGCTGCTGTTCAAGGGCGTGCTGATTTCGGCGGCCGGTCCCGCGCCAAACTACGACATGCAGCGCGTGCTTTCTGCCAAGAATCCGCGCGAAGCCTCGATGATGAGCGCCTGGGTAAATATCGTGCTCATGGTCCCGCGCTACTTTCTGATCGCCGGGCTGACGGTACTGGCGGTGGTGTTTTTTTCAGAGAACATTCGCGCCATGGGTCCGCACATGGACTTTGAACTGGTGTTGCCGCTGGCGCTGGGCCGCTTTGTCCCGGCGGGGCTTCTGGGATTTTTGATTGCCGGGCTGCTGGCCGCTTTCATGTCAAACTTTGCGGCCACGGTGAACGCAGCGCCTCCTTATTTTGTGAACGACATTTACAAGCGGTTTATCAATCCGAATGCGGCGCCCAAAACCTACGTGCGGCTGAGCTACTTGGCTTCGTTTGCGGTGGTGGTCATTGGAGTGTTGATCGGGTGGAACGTGCCCTCGGTGAATTTTGTGGTGTTGTGGATTGTTTCCGGGCTGTGGGGAGGGTACATCGCTTCCAACGTGCTGAAGTGGTATTGGTGGCGCTTTAACGGCTACGGATATTTCTGGGGGATGGCCACGGGGATCGCATCCTCGGTGCTGCTGATGCCGGAGGTAATGGGAAGAGTTCCGGCCGTCGCGCGACTGCTCGCGAAGGTGCCGTTTAACTTGGAGGTGACGGTTCTGTTCCCGCTGGTTTTGACTCTGTCGCTGATCGGCTGCCTGCTGGGCACCCTGCTGACCAAGCCGGAAGACGAAGCAGTGCTGAAGGACTTTTACCGTCGCGTGCGGCCGTGGGGCTTTTGGGGACCGGTGCTGAAGATGGTTTTAGCCGAGGACCCGGGGTTCAAGCGCAACAAGGACTTTGTCCGGGATATGTTCAATGTTGCAGTGGGAATCGTTTGGCAGATTTCCCTGGTTACGATGCCCTTGTACGTGGTGACCAAGGAGTTTTGGCGCGCCGCTCTTGCGCTGGCGGTGACGCTGGGGACGTCGGCGATTCTCAAGTTCACCTGGTTTGACCACCTGGAAGAGCGGGAAGTTGAAACGGATTTGGCTGCGGCGGCAGGGAATAGTCGATAGTGAACATTGAATAGGGAGTTCCCATGTTAAGGTCTGATTGATATTTAGAATCAGTGAGTTGGATAAAAAATAGGGAAGAATTGCCGATTCTTTGAATATTGGTAAGGAAACGTTTCCCGGCCCCTTGCTTTGCCGCGATGAAAAGTGGCATTTTTCGGGACATCGTGTGCAAAGATTTGCATATTATCTTTTGTGGTAACACGTAAATTATTGAATCTAAACTCCATAACTTTGGCAACACATTTGCACTGAAGTGGTCACATGGAAATTGTACATGTTGGCTTTGCGGTAATTGAAGCCATCCCCAGGGACAAAGTAACCGGCACAACTCGCTTGTGCCTTCCATAACGCAGACAAATTTAGAAAACCGGAGAGGAACACCATGAACCGCGCGGCCCAAGGATTTTTGATCGTTTGCTTGTTGAGCCTTCCCACAGCGGCCTTCGCCGATGTTTTTCCACTCAATCCACCACCCGATGTGGCGATCGACAGTTTCGACAATACGCTCGGTGGCTCCCCGTTGTTGACCGGCGTAGCGGAGGAGATTACCGATTACGGCAAATGCATCAACGGGTGCTATGCGGGGTTGACGTTCACTCAAGACGGCTTTGCAATTGGGGACACGTTTGAGATTGAGAACGGCAGCGACCAGGTGCTGTTGGAGGGCACTCTGGAGGAATTTGTGAACGACGGAGGCGGCGAGGTCGGAGAAGATTTTTTGGTGACGGGCGACAGCGGTTCCTTGTGGAGTGCGCTGGAGGGTCAGACGGCCAGCAGCTTTGGAGATTTTGTGGTCGTTGATTTTCACGGCTTTTATCCGGGTACGGGAGGCGAACAAGAGTCATCCGATGCAGACCTGACGCCTGATGTTCCTGAGCCCGCTTCTCTGACTCTTCTTCTGACCGGATTGGCGGCTGGACTCGTTCGGCGAAGGAAGATGGCGGCAACGAATTAAAGCAGGGTTCGATTCGCGCAATAGGCGCGAGGGCTCACGAGCACTGAATTGCGTCCCAAATACTGGCGTTGGATTCGAGACCAACCGAGTTCAACGCCAACTGACTGTCGGGGACAGTGCGCGGTGTTACGAGGCCTGCAATGCAAGTGAGACCTAAGAACGGCACGTAGACGGGAAACACCCTCCGCAGGTACAGGCGGCACATAGAGAAGAGGGTGATGAGTGAATTCGAAATTTCTTGGAGGCGATGAAATGAAGCAAGCGCATAAAACATTGGCAATTCCGACTGTAAACCTGACGAGCTTGCTTGCAAACTTCGTCTCCGTTTTGGTTAACAAGACACAGATTTCCTGTAGAAAGAGATACCCCATGCGACTGACAAAGCTTCTGATGTGTTTATTGGCCGTCTTAACGCCCGCCGGGTTGGCGATTGCGCAAAACAGCAGTCTTCCCAGCCCCACCATCAGCACGCCGTCGGTCTTTTTTACCCACAGCTTGAACGA
>JBEKCW010000410.1:0-4925 GCA_050014675.1 Occallatibacter sp. | reverse complement strand
GAAGGGGACCAATGTGGCGCTGTCGCCCTCAATTGACGTGGTGCGAGTGCCGGAATGGGGCCGGACATTTGAAAGCTACGGCGAAGACCCATACTTTAATGGGCAGATGGCGCAGTCGGAGATCAGGGGGATCCAGAGCCAGGGACCAATTGCCAACGCGAACATGTACGTGACGATGAACCAGGAGAGCAATCGCTTTGAAGAAGACTCGATTGTCGATGAGCGCACGTTGCACGAAATCTATCTGGCGCCTTTTGCCGCAGCCGTGGAGAAGGGGCACGTGGGCACGGTGATGTGTGCCTATGTGAAAACGAACAGCGTTTTCAGCTGTGAAAGCTCGGACGTGCTTACCGAAATGCTGCGCAAGGATCTGCACTTCGACGGATTTGTGATGAGCGACTGGGGCGCGACGCACTCGACCGTGGATGCGGTCGAGAATGGCCTGAATCAGGAGATGCCGGGAGACAAGTATTTTGGCGCGGCGCTGAAAGCGGCAGTTGAGGCTGGCCGCGTGAGCCAAAGCACGATCGACGAGCGGGTGGAGCAGATTCTTGTGCCGATGTTCCGGCAGGGCCTGTTTGACAAAGCGAATACCGGCAGCTGGTCCGCGGATGTCCGCACCCCGGAGCACACTTCGTTTTCGCTGCGGGCCGCGGAAGAAGGCACGATTCTGTTGAAGAACGAGAACAAGCTGCTGCCGCTTGCGAAGAGCGTGTCGATTGCGGTGATTGGTGAAGCTGGCGGCGACAAACCCAAAGCGGAAGGCTCGGGCAGCTCGGGCGTAAAGCCGCCTTATATTGTCAGCCCGGTTGATGCGCTGCGCAAAGTTGCGGCAGCCGGAGCTTCGATTACTTTTTCGGATGGCAGCGATATTGCCGCGGCAGAAGAGACGGCGCGTAAGGCGACGGTTGCAATTGTTTTTGTGCACACCGATGAAACCGAGGGCCATGACCGGCCTAATTTGATGCTGCCGGGGCATCAGGACGCAATGATTGAAGCGGTGGCAAACGCGAATCTAAAAACCATCGTCGTTCTCGATACCGGGGGACCGGTGCTGATGCCGTGGGTGGACAAGGTGGCCGGCATTCTTGAGGCGTGGTATCCGGGCCAGGAAGATGGCAACGCAATCGCGGCTATCCTCTATGGCGATGTGAATCCCTCAGCCAAGTTGCCACTCACGTTTCCGCGTAGCGCGACGGCGATTCCTACGGCCAGCCAGCAGCAGTGGCCAGGAATTGATGGCCGGTCGGTGTACGCGGAAAAACTCAATGTTGGTTATCGCTGGTACGACGCGACCAATACACAGCCGCTCTTTCCCTTTGGATTTGGCCTGTCGTACACCAGCTTCCGCCTTGGCGATATGAAGGTTTCACCGGGACGAGTGCAGGCAGGGGCATCTTTCCGAAACGTCGTAGTGCGCGTGAATGTGACCAATACCGGCAAGCGCGCCGGCGCCGAGGTGGTGCAGGTCTATGTGGAGCAACCGGCGGCCAATGGCGAGCCTCCGCACCAGCTGCACGCGTTCAGCAAAGTGGAGCTGCGGCCCGGCGAAACAAAACCGGTCGTCCTCAATCTCGATCAACTTTCGTTCTCGATCTACGACGCGGATGCGCATCAGTGGAAGACTCCGGCCGGGACTTACCAGATCCTGGTGGGCACATCATCTCGGGATCTGCCGTTGCATGGCGATGTAACTATCAGCCGGTAAGTCATGGAAAGGTCAGGCTAGGAACAATCAATGAAATTGAGTGAGCGTGTTGAAGAAGATTCATCGGGCCGAGTAACGCGAATGCGCAGCGCGGTATTGGTTTTGCTGCTGTTCATTGCTGCATTTTGCGTGACAGGCTCCGCCGCATGGTGCCAGCAAACAACCGTTGTGCTCGACGGCAACAGCACCGGCAGAATCTTCGACGGCCTTGGCGCGGTGAGCGCAGGGGCTTCTTCGCGTCTGTTGATCGACTACCCAGAGCCCGAGCGCAGCCAGATTCTGGATTACCTCTTCAAGCCTGGCTATGGCGCCGCGCTGCAACATCTCAAAGTAGAGATAGGCGCAGACGTAAATTCGACCGACGGCTCGGAACCAAGCGCCATGCGCACGCCTGCGGACCACAATGCAACCCGCGGCTACGAATGGTGGCTGATGACAGAGGCGCACAAGCGCAATCCGCACATCAGTTTCGAAATACTGCCGTGGGGCGCTCCGGGATGGGTTGGAAACGGGACCCTGTATACGCCGAAGATGGCCGGGTATGTGGCGGAGTTCATCAAGATGGCCAAGACAAGCCACAACATCGACGTCGCTTACACAGGCGTGTGGAATGAAGCGGTGTATAACGCCGACTATGTGAAGGAGCTTCATCGCCGGCTTGAGGCCGAAGGCCTCGCCACCAAAATTGTCTGCTGCGATGAGTATCCCGGCCAGGGCGCAGGTCAGTGGGCTATCGCCGATGCTTTGCGCAGCGATCCTGAGCTCGCTGCCGCTGTTGCAGTGATCGGCGTGCATTATCCCCTGATCAACGGTCACATCACAACAACTGCTTCGGCGCGCGCGTCGGGCAAGCCGCTGTGGTCGACGGAAGATCAGCCCAACGGAGGCTCCGGTCCATTCTTGAGCCGCAATTGGCCAATCGGCGGCCGGATACTCGCGCATCTTTACAACCAGAACTATCTTGAGGGATCGCTGACCGCGACTGAAATATGGAGCCCGATTACGTCGTACTACGATAATCTCGCCGCTCCCAACTCCGGCCTGATGTATGCCAACACTCCATGGTCTGGCCATTACCAGGTGCAGGGAACGATCTGGGCTACAGCGCATACAACGCAATTCGCCCAGCCTGGATGGCAGTACCTCGATTCGAGCTCAGGGTACTTGCCGGAGAAAGGCAGTTATGTAGCGCTGCGCTCGCCCGACAAGAAGAATTGGAGCGTGGTGCTTGAGACCATCGACGCAAAGCAGGCGCAGACGGTCAGCTTCAATCTCACCGGCGGACTTGCTCGATCGGCAGTCGCGGTGTGGGAGACAAACAGCTCCCGCACCTTTGAGCGTGTCGCGATTTTGCATCCGGTTGGCGATTCGTTCACGTACACATTCGACGCTGATTCGCTCTACTCGCTGACCACGACAACCGGACAGGGCAGCGGCACTGCGCAGCCACCTCCGCCGGCGCCATTTCCTTTTCCCTACGCAGACGATTTTGAACATACCGATCTGAATCGTTCTCCGAAATATCTTTCCGATCAGGGTGGTGCGTTTGAGGTGCATCCGTGCGATGGCAGGCCGGGCAAATGCCTGGAGCAGGTGATCACCGAGAAGCCGATTGAATGGGGGCCGTTCCCTGATCCCTTCACGCTCGCGGGCGATGCAGCGTGGACCGATTACACTATCGCCGCCGATGTGCGTTTTCTTTCTTCCGCTCCCGCCAGCATCGCGGGGCGCATCGACTCCGCCGATGTGTTTCAGGATGCAAAAGCCCACTGGCCCAGCGGCTATATGTTGCTGGTGCACCCCGACGGCGCGTGGCAGCTTATCAGCACCCAGTTCAAGAAGCAGCCGGTAGTATTGGCGAAGGGAACAGCGGCTTTCGATCGCGATCGCTGGCATCATGTGGAGTTGAGTTTCAGCGGTACGAACATTTCCGCTTCTCTCGATGGCGCGGCCCTGATGAATGTGAGTGATTCCACGCACACGCACGGAATGTTCGCGCTGGGAACGGAGTGGGATCGGATTCAGTTCGACAACCTTCAAGTTGCACCGATTCGCTCATCGGTACGCTGAGATCGATTGATGGTGAGCGCTTTCAGAGGAGACGCAACGGCGCACGGCCTGCAGCCGGAGCAACTCGAACAAAGGAGCAGTATGCGCAGGAAACATTTCTTGATTCCGGTTGTTCTTGTTTTTAGTTTTTCGCTCACATTGCGTGCGCATTCTCAGGAATCCATCGTGGCCATGGACCTTGGCCCCGCCGCGCAGAAAGCTCCTGCCATTGAAACCGATTGGCTGGCTGGCCTCACAGTCGATCGCTTTCTGCTGGCAAACGGTGAGAACGTTCCAGTCACGCCCACTTCTGTCTCGCTGCTTTGGGACTCGTCCGCGCTTTATGTGCGGTTTCGCTGTGCGGACCCTGACCCGGTTTATCGGCAGGGTGTGCGTGTGCGCCGTTCCGATGAAGTCGAGGTGGGCTTTGTAGCTCCGGGCGGGCAAGAGAAGGATCTGTGGCAATTTGACGCCGACGAAAGCGACCGTGCTGTTGCTCGCCATGCAGGGCAGGAAACTCCGCTCTCGACCGCAAAGATTGTGGTCGATTCCGAAAGCTGGAGCGCCGAGCTGACGATTCCGTGGACGACGATCGGAGGGCTGCCGGCTCATCCCTTCCTGCTGCAGCTTTCGCGCACGCGCGGCATTACCGGCGAAGTGCTCAGCCCCGGTGCAGCCGATTTTCACGATGGCCCGGCCGATACCACGCGCGCACCCGCTGCCATCGATCAGTTTATTGAAGTCACACTAAACGGAAAGAAGGGCGCCAAGTCCGCCGGCCTGGGGCTCATTACACTTCCTTCGGGAACGCGGCGATGGGAGCGGCGCGCTCTTCTCGATCACATCGGCGTTGTCGAGCGGAAAGAACTGGCTCGTTTGCAGCAGGAGCTGCCCACGCAGCCAACTACCGCTGCCAATCTTGCCGATCGCGTTCGCCTGGCCGAGCTTTGGTATGACTTGTTCGATCAGGAAGGAATGAGCTTCCACTTCGAGGGCGGCGCGTGGACGCTGGCGCCGGGAGAGCTTGACCCATGGACCGCGCGGCACGAATTCAACAATACTCTCGGTGCCGGCAATCTAGCCGAGGCATGCCGCATTCTTGACTCGCTTCTCGGCCACTTCAGCCGCCAGTCTGCGGTTTGGTTTGCTGACGGCACTCCGGGCGACG
>JBEKCW010000409.1:0-4963 GCA_050014675.1 Occallatibacter sp. | reverse complement strand
CTCTTTTCTCTTATCTCTTTTCTCTTATCTCTTTTCTCTTATCTCTTTTCTCTTATCTCTTTTCTCTTGGCCGGGTAAAAAGCCACTACAGCGCCGGAAACAGTATCTCGGTGATCGACTCTTCCCGTGGCCTGGTGGGCGGGTCGGTAACGTAGTTCTCTCAATAAGCGCAGTGCGCAATCCCTAAGCGGGCGTGAGTCTTTCCATCGGCGGCAGCTTGGCCAGGAATCGATTGCTGAATTCCGTCGCGTAGCGCTCCAGCAATTCCTCCACCCGTTTTGAATCTGAGGAGCGCACGATCAGCCCGGCGTGGTGATGCTTCTTCACCCGAACCACGATCTCCGGCTCGTTGAAGTCGGTTGTATCGGGTGCGGCGGTCTGCGCCAGGCAAAGAACGCTTCCGGCGTAGTCGTGTGAAATTTTCGGCAGTACATACGGTTGGCCGCGGAGATTGGCGACCTCAATCTTTGCCCACTCGTGCCATAGATTGATGCCGGTTCCGACTGCAACCAGGTCGGCGATAAACGCGCCCCCGATGCGCGCGGCGATCTCAAGAAAGTAGTAGCGCCCGTCAGCGTGGGCGCGGATGTATTCGGCGTGCGTAACGCCGCGAACCATGCCCAGCGACGGCGCCAGCTGCGCATTCAGTTTGGTGAGTTGCTGCCAGTCCTCGCTGGCGCGGTCAACCGTGCGCGTGGTAAACACGCCGCCCTCGTGCATCACCTGCATGGGTGGGCGCCCGTACTTGTGCACCACTGAAAACACCACCTGGCGCTCGCTCACAATGGAGTCGACGTGGAAGATATCGCCGGGAACGAACCGCTCGAGCAGGTAGCGGCTCTGGTTGTCGCCCAACTCGTCGAGTGCGCGCCAAAGCTGCTCCGGCTCCTGTATTTTGCGGATGCCTACAGCCGAAGCTTCAGCCCGCGGCTTCAGCAGCCACGGCCCAGGCACGCGGGCCATGTAATCGCGAAGATCGTCGTAATTCAGAACCCGGCAGAATTCGGGCACCAGGAATCCGTACTCCCTCGCGCAGGTCCGCATCGCCAATTTGTCGCGATAGTAGGCCGCGGTGGTGATGCCCATGCCGGGCACGCGCATGTGCTCGCGTATCTGCCCCGCGGCTTCAAGGTCGAATTCGTCGAGGGCGATCACGCGATCGAAGTTGCGGCCGCGGGCCATCCAGGAAACGGTGTTGAGAATCTGATCCCGGCTCAGGCCCGAGGGCATGGTCGTGAGTTCTTCAATCGATTCGCGTGGCCAGTCGGCCTCGCGGAGATTGTCGAGGGTAAGCAGCGTGCACTTGACGCCCAACTCCGCGCACTTCTTCAGGAAGTCGCTCCCCTTCTCGTAACTAGCCACGCAAAGAAACCGCTCGGTGTGTTCGGGCATCGCTCCCCCGTCTCAGCCGACGTCGCGCTCCGATCGCCCGGCTTGGACCCTGTTTCAAGATAGTTCTACCATAGACGTTTCTATTACCCTTGACAGGGACAGGATTTAAAACGCCGGCCGAGCGGAGCGAAAACACACGAATGCTCTCAGCAAACACAATTGCCGATCTGCACGACGAACTGACCCGCCAATGGCACAGCGCCGCCGACGCCGAGCCCCACGCCGACGACCTCTGGCTCGATGCGGTGGCGCGCCAGCACCGGGCGAACTTCGATCTGTGGCACATTGAGGATGAGGCGCGCACTCCCGGCGCGAGCGACGCGAAACTCGCCGATGTGAAGTCGAGAATCGATCGCACCAACCAGCTGCGCAACGATCTGGCCGAGGCGCTCGACCGCGATCTGCTCGAATGGCTCGATCATCGAGGACTCCCGAATTGCGACGCTCCCCTCAATTCCGAGTCGCCCGGCCTGATCATCGATCGCCTGTCCATTCTGGCGCTCAAGATCTACCACACGCAGGAGGAAGCAGAACGCGCCGACGCCCCAGCCGGGCATGCCGAACGGAATCAGGGGCGGCTTGAAATTCTCAAAGACCAGCGGCGCGACCTGGCTGGCTGCCTTGATGCGCTGTGGAGCGATACACTCGGTGGAAGGCGGCGATTTAAGCTCTACCGCCAGTTGAAGATGTACAACGATCCCGATTTGAATCCGGCAATTTATGGCAAGAATCGGGGCTAACCGGCTGCTTATACGGCCCCTCCGGCACGAGGCCATTGACGGATGGCGGGGTTATGCGTATAAAGATGGCTCAAGCCGCATTTCCTTCTTACGATTGCTTGCTGGTTCAATCCGGTAGATCAAGGCGTAACTGGAGTGCGCCCGACATATACATATGACGCAAGAGGCGAGAACCAAGGTGTCGAGCCGAAAGCTTAATTCACCCTCAGGCAAGTCCGACGGACGAGCAGCCGCGGTATTTCAGCACTATCAGGCTGCGGTTCAGCTGCTTCAACAAGGCAAGTTTGAAAGGGCGCTGGCGGCTTTGGATAAACTGCTTCCCGATGCTCCCGAGGAGATCAGGGAACGCTGCCGCATGTACATCGCCACCTGCCGAAAGCAGTTGGAAAAGCCCAGCCTGGCCTTCGACACGCCTGAAGAGCAATACGACTACGCGGTTTCACAGCTGAATACCGGCTATTACGAGACAGCCCGCGAGCAGTTCAGCCTGATCCTTGCCAACTATCCGGGCGCGGACTACGCGTTTTACGGATTGGCTGTTCTGGACGCAATCACCGGGCGCTCCCAGGACTGCTTGAGCAACCTTTCCCGAGCCATCGAGTTGAACGGCAGGAACCGCCTACAGGCCCGCGTAGACAACGACTTTCAAAGCATGGTCGACGATCCCCGCTTCACCGAACTGCTGTATCCTGAAATTCCGTAGAGCCTGCTTTTTTAGGCTGGCGCAGGCTATGATTGCGGTTCCGTGATTGCTGTACCCCAGAAGCTCCGTGCCCCATCCATCGAGCGTCTTTTGCTCGATGGGTGGGAGACCACTTAAGCCAGCCACCGGCAAATCCCGTCCTTGTTTCTTATTTTGACCGCTTTGAAATCCGCTATTTTGGCACAAGACGAAATCCCGCAGACCCTGACTGCTACCCCCAACCCGTCCGTCGCCACACGTCCGCTGCGCGTGGTGGCAATGGGCGGAGGCACCGGCTTGTCGACTCTTTTGCGAGGCCTGCGCCGCCACGTCACGGCCGCCGGGCAAAGCGTGGCAGAGTCTCCCGCCGTCTCAGACCTGGCCGCGGTCGTGACTGTTACCGATGACGGAGGGTCGTCGGGACGCCTGCGCCAGGATTTCAACATGCTTCCTCCGGGCGATCTGCGCAATTGCATGGTCGCGCTCAGCGAAGAAGAAGATCTGCTCAGCCGTCTCTTCACCCACCGATTCCGCGGCGGCGACGCGCTCAAAGGCCACAACTTCGGCAACTTGTTTGTAGCCGCGCTCACTGAGATCACCGGCGACTTTGCCCAGGCCGTACAGCTGTCGTCGAAGATTCTGGCCACCAGGGGCCGCATCTACCCCGCCACCACGGCCAACACCACGCTGGTGGCGCAGGTTGAGGATGGGGAGCTGGTGCGCGGCGAAACCAACATCACCGCCAGCCGCAAGCGCATTGTTGAGCTCATGCTCGACCCGCCCAATCCATCGCCGCTGCCTGAAACGCTCGAGGCCATCGAACGGGCCGACCTGATCACCGTGGGCCCGGGCTCGCTCTACACCTCGCTCATCACCAATCTGCTGGTAGATGGAATTCCTGCGGCGCTCGCCGGCGCGCGGGGTTTGCGGGTCTTCATCTGCAACCTGATGACCCAGGCCAACGAGAGCCTGGGGCTCTCAGCCGCGGAGCATATCGAGCGCATCTACGAGCACACCCACGCGCCCATCTTCGATTGCGCGCTCGTCAATACAGCTCCGTTCTCATATGAGACGCTGGCCCGTTATGCCGCCGAAGGCGCCACCCCCATTTTGCCCGACATCGAACGAATCGAGGCCATGGGCGTCAAGTGCATCACCGGCAACTTCGCCAGCGAAGAAACCGTGGTGCGCCACGCTGCGGTGCAGGTGACGAACACTCTTCTTGCCCTCGGCCAATTGAATTTGAGCCAGCCCGCAAAACGGGCGTAAGACCCTCATCCCGAACACCGCCCTCAAACGACATCCGTAGAGACGATCAGTGCCCCCTACTCCCCTCATTTCAGAAAATTTCACTTCCAAGCCCCATCCGGAACCTGTAAATTCCTCGAACAGACGCATAAAAATTGCGCGTACGCGCGCTCGGGGGTTATTCCCCAGGAGGAACTATGAGCAAGGTTCGAATTGGGTTCGCGCTGTTTTGTTGCCTTCCGATGCTGGTGACCGCGGCGCAAGCGCAAACCAAACAGAAACCGGGCCTTTGGGAAGTAACCAGCCAGATGACAATCGCTGGCATGCCGCAGATGCCTCAGATGCCTCAGGGCGCCCAGGTGCCGCCGGGAATGCAAATGCCGCAGTCGCCATTTGCGCCCCACACCAGCCAGGTTTGCGTTACCCAGGCCATGATCGACAAGTACGGCGGCCCGTACCAGAACCCGCCCCGTGGTGACTGCCAGACTACAAATCTCGTGATGAAGCCAGACGGCATGACGGCAGAGATTTCGTGCACCGGCCAGATGACGGCCAAAGGAACCGTGAAGGCCACCTTTACCGACAGCAACTCCTACAGCACCACAGTTCACATTGTGGGGACGATGCAAATGGGGCCGAACAACCGTCCAGTGGACATGACGATGCAGGCGAACGGGGTGTACAAAGGAGCCGATTGCGGCACAGTGAAGCCCATGACGATGCCCGCCGGCAACTAACCCGCAGAATGGAGTAGCGCTGGTGTCGTGACCGGCTGTACGGTGGGTCTCCTCACCCGCCCTGGCCCCTACGGCACCGTCACGCTGATCGACGTAGTCACGGGCGCGACGGAGTTCGTGTCCAGGCCCACTGCAGTCAGAGTGTAGGGATAGGTCCCAGGCGT
>JBEKCW010000408.1:0-5041 GCA_050014675.1 Occallatibacter sp. | reverse complement strand
GTCATCAATCCCGTCGATGGGCCTCCGGTGCTGCTGCGCAATGTGAACCCCGATCATCATCATTGGGTTGAAATGCAACTGGTCGGTGGCCCTAAAAGTCCTCGCGATGCGACTTGCGCAACCGCGTTTCTTACCGCCAACGGCATGCGTCAGCGCCAGGACGTGCTGGCGAGCGGAAGCTATATCAGCGCCAATGATCGGCGCCTGCATTTTGGTTTAGGGGATGCGACGGACGCCGGTTCGGTGGAGATTCACTGGCCTTCGGGCGCGAAAGAAACCATCAAGCTGCCCGCAGCGGACCGCATTTATACGATCACCGAAAGCAAAGGCATCACAGCGGCGATCTGCGATGGAAAACCCTGCGCCAACTAAACCGCTACGGCGCGTCGATAAACACGTTTTCAGAGCGCGCGATTACCGCACTCGACAGGCAGTTTCCCACCACGTTGATCATGGTGCGGCCCATGTCGATGAGCGTGTCGACACCGAGGATCAGCAGAATGGGCGCGGTGGGAATCTGAACCGCGCTAGCCGTGGTCAGCAGAACAACCAACACCGCCCGCGGAACCCCGGCCACGCCCTTGCTTGCCAGCATCAGAATGGCAAGCATGACAATCTGGCGAGAGATGGAAAGATGAATACCCGCTGCCTGTGCGGCGAAGAGCGCTGCCATCGAAAGATAAACGCTTGAGCCCGTCATATTGAAGCTGTATCCGGCCGGAATAACAAAGGAGACAATCCAACCCGGCACGCCGAACTCGCGCATTCGCTCCATGGCCAGCGGCAGGGCCGCTTCAGATGTCGTGGTGGCAAACCCGATTGCCGCGGGTTCGCCGACAGCGGCTATAAATTTGCGCACCGGAATCCGGAAAATCCGCAAGGTGGGCAACAGAACGAGCAGGCAAAATGCCGCAGTGGCCAGGTAAAAAGCCAGCACAAGTTTGCCCAGCGCCAACAGCGTGGCGAGTCCGCTGCCCGCAACCGAAAACGCGATCGCGCCCCCGGCGGCAAGCGGAGCCAGGTACATGATGAAACGGGTCATTTGAAACATCACGTCTGAGAGCGTCTGCAGCACGGGCAAGAGAGGCGCACGCTTTTTCTCGGGCAGCACCGCCAATGCGCATCCAAAGAAAACCGAAAATATAGCGATCTGCAGAATCTGATTTTGCGCGACCGCCTGGGCAATGTTTTCAGGGATAAGATTGAGCGCCACCTGCTGCCATGTCTGTGCCCCTTGAGCCAGCGCTGGCACGGCTTCCGCCGCATTTGGCACCGCAACTCCCCATCCCGCGCCGGAAAGATTCATTGCCACAGCGCCGATGATGAGGCCAAGCGTGGTGATCACTTCAAACAAGATCAGCGATTTGATGGCGATGCGTCCCACTGAGCGTAATTCGTTGTGGCCGGCGATACCGATAGTGATAGTCGAGAAGATGAGCGGGGCCACGATCATGCGCACCAGGCGCAGAAACAAGTCTCCCAGGAACCGAAGCTGCATTGCGATATGTGGCGCGTCAAGGCCTAGCTCAACACCGGCGAGCATGGCCAGAAAAGTCCACATCATGAGTGAGGGCTTGCGAATGGTGGCAAATGTAAAGAGTGCGAGACCCACGGCGCGAAACGCAAGGGCAAGAACGTGGTTCCCGGTGAAGAGCAGCGCCAATCCTGCGATCCAGATTGCCACGCCTGCAATCAGCAGCACATATTGATTGCGTTTTACCGTGCGGGCCGCAGCTCGAGTATCTTGCGTCATTCGATTCCCGTGAATCAAGCGTTCGGGCGCGTGAGATGCATCGCCTCAGCGGTCACATCAGTGTACTTCAGCCCCGCTCCGGTATTGAACAGTACGACTCGATCGCTCGGCGTGAGGAAGCCGCCTGCCAGCAATCGATCGTAAGCCGCCATCACGCTCGCGCCTTCAGGTGAGAGGAAGATGCCCTCATTCGCGGCCCAATCGCGAATGGATGCAAGAATCTCCTCGTCGCTCACAGCCAGCGCAATGCCGCCCGACTCCCGAAGGATATCGAGGATAATGATGTCGCCGTATGGTTTGGGCACGCGCAGGCCCGAGGCAAAGGTCGCAGCGTCCTGCCACATTTGGCTCGCCGCGGCGCCCTCATCGAATGCGCGCACAACCGGGGCGCAGCCGGCAGCCTGCACCGCAATCATCTTAGGGCGCTTGCCTGGCCTCACCCAGCCAAGTTCCTCAAGCTCGGCAAACGCCTTCCACATGCCGATCAGGCCCACGCCGCCGCCAGTGGGGTAAAAGACCGCATCGGGGTACTCCCAGCCAAGTTGCTCAACCAGCTCGTAACCCATGGTCTTCTTGCCCTCCACGCGGAACGGCTCTTTAAGTGTCGAAACGTCGAACCATCCTTCTTGCGACTTGCGCTCGGCGACCATGCGCGCGCAGTCTGAAATGAGACCGTCGACGAGAGTCACTTTTGCGCCGTATGCGATCGCTTCAACATAGTTCGCAAAGGGCACGTCACGGGGCATAAAGATGTGTGCCTCAATTTGCGCCGCCGCTGCGTAAGCCGCAAGCGCGCCCGCAGCGTTGCCGGCTGAGGGAATTGCCAGTTTAGTCAGTCCGTAGTGGCGTGCCATCGTGACCGCAAGCCCCAGGCCGCGAGCCTTGAATGTACCTGTCGGATTGGCGCCTTCCTCTTTCACGTGCACATTTCGATAACGCCTTGAGGGAAGCATCGGAGTCCAGCCCTCGCCCAGTGTGACTGGCTCAACATCGGGCAGCACGGCTTTGTAACGCCACATTCCCGGCCATTGAGTATTGATTCCCCGGGCAATCACTTCATTCGGAGAAGTGCCACGAAGCGCAGAGAGATCGTAGCGCACGTAGAGCGAACCTGCGGGCGGGGCAGGGCACTCAGTGCAAACGGTCTGCGGTGTATCGGCGGAAATGTGTGCGTGGCAGCGGGAACACTCGAGAAATGCAATGGGAGGCATGATAGATCCCCATGCGGCGGCGTTAGTGCCTATGTTACAGGATCGCGAGAGGGTAACTTGCGCGGTGTTAGTCAGCAAAAAAGCTGAAGCCCGAGGCCAGTGGCCTCGGGCTTCAAGTTAGAGTGTTGCTCTAAAAACTTCAGGTTAGGGAACGTCTATGCCAAACAGGCTCAGAAGTTCAGCTTGAGTGCAAATTCGATTTGGCGTCCCGGGTTCGAGCCGTCCAGCAAACCGTATGTGCCAGTCGAGCTTCCAGACCACGGACTCGCGAAGGCGGTACCTGTAAGACGCGTGCCGTTGCAACCGTCGCAGGAACTGTAAGTATCAGCCCAACTGTTGGGAATGCTGAAAATCGGTGTGTTGGTGAGGTTCATAAACTGGGCCATGAAGGTGATGTTCGTGCCTTCGGTGAGTGGGAACGTTTTGTTCAAGTCCAGATCCGAAGTCTTAAGGTGAGGGCCACGCAGTGAACCGACCTGGCAGTTTCCGAACTGGCCGTCTCCCTGGGTCGTGACATACTTCGGATTGAGGTTGACCATGCCCACGCTTTGGCCGATTTGCGCAAATTGCATGGGTTGGTTGGGCGACTGGCCGGCTACGCAATCGGCGCGATCAACATACGACGGCGCGGTAAGGTTGGAGGCTGCCGCAGGATTGAACGAGCCGAAAAAGTAGCCGTCATAGGGAGTAACTGCAAAGCCGGAGCGCAAGGTGGCATCAAAGGCCACATTCCAGCCGCCGATCACCTCATCCACCGCCTTCGGAATCGAGTTGGCAAACTGCTTGCCCCTGCCGAAGGGCAGGTTATAGAGCGCATATCCGTTGAAGGCAGCCGCGGCGTCGATCGTGCACTTGCCGTAGTCGCCCATCGGGTTGTACTCGTTCTGGAAGAAGTTGCCTCCGCCCTCGTTCTGCTGCTCGCCAACGCCTTCCTCGTCGCCATAGGCGCCGAAATAACCCAGCGAGTTGCTCAAGCATTTCGACCAGGTGAAGTTGGCTTGCATGTCGAGACCGTGATAGGCCCTCTGGCTTACAGTCGCTTCCATCGCCTCATAGCGGGAGACTGCGCTGGAGTCGTTGTAGCGGGCCTGGGAGACGCCGGCTGTGATCAGGTTCTGCATATACGGGCCGTTGGCAACGGCCGGCACCGTGACCTTATTGCCTCCTGGCCAATCGGTCACCTGTTGCGTGCCTGAGGTCAAAACCTTCTGGTTGTACCAGAAGATGTCGGCCATGTGGTCGTCCTTGTCACCCACGTACCCCACCGACGCCGTCAAGTTACCCCGGAACTGGTGCTGGAGGGTCAGGTTCCACTGCTGATTCATAGCCGGCCGCAGATTTCGATCGGTGGCGTGGGTTACTTCGCCAGCCAGACAGGATGCCGATAGGGCCACCAGGTCAGCTGTCGTGCAAGTGCTCTGATACGGCGCGTAGCCGTCGCTGAACGTGCCACTTGGATACACCGCCGGGGACGCCGCAACGTTGTTCTGGTAGACCTGGGATGTGTTCGGCGGGTTAATAACGTTCATGTTGCCGATGCCATTGCCCTCCATGAAGCTGGAGATGTCATAGGCACCGCGAAGGACCGTCTTGGGCGCAAAGCTGGGCTGCCACGCAAATCCAAAACGCGGCTCGTAATCGCCGATTCCTTTGTAAGTGTTGTAATTGGTGCCGACTTCAGGCTGGCCGGTCACCAGGTCGAAGTTGATGTTCCTGCTTTGGTCCCTGTCGCCGCGCGGCGTCACCACTTCGAAGCGCATGCCCAGGTTCAGGGTTAGAGTTGGGGCAACCTGCCAGTTGTCCTGCACGAAAGCTGCCGTCAGGCTGTTGGCCAGGTTGAAGTGAATCGGCGAGCCCACATCAACCAGGCTCGGGAGACCCAGCAGGAAGTCTGCGTAGCCGCTTCCGCCCACTGCACCCGTGTTGTTGGTGTACTGGCCATTGAATGTCCAGGAGCCGGCTGAACCGTTGTTGCCTGCATAGATGTCGTTCATGTCGTAGTGCAGGAACTGGAACCCGGTATGTATCGAGTGCCGCGAGTGCGTCCAGGTCAGCGAATCTTCAATCTGATCGGTAG
>JBEKCW010000407.1:0-5063 GCA_050014675.1 Occallatibacter sp. | reverse complement strand
CTACACCGGAGGCTCCAGCAGCTTCGTCACCTAGGCCACTGCTCCGATTGCTACCGGGTGGAGCGAACCAGTTCCCGGGCGGGAATCGCACCCGCTGTGGACCAACGCCTTTCACGGCGCACCGAGAAATGGCGGCTAGCGATATGGATTCGCTGCAAGTGAAGAGGCCAGCCGGATTCGGCTGGCCTCGTCGTTCGTAACTGAACTTTACCGCTTAGAACTTGACCGACGCGGCACGCGGCGAAACTCCGCTCAGCTCTGCCGCGCGGGCTTCAGCGTAAGCAGCGGCGCCGATGAGCGCTGTGCGGCTCTCGAGAATTACGCGGACCGGCATGTGGACGAGCAGCTGACTCAGGCGGCCCTTGTCGGTGAACGCCTTCATGAACGTGCCGTCCTTCATCTTGTCGATAATTCGCGGTGCAATGCCGCCGCCCACGTAAAGGCCGCCCACCGAGAGAATCTTGAGCGCCAGATTGCCGGCCTCTGCGCCGTAGGCCGAGACAAACATGTCGAGCGCCTTCACGCAGATTTCGCTCTTGGCTTTGAGAGCCAGTTCGGTGATAACCGCATTGGGATCTTCGGCGGCAATGCGCTCAGCCAGCCATGCCGGCTCTTCGATGCCGCGCACGTCGCGCAAAAATTCGTAGCAGTTGGTCAGGCCCATGCCGCTCACCACCCGCTCCTGGCTGATGCGGCCGTTGTACTTCTGTTGCAGAAAGCGGAGCAGGTCGATCTCATCTTCGTTGCGCGGGGCATAGTCGGCGTGGCCGCCTTCTGATGGGTAGGGCGTGTAGCTGCGGCCGTCCCATACCAGAAAACCCTCGCCCAATCCCGTGCCGGCAGAGATGAGTGCGCGGTTGCCGATCTGGCTGGCGTCGCCTTCGCTCAGCGTGCAAATCTGGTCGGCGGTGAGCTCGGCAATGCCGTAGCCGTTGGCCTGCAAATCGTTGATCAGGAAGACGTAGTCGATGTGGAGATTGTGCGCCAGCTCGCGGCTGTCCAGCGTCCAGGGCAGGTTGGTGAGCCGCAAACGGCCGTCGCGCACCGGACCGGGCACGCCGAAGCATGCCGAAGTCACTTTCTCGCTGACAATAAATTCTTTAACGATCTCTTCGAGGCCGGAGTATTCCTTGGCCGGGAACTGGTGATCGCGAATGTGGTTCAGTTTGCCGTCGGTAAATTCGTAAAGTGCCAGGTGAACCTTGGTGCCGCCTACATCGCCCGCGAGAATCATTCTTTCCTCTCAAAAACGCCGCGCCCAGTCCCGTCAACTGCGGGCAGTAGCGCGGCCGAAGCCTTATCCAGAAGCAGTGTCAGTATACCGCTCGCCGGGCGGATGAGCTGGCTTGGCAACCTCTCAGAATCGCGTGGCCCGGTAAAGACTTCGCTCAAAATCTGCGCCTTGTCGGCTCCGCCAATGACGAAGAAAACGCTTGTCGCCTGGTTGATCACCGGCCAGGTAAGCGTCACGCGCCAGGCGTCCTTATTCTGAACATGATTGGCGACCACCAGCCGGCTTGTCTCACTGAGCGCAGCGGTGTGCGGAAACAGCGACGCGGTGTGGCCGTCGGGGCCCATACCGAGTGCAACGAGATCGAAGCGCGGCGTCTCTGCGCCTTCGAGACGGAACGTGTTGCGCAGCAGCGACTCGTAGCGCGCGGCGGCCGCGGCGGGTTCGAGTTCTCCTTCCATGCGATGCACCTGTTCAGGCAGCAATGCCACGTGGTCAAGCATGGCCTCGCGGGTCATGCGGTAGTTTGAGTCGGGATGGTCGGGGGGGACGCAACGCTCGTCTACCCAGAAAAGCTCCAGCTTTTGCCACGGCATGCGCGCGAGCCAGGGGTGGGCGGGATCGGCGAGCAGTTTGAATGCGGCCCTGGGCGTTGAGCCGCCGCTGATGGCGATGCGGGCACGGCCACGGGCGGCAACGGCTGCTTCGACGCCCTCAACAAAATGCTGCGCGGCAAGCGCGGCAAGCGCGTCGGTATCCGGCGCGACGATGTAATCGATCTTGAGGCTCTGCGGCATGGGGAAACGGTCCTCCGGAGCGTTGACGCCTCTGCCGGGGGGAGGTATCGGGGCATTGGCATCAAAATTTAGGGTACATGGTACCGGTTTAAGGAAGGTAACTCGGATAAGAGAGAATGCCGGTGCCGCCACGAGGGCCGTTTACTTTTCGCCCAAGTAGATGCGGTACTGCTGCTCCAGCACCCCGCACGATCGAGCCAGCGCCAGTTTCGACAGGTTGTACTGGTAGAGGCTCTCCACAAGGTTGGTCTGGGCTGAGGTCAGCGTGGCCTGGGCCTCGACGAGCGGCAAATTGTCGTCCACGCCGGACTTTACCCGGTCGGTTTCGTCGCTTAGAGTCTGTGTGGCAAGGTCGACGTTTGAGCGCGCCACTTCAACGAGCTTCTTGTTGGAGGCAACGTCGAGCAGCGCCGACCGAACCTGCTGATCGATGTGACCGTGCAGATCGGCGAGCTGGTTGTTCACCGCCTGCGACTCGGCCAGCGAAGCATCCTCATTGCCGCGCAGCCCTGCCTCGCGGAAGATGGGGAACTTGAGAGTGCCGTAGGCCGAAAAGTTGCCGCGCGTGCCGCCGTGGTCGACATCGGTCTCAGCGTAGTAGCTGTTGAAGCTGAGCGTGGGCAGGCGTTGGGCGCGATATGCATTGTGCACCGCTTTGTACTCGACCGCCTGATTCTTGAGGTTCTGGTAGTCCTGGCGGTCCTGGTAAGCGATCGCCATCACCTCTTCAGGTGTTTGCTCGGCCAGTTCGCTGTAGGGGGCCTGATCGGTGAGTTCAATCGTCTGCCCCGGGTCAATGCCGATTTCGCGCTTGAGCTGGATGAGGTCTTTGGCAAGCTGATTATCCGCGGCGATCTCAGACTGCTGCTGCGTCTGCAACTCCACCTTGGCACGGAGTTCATCGAGATTCGCCACCGTCCCTGCTAAATGCTCCTCGTGCGCGTGATCGTATAGCACCTGCGCCTCGGCAACCTGGGCCCTGGCGTTTTCCACCTCGCTCTGGTCGGCGACCGAGCGCAGGTAAGTGGTGGCTACCTGCTGCACGGTCTCGCCGCGCGCCGACATCATTGCGAAATACGACGAGCGCACTGCCGCGCCCGCGGCGCGCCAGCCTGCTATGACCGGACCCGAAAACATCGTCCAGTCAAAGTGCGCGACGCCTTCAGTCACGTTGTCGCGGGTGATGGCCGAGAACTTGGCCGCCGAGAGACCCGGAATAATGGTCGCGAATTCCTTCACCACTCCAGGACTGAAACCAAGTGCCACCAGGTCGTTTTGGGCGTACTTCATGTCGCCGGAGACGGTAACAGTGGGCAAAAACTCCTGCAGCGCCTGGTTGCGCTCGCCGTGCAGCACCTTCTGGCTGTCCTGCGCTTCTCTCAGGCCCAAATTGTTCTGGAGTCCGCGCTTGACGGCGTCGTCGAGCGATAGCTTGAGGGTTTCGCCGGTGACCGGTTCGGCAGTGACGCTGCCCCAGTAAGGATTGGTAGCCGAAGAAGCATTCCCGGATTGCGCGCGGGCAGAAAGGGGGGCGCAGGCCAGGGCGAATGCTGCGCCGAGAGCAAAAAGCGGGACACGCCGCGCCAGAGAATGCAGTACTCCGCTCACTTTCACTATTTTCTCAGATGAGGCGGGATGCGGATGGGATTCATCGAAGGATGAACGTGTCACGGAAAAACTGTCGCGCTTTAATCTTCGGGCGGCCTGTGCGCCGAGGCGCTATGCTTGTACCCGTCGCGAGTCTCGGATCTGCTCCGTGCTCTGTGGCGTACCAGGGCTTTTTCACAGTACTCAAATTGTGGCGGCGGGAAAGAGACCTGGTCGCCTGAGGTCTGACTTTATGCATGCTTTAATCTGCCGCCGGTTTGCCGGCCTTGCGCTCGCGCTTATGGGCGCGTTCATTTCATCTTCGGCGCTGTGCGCGCAGCAGGCCACGCTCGGAATCTTCGACGGCCAGCAGGACGTGGGGACGATTCTGCATCCAGGATCGGCGGTCTACGACGCCTCGACCGGAACATACACGCTCACCGGCAGCGGCGACAACATTTGGTGGGCCGAGGATGATTTCCATTACGTGTGGAAGAAGGTCTCAGGAGATTTCTCGCTGAGCGCCGACATCGCACTGCCGGGAACGGGCGGCGAACCGCATCGCAAGGCTGTCATCATGATCCGCCAGACACTCGACCAGGACTCGGCCGCTGTAAGCCTGGCCGTGCATGGCGACGGGCTTACCTCGCTGCAATGGCGGCTGGCCAAGGGCGACAACATGCACGAGGTGCAGGCCAATGTGAATGCGCCTGCGACTGTTCGCGTTGAAAAGCATGGCGATTATTTTTCGGCGTTCGTGACCGGCGCCGACGGCAAGGTTGGCCCCTCGGGAGCTGCAACAAAGGTTGTGTTTACCGGTCCGTTCTACGTGGGCATCGGCGTATGCGCGCACAACAAAGTCGCAATTCAGCGTGCGACCTTCTCGAATGTGAAGTTGATGCCACTGGTGCCTGGAGGCGGCACGCCAGTGCTGATAAGCGAGCTTGAGACCATTTCGATTGATTCGACCGATCGCCATGTGGAGTATGTGGCTCAAGCGGAGTTTGAGGCACCGAACTGGACACGCGATGGATCGGCGCTGTTGTTCAACCAGGATGGCAAGCTGAGACGCTTTGCACTGGGCGCGAGCGAGCCAACAATGATCGACATGGCGCCCGAAACGCAATTGAACAACGATCACGGCATTTCGCCCGATGGAACGATGCTGGCCTTCAGCGACACTTCTAACCCCGACCAAACTTCGCGCGTGTTCGTGGCGCCCATCGGCGGCGGCACACCGCGGCAGGTCTCACCGGATGGCCCGTCATACTGGCACGGATGGTCGCCGGATGGTAAGACGCTGGCCTATACCGCCTTGCGCAACGGCAATGACGACGTCTACATTGTGCCGGCAGCCGGTGGACCAGAGACGCGGCTCACCACGGCGGAGGGTCTTGATGACGGGCCGGACTATTCGCCCGACGGCGAGTGGATCTACTTCAACTCGG
>JBEKCW010000406.1:0-5073 GCA_050014675.1 Occallatibacter sp. | reverse complement strand
CAGTTAGCTGCGCAGGGCCAAAAGATTGCGGATACGAATGCGTATCTGTTTGCGCCGGGCGAGACGCTGGCCATTCACCAGGGCGGCCAGAATGCCACGCCGTTGCCGATTGAAGAACCCCAGGAGTTGAACCCGCCCTTGGGCGTGGTGGCTTACTACTGGCTCAAGTCCGCGCCCAGCGGCCCGGTGAAGCTTGAGCTGGTTGACAAGGCCGGCAACGTGGCTGCATGCGAGGCCAGCGACACACCAGTCAAGCCCGTCGACACTGAAAAGATCATTGTGGAGGCTCACTGGGAAGAACCTGCGCCGCTACCTTCGGCTGCCGCCGGCATGCACCGCTTCGCGCTCAACGTGGTTGCGCCGCGCGGCTTCGGCTTTGGCCGCCGTCAACCACCGCCGCCACCTGCGGACGCCTGCCATCCGGCCGGAACGCCCGCGCCCCAGCCAGCAGCTGCACCCGCAGGTCCCGCACGCGGACCGCAGGGATTGCAACCGGGCGAGTATACCGTCCGTCTTACGGTTGACGGCCAGACTTTGACGCAGCCAGTCAACGTGAAGCCCGATCCACGCAAGCTGCCCGATGGCGCTGCCACTCCACCCGATGATGATGACGATCAGTAAAGACAAACTCGAAGTGAGATCCTTTTGTTGCTGAGAGGTATCCGTATATGAAAGCTCTGAGAGTGCTCGCGGCTATATTTCTGGCGGCAATGGTGTCGCACGCGCAAAATCAGAATGGCACGCTTCGAGGAGAGATTGAGGACGCCACCGGTGCGCGAGTGCCCCGCGCTCAAGTCGTGGTAAAGGCGGCCGGCTCTTCAATCAGCCGCTCAGAGACTGCAAGTGGGCAGGGAGAATTCCGCATTGAAGGCCTGCTTCCAGGGTCATATCTGGTCACTGTTACGGCAAAGGGCTTTGCCCAGGCCACGGCCGATGTTGACGTGGCTGTGAGCGTTGTCCGCGATATCAATGTCACGCTGAAACCGCAAAGTGAACGCGAGACAGTCAACGTGCAGGGCGCGCCTTCTTCCATTACGACCGAAACCATTAATACTTCGAGCGCGGTGCATGGTGGCGTTGTTGAAAGCCATGACCTCGAATCGCTTCCGCTGCCCGCGCGCAGCTTCGCCAACATTGCTTATCTGGTTCCCGGGACCGAGCCGGTGGAACCTTCAGACCCCACCAAGGCGCGCATCACCGCTGTGTCAACCGGTGGAAGCTCGGGCTTGAACAACGAGTTGTCGGTTGATGGAGCCGAAAACTCCGACGACTGGATCGGCGGCTTCCTGCAGAATTTTTCGCCCGATGGCATTCAGGAATTTGCCGTACGCACTTCGAACGAAGACGCCGATACCGGCTGGACCACCGCTGGATCGGTGGTGATTACCACCAAGCGCGGCACCAACGACTGGCATGGCGACGAGGCATTCTACGAGCGGTCGGCAGCCCTCAATGCGCGTTTCCCCATCGAGAATCCGGCGGAAACATGCACCGACGGAACCTGCGTAAATAATCCGAAGCAGCCGTTCTCGCGCCAGAACTATGTGGGCACACTGGGCGGCCCCGTGGTTAAAGACAAGGCGTGGTTCTTCAGCTCGTTTGAAGGGGTGCACGAAGATGCCAGCATCGCCTACAGCCCCGCCAGCACTACACAATTCGATGCGCTGAGCGCAATCGCTTCTCAAGGCTTGATATCGAGCGTGTCTTCCATCGCCGCTCCCGCCGATGTCCCCATCCCTTTCCGTGACTATCTGGGCACGGCCCGTTTTGACTGGGCACAATCGCACAAGTCGCAGTGGTTTCTGCGCACGTCGGAAGACTCGTATATCACCCACAACGCGTTGCTGGAGCAGGGCACACTGCCTTCCACCGGATTGCTGACGCACAACAATTATTGGAACGCTGCGATCGGCAACACCTACACCTTCAGCCCGACGTGGCTCGGCAACCTGGTTCTTGACGCCAGCCTGTTACACCTTACGCAGACTCGTAATTCAAACCTGGGCTTCGCGCTGGCGTTTCCCTTCAGTGCGACAGCGTTGACAATTTCGGGATTCGAGACTTTCGGCGACAACCAGTTTGCCACCCCCATCACTCTCTTTCCAAGTCTGCGCAACCAGGAGAAATACCAGTTGCGCTACGACCTGGCTCACGTAGCGGGAAGCCACGCTTTCAAGTTTGGCGTCGACTTTATTCACGAGCCGGTGTTGAGCGGGGCATTCGCCTCGACGGCCGAGCAGATCATCCAGTATTCGGCCAATCCCGATTGCTACGTCAATCCGCCGGGAGCAGACTGCGGCGGCATCACCAGCGCGTTGCCGTTTTATTTTGTTCCGCCGGCCTCGCAATGCAATCCGGAGCCCAGCGCTGCTTCAGGCATTACCTGCACCTACACGCCTGCGGGCGATGGCAGCTTTTCGCAGAATGTTCAGCGGCTTGCCTTCTATGCCGAGGATTCATGGCGCGTTACGCCTCGCCTTACAGTCAATTACGGCCTGCGTTACCAAACCACCTACGGGCTGTTCAAGGGCTCGGGCCGAACCCAGGACGAGAACAGCGCCTACATTACGTTGCAGGCCCTGCAGATTCCGGTTGTGCCCGGCCTGCCGCACGATTACCGCAAGCAGTTCGCGCCACGCCTGGGATTTGCCTATTCTCCAGGCGGGAGCGAGAAGACCGTGTTTCGCGCGGGATTCGGCTTGTTCTACGACGATCTTGCTCAAAATGGATGGGCTACGGCATTCCAGGGACTGAATAATACCAACGCGACGACGGGTGCGTGCGATCTTACCGGCGGCCCGGGCACCTATGCGCTTACCGGCGCTGGCTGCCTCGAAGGCGGCGCCGGGGCTACCGGCAACCTGGTTGGTGCCCCATACAAAACGCCCTACGCCATTCACATTACCGGCGGAGCGGAGCACGCCTTCAACGATCACTGGCTGGCCAGCGCCGACTATACGCACGAGCAGGGGAATCACGGTTATCGCGCATTCCCCTATGGCGGCGGCGCCAATCTGCTCACTCCGCTTATTTCCACCGCAGACCCTGACTACGCCACCGATCAGGCTGACGTGGTGCCAAATGTGAATGTGTTCCTGTCAGACAATCGCTCCGCTTACAACGCCCTCATGTTGCATTTGCAGGGCAATATGCGCCGTTTCAACCTGGTTGCTAATTACCAACTCTCGAAGGCGCAGACCTGGGGCTGCCTGCTCGGCGAACTCTTTGACTATGTGGATGGTGTCTGCACTCTGCAGAGCGGGCCCAATGCCGGTCAACTGGATGCCTTCGGGCCCGGTGATTACGGTCCCTCCGGCGAAGACGTGCGCAACCGCTTTGTGCTCGCCGGCACGCTGCATGTTCCCGCCGGGTTCGAATTGAGCAGCATTACCCAGCTTGAGAGCGCCCGCCCCATCACTATCACCAATGCCAACAACACCGGACGCATCTGGGTAAATGGAGCCTATACCAGCCTCGATGAATTCAGGGGAACGCCCTACATGCAGACGGACCTGCGCGTCACCCGTCCCTTCAAGTTTCACGACCGCTGGCAGATCGACCCTTTCGCCGAGTTCTTCAACCTCTTCAACCGCAACAATCCCGGCGCCAACTTCGCCGTCAATGTTACGCAGCTTCCAGTCCCCGCCTCGCAGATGCAGCCGAATTCAAACGGCATTACCAACGTCAGCCAAATTTGCACCAACGCCGACTGCTCCCAAACCGAACCGGTCACAAGTTTGAAGCAGCTCGAGATACCTGAGGGGGCCCTGGGAGATTTCTTTGGCCCCGGCACTACGGTTGGCATTCCGTTCGCCGCCCAGGTGGGCGTGCGCGCGACGTTCTAGAACTGGTTTCAAAGCGTGGGCTGTGGGTCGGATTGAAGATGCCTTCCCTTAGAGGCTAAAGGCCGCCCTCGTTTCAGGGGTTTAATTGGCCCGGCTGAAGCCGTGCCCTTGTTACAATGCTTCGTTTGTCTATGCCCGGGCGGGTTTTTCCGGAGCCTGTTGAGCCCGTACACTTCAAACTACACCGCTGCTCAAATTCTTATCCGTTAGACACTTGCCAGTTACCGCTATAGTAGTGATACAAAGGAGGCGGTGTTCTGATTTCTGAAGACCGGGATTTTACCGAGTTCTTGAACGCCGCTATACACTTCCCCGAACCGAAACAGGAGCCCACGCGAGTGGCAAAAATCTATCCTAACCAACCGGGCCCAAACAGGATAGCTGCGCGTAAGCCGGCTCAGCCTGCTTACGCCTTCGGATTGCTTGGCACGGCGTTGTTGCTGAGCGCAGCGGTGGGCTGCCATACCGCGCCGCCAGCGGTGGTGGCCAAAAACAGCTCGCAGCATCTTGATTTCAACCAGGATGTGCAGCCGATTCTCGCAGCCAACTGCTTCAGTTGCCATGGTCCCGACCCGGAGATGCGCAAAGCGGGACTGCGTCTCGATCTTGGGGAGTCGGCTTTTCGCAAGCGGCCCGGCCATCCCGACGCCATCGTTCCGGGGCATCCTGAGCAGAGCGAGCTGATCAAGCGCATCGAGTCGAAGGATCCGCATCACCTGATGCCTCAATCGCCGCAGGGCGAGGCCAAGCCGATGAAGGCCGCGGACATTGCGATTCTGCGCGAATGGATCAGGGAGGGCGCGGTTTATCGCCCGCATTGGGCTTTTGAGAAGCCATCAAGTCCGGCCCTGCCGGCTGTTGCGCAACAGAATGGCTGGGTCCGTAATCCGATTGATGCGTTCCTTCTCGCCGGCATGAAGAAGCAGGGCTTGCATCCCTCGCCCGAGGCGGACAAGGAAACGTTGATCCGCCGCGTGACGCTCGATTTGACCGGGTTGCTGCCGACTCCAGCCGAGGTGAAAGCATTTAATCAGGACAGCTCGCCGCAGGCCTATGAACACCTGGTGGATCGCTTGCTGGCGAGCCCGGCATACGGCGAAGCGAGGGCGCGCTACTGGATGGACTACGCGCGCTACGCCGATACATACGGGCTGCACTACGACAACAGCCGCGACATCTGGCCCTGGCGCGATTACGTAATTCGCTCGTTCAATTCGAACAAACCCTT
>JBEKCW010000405.1:0-5087 GCA_050014675.1 Occallatibacter sp. | reverse complement strand
TGAAAAGGGCGGGTCTGCAAATGGGGAATGCGTACGTTGTCTTTGGCTCGCGCGTGCCTGCCAGTCCCGGCCCGGTTCCCATGCACCTGGTCTTCAACCTCGCGGGAAATGCACCGGCAGGCGCGACGCCGGGCGCGAAACTGACCCCGAGCGCGCCCGGAAACGTCCGCCTGGGAAACAACCTCTTCGCCACGCGGTGTTCGAATCAGCATTCCAGTTGCGTCTCGGCCTACACCTCGGTACCTGAGGCATTCCGCGGTGAAGCCGGGGCGATCGCCGCATGCACCGCGGCCGGAGGCGGGTTGGGCTTTTTGTCGGCAATGGCGTTTTCACTTATGTACAAACGCAGCCGCGATCTCTGCCAGCAGCTTCGCCGCGCCGTCGAGCGCGACAAACTGCACGTCGCCTATCAACCCATCGTCGACTTTACCACCCGCCGAATTGTGGGCGCGGAGGCATTGGCGCGCTGGTCAGACGAAGAAGGCAACGTGGTCAGCCCGGACACCTTTATCAAGATCGCCGAAGAGCACGGCTTCATAGGATCGATTACAAAGAGAGTGTTGCAGCATACCTTGCACGATTTCGGCAAGATTCTCCAAAGCCGTCCAAGCTTTCGTCTCAGCATCAATGTTGCCGCGGCCGACCTCGGCGACCCGGAGTTTTTGCCCATGCTGGAAGACACTATGAGGCGGTCGAAGGTTCAGCCTAAGAATCTGGCCCTCGAGATTACTGAAAGAGCGACCGCCAATAGCCCCGTTGTGATGGAATCAATCCGTATCCTCCGCCACAGGGGACACAGCATTCATATCGACGACTTCGGCACCGGTTTTTCGAACCTCGACAGGCTCCTCTACCTTTTTGCCGACACCATCAAAATCGATAAGGCCTTCACCAAAGTCATCGGCACCGAGTCAGTCGCGGTGGCCATTCTTCCTCAAATCCTGGCCATGGCAAGATCGCTTGGCCTCGACGTCATCATCGAAGGCATCGAAAACGAGCGCCAGGCGGATTACTTCTCGATGTCCCCCGAGAATGGGAAGATGTACGGCCAGGGTTTCCTCTACGGGCGCCCCGTGCCCATCGAGGAATTCCATGGCCTCCTGGTCGACGAACAGGCGAAGCCCCTCGCTGCCCCAGCTCCGGCCATAGCGCGCGACGGTAACGGGCCATTGCGAGTTGTCACCTCCCGCAGCGCCTGATGCGGCCCGTCGACTAGAATTCACTGCAAGGAATCCTCAATGACTCGGATGCTGCAGTGTTTCTCTATCGCTATTGTTGTTCTCTCGCCATTAACGATGGCGGCTAGTCCCGCGGATGTGTTGTTTTCAAGTGCGCCGGCGCAGGTAGATCGCTTCGACTATGTCGAGATCACCGCGACGATACAGGCGCCGGACGTTCGCAACCCATTCACAGATGCAACCCTCACGGGGACGCTGGAAACCGCCGATGGCAGCCGGCAATGGAATGTTGAAGGATTTGCCGACAGCGACAATGGCGCAGTGTACCGGATTCGCTTTATGCCGATTGTGGCAGGCGACTACAAGTACACAGTCACCTATCGACAGGGAGACTTCAGGAAAACGGCCGGCGGCTCATTCCACTCCATCGAGGCGCACCGCCGGGGAATGCTCGGGGGCGACCCGGCCTATCCCTGGCACTTTATCTGGACGGGAACCGGAGAGCATTTCTTCTTCAACGGCACCACTGCATATTGGGTAGTGGGCTGGAAAGAAGAGCGCATCACCAACTTCAGCATTGAGCGCCTGCATCGCCTGAAGGTGAACCGGATGCGCGTTGCCATCGACGGCCGCGAAGCCACGTTCTTTGGCGAGCCGGTAATGAATGGGCCGTCGTGGTCAGTGATGCTGGCTCCGTGGAAGGCCGAGAATGCGGATGACTTCAGCCATCCGGGCTGGGACTACACCCGATTCAACGTCTCGTTCTGGCAGCGCTACGACAGAATGCTGAAGTTTGCGCGCGAGCGGGACATGAACATTTCGCTGGTGCTGCAAATGAACGACAGTTACGTGCATCCGGTTGCGGGAGGCGAGGACGAGCACCGGTTCATTCGTTACGCGGCGGCGCGGTTCGGCGCATTCTCAAACATCACCTGGGACCTCGGCGACGATCTGGAAAGATTCCGCGACGACAAGTGGACGCACGAAACCGGAACGCTGCTGCAGGGCTGGGATCCTTACGGGCAACTGGAGACCAGCCATCCCGTAGATATCGAGCACCAGGATCGGGCATCGAGCTGGTTTGGATTCACTTCATACCAGGATTGGTCGCGCGATCAGCACCGGCTGATGCTTGAATCGCGCAAGCTGCAACAGAAGACGGGACGCATTATTCCCCAGACCAACGAAGAGTACGGATACGAAGATCATTATCCGCTGTGGGCGCAGCCGGGATCGGACTCAAGCGATGTGTTGCGGCGGACGGCATGGGACATTGCAATGGCGGGCGGATACCAGACTGCCGGAGAAACAGCGCGGCGGGGCACAAACATCTTGCCGGATACGGGCGGCGGATGGATGAACGGCCGCGGTGACGACACCATGACCATGTTTCTGGGCTATGGGCACATGGTTGATTTCTTCACCAGCTTCGAGTGGTGGAAGACAAATCCGCACGACGAACTGGTAGACAATCGCAACTACTGCCTTGCGGACACGGGGAAGACTTACGCCGTGTACCTGCCCCACGCGGGACATGTGACCGTTCACCTCGAGCCTGGCCATTACCGCGCGTATTGGTTCAGCGCGATGACGGGAGAAAAGATTGATCTGCCTGACGCCACAGGGCCGAGCTGGACTTCGCCCGACACGCCGGACCAGTATGACTGGGCTCTACTGCTGCAGGCGGACTAGACAACGTCCCACGAATCGGATGATGCGCGGAATTGGTAGAACAGCCTCCGGAGGCTGCGGAAAGACTCAATGAGGCACGGTTTTGAATAAGGCCACGACTTCGTTCGTGCCGTTGACGTCCACAAAAACCAAAATTCCAGCCCTATCCCTTGCCGGGAATTAACTTCATTTGCGGCACAATGTACTTGAATTCACTTGCCGACACAGCCGTGATCGAGAATTGGCCCACAGAGAAAGCCCGTAACTCGTTGACTCCAAGATCATTGGACGCAAGTCATTTATCTTGAGCCGCTTAATTTGAGATTTTTCTGTAATCAGCTCCATCCAAACGACTTGTTTACAGGGAATACCGGGGGTATCCCAGCTCTGCCCTCCGTTGACGACACCAGCCCATGCAGGAGCCGGACGTGGCGAAATGCGTCCTTGATTGGGTTTTTTGGCCAGCCACTCCGGACCTTCAGCGATCCATTGCATGGTCGCCGACGATCCGCTTGTACTCGGTTGCCTTTCTAACCTAATGTAGGTCGAGACGAGGCCGAATGATAATGCCCGGGCAGCAACTGATCCCTACCAATCTCGACAAACACTTCTTTATTCAGCCGCCGGCCGACGGGATGGACTTGCTGCACGCTACGGACGACGTTCTGCATCTGCACGGCCTGCCGCACCGGCCCGATCCCAAATTGCTGCCGAACGCCGCCCGCGCGTGGCTGCGCGTGATGCGGCGAATCAAGCGCTTTGTCGCACCGCAGCTCACCGTGCGCCACGACTACATATTCCGCCCGCTTCGCCCGGCGCGAGCGGCGGTGGGGACACCGGCGGACGCGGACGTCACATCAAACTGGGGCGGCCTCGTGATGACCGACGCGCCTCCCTATCAACAGGCGTGGGGAAGCTGGACGATTCCCGATATCCAGGTTCCGCCCGGAGGCGCCGATCCCGCGTACTCATGCGCCATATGGGTCGGCCTTGGCGGTTATTTGAACGACGAGAATCTCCTGCAATCGGGAACCGCCCAGGCTGTCGTGGCCAATGGCGCTGGAGAGTGCTTTGCGTGGTATGAATGGTTTCCCGCGCCGCCCGTCATGCTGACCGGGTTCAACGTTGAGGCCGGGCATACGATTGCGGTCTTTGTTGGCGCGTACGACGATGGATCAAGCCGCGGCGTGGTGGGCATGGCCAACCTGGTAACCGGCGATGCGATTCCCATGACCGTGGTGCCGCTGCCCACCGTGGACGCCTGCGGAAACGCGGTTAATCCTGCCATCAAAGCGCCTTCAGGTGCGAGCGCAGAGTGGATTGTGGAGCGCCCCGACCTTGGCTGCGGCGGGCCGGAAAAGTATGCCGAGCTGCCTGACTTTGGCGAGGTGAATTTTACCCACGCAGCCGCGGTGACCGGCGTTGGAGCGAAGAAGAAAGAGATGATGGCAGCGGCCAGCGGTTCAAAGGCGCGGAGCCTGAAGATTCTGGCCGACGATGCCCACACGCTGCTGACCGATGAGCTGAGCGTTCCATCGATTCAGGTGGCCTTTCAGCAGACGGCCTCGGTGCAGGCACAGGAAAAGGCAGCGCAAAACGGGGCGGCAAGCGAGCCGAACGAGGCCACCCCGTAGCCGCTGTCAATGGCGGGTTTGCTATTTGCTGCTGTCACGCGCAGCCTTCACATAATCGTGTGAAGACTGAACATGCGCGTACTGCCGGGTGAGTGTTTGCCTGATTGGCAGCGGCAATTCTGCGTCGAGCGCTTCCTGATACGCCCTCACTGCTGCGTCCTCAATTTCTTCCGAGGTCGCAAGCAGCGTATGGTCGCCACCGCCAAGGTGAGCTTTGAGGTCGCCCCAGGTGCGCTCTACAGTGCCCTCAACCGTGCCCTTTTCTTTCACATCGTGGACGCCCTCCTGATGGAGAACTTCTTCGAGCTCGCCGCGAAACTCCGCGCGGTGCAAAGATTCGGCTGCGAAATAGCGCCGCAAAGTCTCATCCTTGAAGTGCTCGCCAATCTTTTGAAAACCTTCCTGGCCGTCGATAAGACTCTGGATGACGGAACGCAGTGTATC
Organism: Occallatibacter sp.; assembly: GCA_050014675.1. Lineage (GTDB taxonomy): Bacteria > Acidobacteriota > Terriglobia > Terriglobales > Acidobacteriaceae > Telmatobacter. The sequence goes on along the minus strand of JBEKCW010000405.1, from coordinate 160 downwards.
TTCAACTTGCCTGTTGCTCAATTTATGGTTGGTTGCTTCAGTAGCCATGGATTCCTTCCGTTTGGGGTTGTATAGGGGTAACTAAAAAGGCAGGGTCCGGGCGATGCCATTGCGATTCTCCTTCTCGCCCGGCGAGCCGGAGAAATCGCGAAAATCCGAC
>JBEKCW010000404.1:0-5095 GCA_050014675.1 Occallatibacter sp. | reverse complement strand
CAGATGTCTTCCGCAGTATGCATGTTTCCAGTCTGCGCTCATGGCTGGTAATTAACTGCAACGGGCGGGCGAAAAAACTGCGGCTTGGGCAGGATTGTGAGAAATGCGGTTTAGTTTCTTATTAGGAGCTGTGCCCCGTGTATGACAGCCTGTCCCGCAGCACCTGCCGGCGGACTCCCGGGGGCGCATTTTCTGTACACAAGCGCCCGGCGCTGCTGTTTCCGTGACAGCCATCACGCGCCCGCGTATATCCGCCCTTAACTGCACTGCGTCTTTCCCGATTCATTTCCGAACTGCACACCCTTCCATTTCCTCTTTCTAATCTTGAGTTCTTTCTCGCCGGGCGCGAAGGTGGAAGTGCGCTCACCTTTAGCAACCGCTAACGGGGCAGCGATGAGATGGCGGGAGGGCCTTTATCGGGGGCCGGCCATCGCGAGGAAAGGCTCATGAGATTACTGATTGCCGAAGACGACAAGGCGCTGGCCCTGTTCCTGAGCAGGGGACTTGAGGCAGACGGGCATCGCATCCGTCTGGTCTACGACGGCGGCGCGGCTGTCGATGCGTTCCGTGAAGATTTGCCGGATCTCACCATACTCGATCTCAACATGCCGGTGAAGGACGGCGAAGCCGCGCTGGTTGAGATGCGCGCGCTGAACGCCGACCTGCCGGTGCTGGTGCTGACCGCGCGGCAGGAGGTTGACACCCGCGTGCGCTGCCTCGACCGCGGCGCAGACGACCTGATGATCAAGCCCTTCAGCCTGCACGAGCTGCGCGCGCGGTGCCGGGCGCTGCTGAGGCGCAAACGCGACGCCAAGCTCAAGCTGCGTGCCGGCGATCTCGAGCTTGACCGGCTCGATCACACGGCCAGGCGCGGCGACGTAGACATTGTGCTTACCAATAAGGAATTCGCGTTGCTTGAGCACCTGATGCAGAATCGCGGCCAGTGCGTGGCGCGCGTTGAGCTTCTGGATTCGGTGTGGAACATGGAACCGGCCCAGACCACCAACATCGTGGACGTCTACATCAACTATCTGCGCCGCAAGCTCAAAGATCCGCCTCCGGGGCTGTTGATCCGCACCGTGCGCGGGCGCGGCTACCTGGTGCCGTCGGAGGCTGAGCTGGCGGCGACGGCCGCAATGCCGGCAAATGAAATCAAGCCGGCTCCGTTCACTTTCGCCAATTAGTTATCGCCCACGAAATGCTTTTCACTTCTTAAGGAGACAATTTCATGCAGCCTTTTGCAGCACCTGCTCTTCCTGTCGCACCGCGCATCCGGCAACGCACAGCTCTTGTCACCAGCGCCGACCGCAGCTTTCGCCAGCGGCTGGCGCACACCCTTACCGGCCTGCGGTGGAACGTGCGCGAGGCCGAGGGAGGCGCCGAGGCCTGGGCTGAAGCCGCAACCGTACCCTTTGAAGCCGTCATCGTCGACTCCTGGCTGCCCGATCTCGATCTGGGCGAGTTTATCGAAGATTTTCGCCACAGCTTTCCCAATGTGGACATCGTGACCGCCGATGGGTCGGCGCCGGCAAATGCTTCGCGCGGACCTTACCGGCAGGAGCTGCTGTATGCGATGCGCCAGTGCCAGGAGACGGACACAGCGGCGTGGAACACCGCGCCCGAGTTGCCTGAGGCTGCACCGGCGTCATCGGCCGCATCCGTATCGCCCTGGCCTGTAAAAGCAAATGCCTCCGCGAGCGAGCCTTGCCGGGCTGTGCGCCAGACTACCTCTGAGACCATTCCTTTGGAGCAGATGCCGAGCCGCGTTGAATCGGCTGGACGCACAGAAAGCGCTCCCGCATCTCTTGTTCCGGCCTTTCCTGTTTCTGCCTTTCCCGTTCCCGTCCTTCCCATTTCTGACCGGCCACCTGCGCCACCTGCACCACTCGCACCAGGATTAGACCGTCTGCCGGAGCTCGTAGGCAATTCCGCGTGCATGCTCGAGATCAGCCGCCGCGTTCGGCTGGTAGCTGCGCGGCTTACCCCGGTGCTCATCGAGGGTCCTACCGGGTCGGGCAAAGAAATTGTGGCCGAAGCCCTGCACCGGCTCTCGACCCGCTCGCGCAAACCGTTTGTGGCCATCAACTGCGCGGCCATTCCCGAGTCGCTGCTTGAGGCCGAGCTGTTCGGACACACGCGCGGCGCGTTTACCGGCGCGGTGCAGGGCCGCACCGGCAGGATTGAAGCCGCCGACGGCGGGACGCTTTTTCTGGACGAGATCGGCGAGATGCCGCTGGCGCTGCAATCCAAGCTGCTGCGCTTTGTGGAGTGCGGAGAACTGCAGCGCGTAGGCGACAACGAAACGGTGAAGGTAGACGTGCGCATCATCGCGGCCACTCATCAGACCCTCGCCGAGCACGCGCAGACAGGCAAGTTCCGCTCCGACCTTTACTACCGTCTTGCGGTTTTTCTTATTCGAACGCCCGCCCTCTCTGAGCATGCTGAGGATCTGCCCCTGCTTGTGGCCCATTTCATGCAACAGCTGGGGCGTCAGTCTCCACTGAAACGGGTGGACGAGACCGCGACCGCGAAGCTCAAGGCGCATGACTGGCCGGGCAACGTGCGCGAGTTGGAGCACGTTCTCGAGCGCGGAGTAATTCTGGCCGGCGATTCGCCGGTGTTGACCGCGGCCGAAATCGACTTTGGGCGCGTGGTGAACTAACCCGGGCGAGCGTTGACAGTGTTCGTGCCGAATGGAGGGCTAGAAGCATGCAGGTTGAAACGATGCTCAGCGATCAGATTGCGCGTTTTCTTGACCTGGCTACGGCGGAAGCCAAGCTGACCGCGGCCAACATGGCCAATATCGACACTCCCGGCTACAAGACCGTGGGCATGGATTTTGAGGCCGAAATGCAGCAGGCGATGAGCGATGGGTCGGCCAGCCGCGGACCGAAACGGGTGCGGGTTACCGATGTGGATGGCCTGATTGCGCGGCCTGACGGCAACAACGTCTCCATGGATCGCGAGGGCCTGAACCTGGCCGAGGCCCAATTGAGATTCAAGACCGGAGTAGCGCTGCTGCGCCAGGAGTATCAGCGCGTGATGGACGCAATTCACTCCGACAGCAAGTGAATTCAGAGATAAGAGATCAGAGCCAAGAGATCAGAGAAAGGAGCGGTCGCGATGAACCTCTTCGGAATGATGGACGCATCGGGTGAAGCCATGCAGGCCGAGCGGGTGCGCGCCGAGGTGGTGGCCGCCAACATGGCCAATGCCGAGACAACGCGCACTGCCACCGGCGGGCCTTATCACCGCCAGCAGGTGGTCTTTGCCGCCGACAGCGGCGACACCGGGTTTCTCGATTCGATGACGAGCGCCTCCGGCAGCGCGAATGCCGGTCTTTCGTCGGGACCCGGGCTGGCTTCTTCCGCACTGGGATCGACAGACAGCGTTGCCGTTGCGCCGGGCGTGCACATCGCCGGGGTGGTTCAAGATCCCTCGCCGCCGCTGCGCCGTTACGATCCCGGCCATCCCGATGCCGGTCCCGATGGCTACGTCGAGTATCCCGACATTAACCCCATTACAGAGATGGTTGACCTGATGGGCGCAACCCGTGCTTACGGGCTTAACAGTTCAGCCGTGCAGGCCGAGAAGGGCATGATCGGCTCGGCGCTCGAGATTGCGAAATCGTAGCGCGAAAGCTGCTGAGATCGCGCGGCAATAAGGAGGACACCATGCTACCGTCGATCGCACCAATGAGCTCCGCTTTTACCGGATTGGCGACAGCGGCCTCGGCTGCCACCGGATCAAAACCTGCCGCGGCAATCGCGCCGGGGCTCTCTTCTCAACTCTCTCCAGGAGGCGGCAGCGGGCAGGGGGCTCCATTTTCCGATCTGCTCACCGATGCGGTGAGCCAGGTCGACCAACTGGAATCCCAGGCCCGCGCAGCCGTGTCCGGCCTGATGACAGGCAACGGAGTCGATGTGCATCAGGCCATGATCGCAACCCAGAAGGCGGATATGACCTTCGAGATGGCGCTGGCGGTTCGCAACAAGGCGGTGCAGGCTTACCAGTCGGTGATGGGGATGCAGTTTTAGGCTACCGCGGGCAATCTGATCGGGCATAAAACGAATGGCGCCTGGAGCACAACTCGAAAAGACCGCGCCGGCAACGCCGGGTCAGCCGCAATGGGCAGATCGCGTGGCCGGCGGATGGGGCCGGGCGCGAGTCTTGTGGGCCGGGATGGCGCCGTCGCAGCGCCGCGGCGCCATGGTTGGCGGCGTTCTGCTCACGGCGCTCATTGCATCGGTCGTCTGGCTGATGGCGCGGCCTGACTGGCGCACGCTTTACACCGGTCTCGACCCCGACGATGCGCGCCAGATCGGCCAGATTCTCGCCACATCGCAGATCGGTTACGACATGACGCCGGATGGAACCGGAATCCGGGTTCCGGCGGCGATGCTCGACAAGGCGCGCCTTGCCGCTGCGGCCAAGGGCGGGGTAAAGAGCGGCAGGCTGGGCTTTGAGCTCTTCGACAAACCCAACTGGGTAGGCTCGGAGTTTGACGAGCAGGTAAACTTTCAGCGCGCCCTCGAGGGCGAGCTTGAACACACGGTGGGCTCGCTGGCCGATATCGAATCGGCGCGTGTGCACCTGGTCATGGCGCATGACTCACTCTTCCTCGACCAGGAGCGGCCGGCCAAAGCATCGGTGGTAATCAAGCTGCGGCATCTCTCGCTGGCCGACGGAGAGGCTGATGCGATCCGCAACCTGGTGGCCTCGGCGGTTGACGGACTGACCCCCGATCATGTGGTTCTGGTGGATGCGGCGGGCCGGCTGCCGCTGGGGCCGAAGACCGCCGAAGCCTTCGAGCTAGGCCAGGAACAGGCACTCGAAGACAAGCTGGTGGCCACGCTTGAACCGGTCACGGGCGCAGGCAACGTGCGCGCCTCTGTAACCCTCGATTACGACGCCACCGCGACCGACACTACGCAGGAGATCTACGATCCCAATCAGACGGCGACGCTCGCCATGCAGCGCACCCAGGAAAACATGGGCGGACAGCCGGTTGCCGCCGGGGTTCCGGGAGCGGCATCGAACGCCCCCAACACCCAGGCCCTGCCGGTCTACCCCAAACAGACCGCGCCGCCCCAGT
>JBEKCW010000403.1:0-5123 GCA_050014675.1 Occallatibacter sp. | reverse complement strand
TTGAAAGAAGCATCATGATTGCCAAAACCATTATTGAGCCGTTCCGAATCAAGAGCGTTGAACCCATTCGCTGGACCACACGTACCGAACGCGAGAAGCTGCTGAAGGCCGCGCACTACAATCTCTTCCTGCTGCCTGCCGACGACGTTCTCATCGACCTGCTCACTGACTCGGGCACTGGTGCAATGTCGACCAAACAGTGGGGCGCAATCATGGAGGGCGACGAGAGCTACGCGGGCAGCCGCAGCTTTGTGCGCTTCAAGGCTTCGGTCCAGGACATCTTCGGCTACAAGCATGTGATTCCCACGCACCAGGGCCGCGCCGCCGAGCGCATCCTGTTTGGCTGTACCTGCAAAAAAGGCGACGTGGTGCCCAACAACACGCACTTTGACACCACGCGCGCCAATGTGGAGTTCACCGGCGCAGAAGCAATTGACCTGGTAATTCCAGAGGGCAAGCAGCCTTCGCTCGTACATCCCTTCAAAGGAAATATGGACGTGGCCGCGCTCGAAGAGCTGATTGAGCGCGTGGGCCGCGAACGCGTTCCGCTGGTGATGCTGACGGTGACCAACAACTCCGGCGGCGGGCAGCCGGTTTCAATGGAGAACGCGCGCCAGGTGAGCGCGGTGTGCCGGAAGCGCGGCATCCCGCTCTACTTTGACGCGTGCCGCTTTGCCGAGAATGCCTGGTTCATCAAGCTTCGCGAGCCGGGATACGAACACAAAACACCGAAAGAAATAGCGCAGGAGATGTTCCGGCTCGGCGACGGGTGCACTATGAGCGCCAAGAAAGACGGCATGGCCAACATCGGCGGATTTCTATGCACCAACGACGATCTGCTGGCGCAGCAGGAGAAAGACCTGCTGATTTTGACCGAGGGCTATCCCACATACGGCGGACTCGCCGGCCGCGATCTTGAGGCCATCGCCGTGGGCGTGCAGGAGGCTCTCGAAGAAGATTACCTGCGCTACCGCATCGCCTCGACTGCGTACCTGGGGGATCACATTGCGGCGGCCGGCGTGCCCATTGTGCAGCCTCCGGGCGGACACGCAATCTATCTCGATGCGCGGGCTTATCTGCCGCACATTCCGGCGGATCAGTTCCCTGGCGTGGCACTCTGCTGCGAGCTTTACCTCGAGGGCGGCGTGCGCTCGGTTGAGATCGGCACGCTGATGTTTGCCGGCGCCGCGCAAATGGACCTGGTGCGGCTGGCGATTCCGCGCCGTGTTTATACGCAGAGCCACATCGATTACCTGATCGAGGTGATTCTGGAAGTGTGGAAGAACCGGGAGCAAATCAGCGGCATGCGCCTGACTTACGAAGCTCCGTTTTTGCGCCACTTCACCGCGCATCTTGAGCCGATGGCCGCGGAGTTGCAGGCGCGGTAGAAGCGAGTTACCCCACGCGGTGTCCCGTAGGGACGCTTCGATAATAGCCCAGGGTGAAGCGTAGCGAAACCCTGGGAAAGGCATCTTCAGACGCCTCCGCCCCGTGGGGCCGGACGAGTCTGTTAGAAGCCTCCCATTCTCATCCAAGCCTTCGCCATTCGGCTCTTCCCTTCCGATTCGATAAACTCATATTGGCGACCGGCTAATGGCTACTGGCTATTGGCTGCTATCTGCCTTTTTACGGAGCCCGCTTGTCTATCGCAACCCAGGAACGCCTGATTCGCCCCGCCCGCAACATCTACGGCAGCCTGAAGCTGCCCGGCGACAAATCCATCAGCCACCGGTACGCAATGCTGGCGGCCTTCGCCGAGGGCACGTCGCGGTTTACAAACTTTTCGACCGGGGCCGATTGCGCTTCGACCCTTGCCTGCATGGAGGCGCTTGGCGCGCAAGTCAATCGGACGGGCGACCTGGCCGTCGACGTAACCGGCGTGGCTGGACGCGTGACGCCGGCCGATCATCCCCTCGATTGCGGAAACTCCGGCTCGACCATGCGCTTCATCTCGGGGTTGCTGGCGCCGCAGGATGGGACTTTTACGCTCATCGGCGATGCCTCGCTCTCAAGGCGGCCCATGGAACGGATTCGCAAGCCGCTTGCTGAGATGGGCGCGCGGGTGACGCTGACCGATGGGCACGCGCCAATCCTGATTGAAGGGCGCAGGCTGCGCGCCATCGACTACACCACCCCGGTGCCGAGTGCGCAGATCAAGACCTGCGTGCTGCTGGCCGGGCTGCAGACCGAAGGAACCACCACCCTGCGCGAGGCAGTCCGCACCCGCGACCACAGCGAACTGGCGCTGCGGGCTTTCGGCGCCAGTCTTACGCGCACTATCGATTCGGTGGCCATCAGCGGCCCACAATTACTGCATGGGATTGAAGCCGCCGTGCCCGGCGACATCTCGTCGGCGGCATTTTTTCTCTGCGCCGCGGCGATCTTCCCGGGCTCGGGGCTGGTTCTGGACTCGATTGGGCTGAATCCTACGCGGGCGACGCTGCTCGACGTGTTGACTGCGCTTGGCGTGCGAGTCGCGGTGCTGAATCTCGAAGAAAAGCACGCTGAGCTGGTCGGCACAGTCCAGATTTCCGCTCCCGAAGAGCTGGGATCGACGACCGTGAGCGGCGCGCTCGCGGCACAGCTGATTGACGAGCTGCCGGTGCTGGCGGCGATTGCGCCGTATACCAGCGGCGGCATCAGGATCCGCGACGCCAAAGAGCTGCGCGTCAAGGAGTCAGACCGCATCGCCCTGGTCGCGCGCAACCTGCGGGCGATGGGCGCCGAGGTCGAAGAGTTCGAAGACGGGCTCGACGTGCCCGGCGGGCAAAAACTGCACGGAGCGACTATCGATGCCGGCGGAGATCACCGGATCGCGATGGCCTTCAGCGTGGCCGCGCTCCGGGCCGAAGGAGAGACGCTGATCCAGGGAGCCGAGTCGGCGGCCATCAGCTTTCCCGAGTTTTTCGACCTGTTGGATTTGGTGGCAGAGAGGTAGATTTCCGCAATATTTTCACACCTCAAAACAAAGGCCCGGCTGGTTAGCCGGGCCATTCGCTTCTCCAGAGGTTTTATTGGGCCGCGGGAGGCGCAGCGTGCGCTGCCGCGCCAGGGGTGTCTGTTTGTGACGCTGCGGGCTTGACGCCCGGAACCACCGGCGCCGAACCCACCTGGCCAGTGGCCGCATCGCTCAAATTGATGCCGTAGTGCTGAAGGGTCGAGGCAAGAATCTGGTAGAGCCCGGCGCGGTCTTTGGCATAGGCCGCGTTGGCTGCAATCAGGTTGTCCTCGGCAATGGCCACGCTGCGCTGCTGCAGCAGCACGTTGGCCGTGGTTGAAGCGCCCAGATGCAGTTTCTTCTCTTCAGCATCGAGGCTCTGCTGGTTATAGTCGCTCGCCGCCTGATCGGCCTGCACCAGGGCCCGATCATTCGAGAGGGCGTACATGGCGTTCACAACATCCATGCGGATCTGTGTGTAGAGCTGCTGCAATCGCAACTCCGCCTGCCGGTACTCCATCAGCGAGCGCTCCTGCTGCGACTGAGCAAAGCGATTGCGGATGGGAATGTTCAGGCTGAATCCCACGCCTTTGTCCGGGGCTGTGCTGTTAACCAGATCGCTGAGTACACCGCCGTAGCCTGCGGGCACGGTGCTTTGGTATCCGGGAGAGAAACAAGACTGGCCAAAGAAGTTGCAATTGGGATTAAGAGGGCCGCCGGTGACGTTTGCGCCGTAGTAAGCATTTACGTCAAGCGTCGGCAGCAAGGCATTGCGGGCACCCTTGAGCGTGATTTCGTCGTTGCGCAGCGTCAGTACCGCCTGCTCAAGTTCGGGGCGTTGCTGGAAAGCCGTCTGAACCAGTGATTCGACTGGCTGCCCTTCCTCGGGGATGGGTTCAAGAGTCACGCGGTCAGTCGGAATAACCGGAGCAGTCGACAGGGCCGGGTCGTTAAGGTTACGGGCTATGGCCTGCTTGATGATCTGCTGCTGGTAATTGAGGCTGCTGCGGGCGCTGAGCAGCGCCTGGTTGTCAGTGGCCACATTCGACTCCGCGTTGACCACGTCGAGCGGGGCCATGGTGCCGATTTGAAGCTGCTTCTTGTTGTCTTCAAGCAGCCGCGTGCTCTGGTCGAGCGCGCGCTCTTTGGCTTGTACGTCCTCATAGGCTTGCACCAGGCCCCAGTAGATGGTCTCCACCTGATTGACGGTGTAGAGAATCTGCTGGCGAAACGATGAGTTGGTGATCTTGCGGTTGTTCTCAGCCTCGTAAATAAAGCGCTTGTTCATCCAGATGCCGGCGCCCTGCAGCAGGTGCTGCGTCACCGTCGCCTTAAACGAAGAGGTATAGTTTGGCAAATAGAAGGTGAGCGAGCTGTTGCTGGTGGCGCGGACGTTGTTCCACCCCAAGGCTAGAGCGGTGCCTGGAGCGAAGTATTGATTGTAGGTGAAGTCATACGTGTTGGTGTTCGTGGCAGAAGCCGGGCTGAAGATGCTGGTCTCCTGCGAACGGGCCCGATCCAGGGTAATGGTTCCAGCGATCACGGGGTCGAAGGATTGCGGCGCGAGACCTGCTCCGCCGGTGGTGAGCGTGAGGCCGGCGGTGCCCGATCCGGCGCCACCCGAGCCTCCGGCTGTTCCGCCCGGGCCACCGCCGGTGGAAAGGATGGTCGCGGAGCCGCCGCGCGTTCCAGTCACGATTCCCGAGGGCGCGCCGAGCGGTTCGGAGCCGGACTTGGTGCGCAGAATATCGGTGTCGGCAATGTCAAGATCGTAGCGGGCAATCGCAATGTCGTAGTTGTTCTCAATGGCCAGCGCAATGGCGTCAGAAAGGCTGAGGTAGATTTTGCCGTCCTTCACCAGATCTCCCAGCCGGACCGAGTTGGTGAAACTGGCCACGCCGAGCTTGGTGGGCCGATAAATGTTGATCGGGTTGCCCAACAGGCCGGCGAACGGCTTGGAATAGTCGCGCGACCCCGTGCGCAGCGGGAATGGCTGGGTTGCAACCGGGGCGGGCGCCGACGGCAGGGTTGAAGCTGCCTTGTCGGGCCCATTTGAACCTGCGCCCGTGACTTGCTGGCCGAATCCTGCCGGCAAGCCGGCGGCAAGAGTGAGCATGACCGCGGCAATTGCGCGCAGGTTTCCGGTCTTTTTCCCGAAATTTGAAGAATTGGAATTGGCGCCTCG
>JBEKCW010000402.1:0-5130 GCA_050014675.1 Occallatibacter sp. | reverse complement strand
CCCTACACAGAACTCCAACCGTTTCAACGCGGAGCACGACTCTCTTCATGGCTCGCATTTATCCTTTTCGCGCCTGGCATTACAATCCTTCAGTTGTTCGACTGGATGACGTGGTCACCCAGCCGTACGACAAGATATCTCCTGCCATGCAGCAGGGCTACTACCAGCGCAGTCCTTACAACCTGGTGCGCATTATTCTGGGCCTGCCTGAACTCTTCGATGCCGAACGGGGCGAGAGCGTTTACACCCGGGCGGCGCGCGATTTCACGGCCTGGCGGGAGCAGGGCGTGCTGACCCAGGAGAAGGAACCCTGCGTCTTTGCCTATTCGCAGCGCTTCACGGCCCCAGGCTCGAATGAGGTGAAGGAACGGCGCGGCTTTATTGCGCTCGGCAAGCTGCACGAATACGCCGAGGGAGTGGTTTTTCGCCATGAGCAGACGCTTTCAAAGCCCAAGAGCGACCGGCTGAACCTGCTCAAGGCCACGCGCGCGCATTTTGGTCAGATTTTCATGCTCTACAGCGACCCCGGCGGCACGGTTGAGGGGATTCTGTACGACGGCGCGGGCGCGGCCGACGCCGAAGTGACCGATGAGTACGGCGTGCTGCACCGCGTGTGGCGCATCGCCGATCCGGCGGCCATCAATATGCTCACCACGGCCATGGCCGACAAGAAATTGATTATTGCCGACGGCCACCATCGCTACGAGACGGCTCTGAACTACTCAAAAGTTAAGGCGGGAGAGCAGGCGGGCGCCGGCGCGCCGAAGCCTGAATACGGCGCAAATCATCTGCCGCAGCCGGCTTACCCTGAAGCCGCGGTGATGATGACCTTTGTGAACATGGATTCGGACGGGCTGGTGATTTTGCCCACGCATCGCGTGGTGCACAGCCTGGCGGGGTTCGATGCTGCGAAGTTTGTGGAGAAGGCGGGCGAGTTTTTCACTATCGATCCGTTGCCGGCAGGCGAAGCCACGAGCATGATTGAGACGCTGAAGGCGCAGCGGGGTACGGCGTTCATTGCTGTAACGCGCGGCGTAGATATCCTGCTGCGGCCGAAACCGGACAAGGTTGATGCTGTGCTGGCGGGCGTGCCCGATCGGCAGCGGCAGCTCGACCTGACTCAGCTGCACTCGATTATTCTCGACCGGCTGCTGGGCCTGGACGCCGAAAAAGTGCGCGAGCAGACCAACCTGCGCTACCTGCGCGATGCAGGCGAGGCCGTTGAACAGGTGCGCCGCGGCGAGGCCGATGTAGCCTTCCTCACCAACCCGGTGGCGATGGAGCAGATGCGCGAGGTTGCCTTTGCCGGCGACGTGATGCCGCAGAAATCGACCGACTTTTATCCCAAGCTACTCAGCGGCCTGACGATTTATGGGCTGGATTGAGCGGATGGCGGGGGGCGGAAGAAGAGCCTTGGCAGCTACACCGGCTTGCGGGTGCCCCATCCTCGCCACGTTCTTGTTTTTGTGGCTAGGGTGGGGGACCATCCTGGCCAGCCCGGTTTCATCCCACGCGCAGGTCCCTCCCACCCCGGCCCCGCGTTACACGGTAGTGCTTGACGCTGCCCACGGGGGCGACGACACCGGCGGGCACAGCTCAGGATGGACGGAAAAAGACACGACGCTGGCCTTGAGCGTGCGCCTGCGCTCGCTGCTGGCGGCGCGCGGCATTGCCGTTGTAACTACCCGCGAGGACGATACGAATGTTGACCGCGTGCATCGCGACGAGCTGGCGAATCATGCCAATGCCCAGGCCTGCATCAGCCTGCATGCATCTTTGAGCGGCTTGGGCGTGCACCTGTTTACTTCGTCGCTGGCGCCGGCCCAGCCCGCAAGAATCCAACCCTGGCGGACCGCGCAGGCACCGTGGATCAATCGCAGCCTGGGCTTTGCGGGGGTATTGAATTCCGCATTGCAACATGCCGGATTGAATGTGACGCTGGGCCGCACCGATTTGCCGGTTGTGGACAGTATGGCGTGCCCGGCGGTTGCGATTGAGATTAGCCCTGAGGGGGCGCCCGATGCAGTTGGCCATTCTGCCTCTGCGCACTCAGGCATCGACAGCCTGAACGATGCCGACTACCAGGCGCGCGTGGCTGAGGCGATTGCCGCAGCCGTGATTGAATGGCGCTCGGCGGGAACAAGCGCGGGAGCCGGCCAGCCATGATTCCCCGCTATCAAACTGTTCTATTCATTTTCCTGCTGGCGGCTTCGGTCATCATGACGGTGCTGCTGTGGCGGCAACTGGACCGCGCTCACCAGCACATGCTTGAGGGCCAGAACACGGCGCCTACGCAGGCTCCGCTGGTGGCTCCGGCCGAGTCGGCAACCTTGATGGTGGCCAGCGATGCCGACGGATCGCTTCAGCCGCGCGTTCTGTCGTTGCCGCTGCCCTCGCTCGAGTCCAATCCTGGTGCGAGAGCGCGCGCCATTCTGGGCAGGCTGCTCGATTTTTACGCGGGTTCGGATTCCGCGCATGCGGTTCCCGGCGGCGCGGCAGCGGTGGAGCAGGTGTTTCTGCTTCCCGAGCCGGACGGCGAGTCGAGTTCCAGCACTGCGGGTCTCGCGCCTGCGAGCAACAGGAATGCGCAGAACGGGCCGCAGCTCGCCGTGGTGAACCTTTCGGCGTCGTTTGCGGCGAACCACCCCTCGGGCATCGAGGTTGAGACGCTGACCGTGCTGTCAATCTGCGCCACGCTGCATGCCAACCTGCCGCGGATTGCGTCGGTGAGGTTCCTCATCGACGGGAAGCAACGCGATACGCTCGCCGGCCACGCCGACCTGACGCGGACTTATCTCACGTCGCAGGCCGTGCCCGCCGAAGGAGCAACGCCGTGAGCGAATCGAGCCATTCAATAGCTCCCACCATCGGCGTCTTCGACTCGGGCTTCGGCGGGCTTACGGTTTTGCGCGCGCTGATTGAGAAGCTGCCGCGGGCGCGTTTCGCATTTGTGGGCGATACTGCGCGGCTGCCCTACGGCTCCAAGTCACGCCGCACCATTGCTCGCTATGCCTCGCAAAGCGCGCAATTCCTGGTGAACGAGCAGGGTGCGGAGTACCTGGTGATTGCATGCAATACGGCCAGCGCGCTGGCGCTCGATGCAATTCAGGAAGCGGTCCCGGTGCCGGTGCTGGGCGTAATCGAGCCAGGCGCTACGGCTGCTTTCGCCGCTTCGAAAACCAATGACGTATTGGTAATCGCCACCGACGCAACCGTGCAGAGCCAGGCATACACTGCCGCATGCCGCGCGCAAGGTTTGCGGGCTCTCGAAAAAGCCTGCCCGCTGCTGGTGCCGCTGGTTGAAGAAGGATGGACCGACCATCCGGTGACCGAAGAAGTGATCGACATCTACCTGAACGAACTGCGCGCCGAGGCGTGGGCGCGCGGCCTCAATCCCGATACGCTGGTTCTTGGTTGCACGCACTATCCATTGCTGCGCCGGCTGATTGAGCGCGCGGTGCGGCCGGGCGTGAAGGTGATTGATTCAGCCGAGGCGACGGCGACTGTGGCAGCACAGATGTTCGACGGACGCGGATCCGGGGAGGCTTCAGAGCAGACAGAGATTCGTTGCTTCGCGACGGATTCAGTGGAAAAGTTTGAACGGCTCGGCTCGCGTTTTCTTGGCCGGCCGGTAGGCAAGGTCGAGCTGCTCGATCTGGGCGGCTGATATCCTAGTACACGCAGCCAGCTCCGCTGTTTCCCCTTTTGGATTAGATATTTGGAGGAACCAAAAACGCATGATTGATTTGTCGGGAAAAACGGCCGTGGTCTTCGGGCTGGCCAACAAGCGTTCCATCGCATGGGGCATCGCCCAAAAGCTGCACCAGGCCGGCGCGACCCTGGCCATTTGTTACCAGAATGAGCGCATGAAATCGGAAGCCCAGGACTTGATCGACGAGCTGCCCGGCGCGTCAGGCTTCCAGTGCGACGTCTCGAGCGACGCTGAAATCGAAACGCTTTTTGCCGCGCTCAAAGAGAAGTACGGCACGCTCTCGGTCCTCGTTCACGCCGTTGCCTTTGCGCCCCCTGAAGACCTGAGGGGCGAGTTCATCAACACCAGCCGCGAGGGCTTTCGCATCGCCCACGAGGTCAGCGTCTACTCGCTCATCGCCGTGAGCCGCGCCGCTGTGCCGCTGATGACCGAGGGCGGCAGCATCATGACCCTCACCTACTTTGCCGCCGAAAAAGTTGTGCCCAATTACAACGTGATGGCGCTGGCCAAGGCGTCGCTCGAGTCGGCGGTGCGGTATCTCGCGGCGGGCCTCGGCCCCAAAAACATTCGCGTCAACGCCATCTCCGCGGGGCCAATCAAGACGTTGGCCGCGCGCGGCATCGGAGCGCTGGGCGACATGCTGAAAGCCGCCGCCGACCGCGCTCCGCTGAAGCGCAACGTCGACCAGCTCGAAGTGGGCGGAGTGGCGCTATTTCTAGCCAGCGATCTATCGAGCGCCGTAACCGGCGAAACCATCTACGTGGATTGCGGCTACAACATTATGGGGTTTTGAAGCGACATTTACTCGCCCGAGCCGTTCCTTCTTCACAGTTTCACTGGGGCTTTGAGGGAGGGGGGCGCGTATCCGGCTCGCGTTGCGGTGTGTTGAGTTCATAAATGATTGCCTGATTGATATTGTGCGCCGAGAGAGCGAATTGCCTGCAACGTAAAAGGAAAATAATTTCGTCGAACCGGGCGCGGCAGAAGATTTGCCTCGTTACTTTATTCGGGCGGGGGATGCCGCCATCTGTGGGAGGGTCAGCGGCGACTGGAAGCCCGTCGGTCTGCCGTTTATCAGGTCACTTCCGAATAGGCGACGATTCACCCGGAATCGGGCCTTCGCTCATTGGCAGGTTTGATTTGGTCTGGATGGGATAATGCTGGATCGGACCGTCCCATGCGTTAAGACCAACGAGTCGATCCTCCAATTCCCGCTGTCCTTCTTGGCTTGCACGTCGAGATTGCCTTTTCCTTTCGGTCCTCTGACGGGGATACTGAGTTCTGCAGAGCCTTCAATGGAGGACTCAGTAATACTTCCTCCCATCATCCAGCCTGGTTCTAGCGGCGACCCCAATACTTTTGTAATGCAAGGAGACGCTTGTGCTGTATTCAGAGTCAGTTTAAATGCATCAGAACGT
>JBEKCW010000401.1:0-5162 GCA_050014675.1 Occallatibacter sp. | reverse complement strand
GCGGCGCTCGTGGATGGAGAGATTGGTGGCATCGACGTAGTTCCACGGCATGCGCGCGATGAGCCTGGCCCGCAGCAGCGAGCGCAGTGTGGAGAAAACCAGCCCCTGGTAGCGCTGCTCCTCAACATCGTCGAAAAGGATGTTGCGCAACAGGTCTGACGAAAGCGGCGTGACGCCGCGGCGGCCGAACCACGTGGTTTTTCCGGAGCCGGGCAGTCCGATGGCCAGCACCACGTAGCCCTTGGGGGCCTGCGGCGTGCGTTCTGACTGGATGGGCTCGCTTCCTGCGGCCGTAGGCATCTCGGGCTGGGTTTCAACCTCGAGGCGGCCTGACTTGGCCTGTTCGTTCCAGTCGGGCCGCGGCTGGGGGTGCTGCCGTTGCTGGCGCGGCGCGGCCGGCTGGCGCGGTTCATTGGACCGTTGTTCGGGAGGCCGTTGTTCAAGCGGACCGGCCTGACGGCCTGGACCGGCTTGACGGTCAGCGCCGGGCTGGCGTTCGCGCGCCCCCTCGTACGGATACTGCGGCACCAGCGGAGCTGGCTGATTCTGTGGGAGTTCCTGGCCGATTTTGCCTGTCGATTCTGAAGTGTTAGGTGCTCGTCTTGAACGTCTTCTCATTCCGCCTTCAACCCTGGCCTCTCAGTTTCGATTTTGGGCCATCCCTGCAGTTTTGCGAGTAATCGTGTTGTGCAGTCATGCCGGCAATCTTCGATTGCACTCCTGCATTGTATTGCTGCATTGATACCCGAATACCATATTTGGCGATGGCGCTGCAAATTCTGTGCATTCCGTCACATACAGTCCCATAGTAGGCCGGGCATCCTACCGGTGGCGGGATTTGTGCCCGTTTTGGCTGCCGCGCGAACCATTTTCACTACGTTCAAACGGCCCGGATGTTAGGATCAAGAGTTTGGTAGAAACGCTTTTTGCTGCACTCCAGACATCGCACCTGACTTATTTTGACCGATCGCCACACCGTAAATCGACACCGGAAGAACAAGGAGAAACGAAACATGGCAGTTAAGGTTGGAATCAATGGTTTTGGCCGCATTGGGCGCAACGTTTTGCGCGCCGCGCTTGGCAATAGCGAAATTGACTTTGTTGCCGTTAACGATTTGACGAGCCCGGCCATCCTGGCTCACCTGCTCAAATACGATTCGATTCTGGGCAATCTTAAGAACGAAATCTCGCACGGAGAAGACTACATCTCGGTGGACGGCAAGAAAATCAAGGTGTGGGCCGAGCGCGACCCCGCGAAGCTGCCCTGGGCCGATGTGGGCGCGCAGATCGTGGTTGAGTCTACCGGTCACTTTACCGATGGAGCCAAGGCCAAGGCGCACCTGGGTGCGACCGTCAAGAAGGTCATCATCTCGGCTCCGGCCACCAACGAAGACATCACCCTGGTGCTTGGCGTGAACCAGGACAAGTACGATCCGGCCAAGGACAACATTATCTCCAACGCCAGCTGTACCACCAACTGCCTGGCGCCGGTGGTCAAGGTGATTCTGGAAACCACGGGCCTTGTCTCCGGCATCATGACCACCATTCACAGCTACACCAACGACCAGGTCATCCTCGACTTTCCGCACAAGGACCTGCGCCGCGCCCGCGCTGCCGCGCTGAGCATGATTCCCAGCTCGACCGGCGCCGCCAAGGCATTGAAGCTGGTTATCCCTGAGACTGCCGGGAAGCTGGACGGGTTCGCAATCCGCGTGCCAACGCCGAACGTCTCAATCGTCGACCTGACCTACATCGCCGAGAAGCCCACGACAGTGGAAGCCTTGAACGCCGCCTTCACGGCAGCCTCAAAGGGCGAGCTGAAGGGGATTCTGGGGGTTGACTCCAATCTGCTGGTCAGCTCGGACTTCAAGGGCAATCCGCTGTCTTCAATCGTTGACGCGCCGCTGACCAAGGTGGTGGGGCAGAGCGTGAAGGTGCTGAGCTGGTACGACAACGAGTGGGGCTATTCGAACCGCGTGGTCGACCTGATCGGCTTCCTTGAGAAGAAGGGGCTGTAACAGCAGTTGTCAGGGATCAGGGGTCAGGGATCAGTCCGATTGTGCCCGCGCGAGCGATGGCGACTGATTCCTGAATCCCGATCTCTTCATGCAGCTTACTGCGCTTCGACCCTGGACCCCTGAACCCTGACCCCCGGAACCGTGCATCAAGGAAAACTCTCATGCCCAAACTCTCAATCAAAGACATCGATCTGACCAACAAGCGCGTGTTTATCCGCGTCGATTTCAATGTGCCGCTGACTGAAGACGGGTCGACCATTACCGACGACACGCGCATTGTGGCCACGCTGCCCACTATTGAATATGCCCTGCGGCACCGGGCGAAAGTGATTCTGGCCTCGCACCTGGGCCGTCCCAAGGGCAAGCCAAATCCGAAGTACTCGCTACGGCCGGTGGCTATCAGGCTGCGCGAGCTGCTCGACAAGCAGTTCAGCGAAAGCATCAACGTGGCCTTTTCGCCGGATTGCGTGGGCGATATTGCCAGCGAACTGGCGCGCCAGCTTGAGTCGGGCCAGGTGCTGCTGCTTGAGAATTTGCGCTACCACGCCGAGGAAGAAGCCAACGATCCGGCGTTCTCGAAGGCGCTGGCATCGCTGGCCGAGGTTTATGTGAACGACGCGTTCGGTTCGGCGCATCGCGCGCACGCGTCCACCGAGGGCATTACGCATTTCCTCAAGCCTGCTGTTGCCGGCCTGCTGATGGAAAAGGAAATCACTTATCTGGGTAAGGCGCTCGAATCTCCGGAGAAGCCGTTTGTGGCCATCATCGGCGGATCGAAGATCTCGGGCAAGATCGACGTGATCCAGAACCTGCTGGACAAGGTGGAAACGCTGGTGATCGTGGGCGGCATGGCTTACACGTTCTATCGCGCCAAGGGCGTGACCACGGGCAAGTCGCTGGTTGAAGAAGACAAGATCGAGCTGGCCAAGCTGACAATTGAGAAGGCGACAGCCAAGGGCGTGAACCTGCTGCTGCCGGTGGATAACATTCTGGCCGACAAATTCGCCGACGATGCAAAGACGCAGGTGTGGGATACTTCGGTTGATTTCCCGGCCGAATGGCAGGGACTCGACATTGGCCCCAAATCGATTGGCGCGATTGAAGATGTAATTTCAACGGCCAAGACGATTGTGTGGAACGGACCTGCCGGCGTGTTCGAGTTTCCGCATTTTGCAGTGGGCACGAACGCCATTGCCCAGGCCGTTGCGGCCAATCGCACGGCGATTTCGATCATCGGTGGGGGCGACAGCGTGAGCGCCATCAACCAGGCCGGTGTTGCCGACCAGATCACCCACATTTCGACCGGCGGCGGGGCTTCGCTCGAGTTCCTTGAAGGGAAGAAACTGCCTGGCGTGGAAGCGCTGACGGAAAAGCAGTGAACGGTGGACAGTAGAAAACGCATCCGGCTTTCAGTCGGATGCGTTTTCTGTTTTCTTCAGCGTTCTGCATTCAGCGCTTTGAAGTTACCTTTTCTCGCAAGGTCAAGCAGCGACCGATCAGCTGTGACAAGCGTTGCACCGAGATGGCGTGCGGTGGCAACAAGTATCCGGTCGGCCGGATCGGGATGCATATCAAAAGGCAGGCGGGTGCTGGCTACTGCGATTTCTGGTTCCAGTGGTATCAAATTAACTCCTGTCTTTGCCAATGCCTCGCGAATCCAATCCAGAACATCCTTGTGTAGGTTGATCCGTTTCTTGCTGGCCAGCAGTCCTATCTCCCAAGCGGTGCTGGCCGAGATTGCCAGCCGGCCATCGCGCGACGCGAGATTAATGGCCTTCGTTGCCTGCCGCCCCAGGCGCGCCTCATCGAGTGTCGACCAAAGCACTACGTGGGTATCCAGAAGTAGGAGACCTCGTGCTGGATCGATTGCTCCTGCCGTCACTTCATCGCCTCCCATTCGACGTCAAGCGGCGAAATGATGTCGCCAAGAATTTCACCACTTCCGCGCATCGAACCAACGAAGTCGCCTACCTGGGGAACTGGCGACAAGCGGGCCACGGGTCGCCCGCGCTTGGTAATCACCAGCGTCTTGCGATTCTCGGCAACCTCGTCGAGTATTTTCAGACACTTGGCTTTGAATTCGCCGGCGGGGATGGTTGCGTTCATGGCGATCCTCCTATGGTCACTGACCATGGTCATATTGTATCATTGGATCGATTAATCATAGGCGAAAGCCCCTTCGAGCTACCAGGCATTAGACTCAAAGACTGGAGCACTCCAGCAGGAGATTATCTGTGGCCTACTACACGCGGGTCTTGTCGAAAGACGAAGAGTTTCCTCCTTTTGATGAGCTTGCGCAGTTTGTTCGGGACGGGCATCCGGAGTTCAAGCTCACCATCGAGGAAGACGGCGAAGAGGGATGGGATGCTCTTCTGCTCTCGGGACTGGATGAAGTTGAGGTCACAGTGATCGAACGCAATCCGGTCTTCGATGGATCGGTCGGGCAGGACGAGATTGCGGACTTTATCGAGGACCTTCAGGATTGCAAGCCGAATAGCGGGGTTCAATGGCTTGAGGATTACCTTGAATCAGTCAAAATGATTTACGCGTTTCAGCACCTGCAAGGCTCAGAGACGGTCAGCGGGAGCAACGCGCTCCACGCACTGCGCTCGAAGCTGTGGGAGCGCGGAGACGCTATTCTGCAGGCCGATGGCGAGGGCTTCACGAATGAGGAGGGGTTCCACATTGTGTGGCAGTTCTCTGACTCGGTCTCAGGCCCATGGAACATGGCCGTGCTTCAGGATGGCGTGTGGCGCCAATTTTCGATGGATCTGGGCGATCCCGATCATCGGGCTGAATTCATGAAGGGCTCGGTGCCCAGGGATTTAGGCTAGGCGCGCAGATCGGACTTGGAGCTTTCTGCGTCACCACTTCCGATCCGACGGGCGTACCTCGTTTCGCTCTGTGCCCGCCATCACCCGGACCACTGAAACCAATCCTCTAAAATTGAATAGAGGAATCCAAAAGAATGTCTCGTAAAGCACTGATTGCCGCTAATTGGAAGATGTACAAGACGCCGGCGGAAGCCAAGGCGTTTGTCGATGCTTTTTTGCCGCTGGTTGCCGGGCACACTCGCGATGAGATCGCGCTGTTTCCCTCGCCGGTATTGCTGCCGACCGTGATTGACGCCGCCAAAGGGTCGAA
>JBEKCW010000400.1:0-5163 GCA_050014675.1 Occallatibacter sp. | reverse complement strand
GCGGCCAGGTGCTGGACCCCCTGGCGTATCCCATGGCCGTAATCGACTTTCAAAAGACTCACGCCCGGCCGGTCCGGGCCCTCGTCCACAAATACCAGCGGGATATTTCTCTCGGCCAGTTGCTCGAACAACGGCTGTTCAATGCCGAAGGTAAGAATCGCCACCCCCTCAGCCTTGCGCTCCAACAGGCGGCGAATGCATACCTCCATTCTTTTGGGGTCGTAGTTCGTCGAGCTGATCAGAATTTCAAATCCGCTTTTAATTGCCGCATCCTCAAATCCCTGGATCAGCTCCGGAAAAAATGGATTCGTGATCTCAGAAACCACCAGGCCCAGCATTCCGCTCCGCCCCGATCCCAGGGCCCGCGCCTGCGTGTTGGGCACGTAACCGAGCTCTTGAATTGCGCTCCACACGCGCTTCGCCAGCTTGGCATTCACCGTCGGCACGCGGTTAATGGTTCTCGAAACCGTGGCGATTGAAACGTGAGCCCGCGCGGCAACCGACCGTATATCGAGCGGCGCGCTCTGCTTCCGGCTCCGGCTGGGGGTTTTCGCCATTAGACCCTCGGTATCAAAGTTAAGAAGGCGTTTACATGATACTGCACAGAAGACTGACAAACGAGGTCGCATTTGACACGTAACTGTGGCCGCGATTAGCGTTAAACCGCGAAGAAAACGCTTACCATCGAGCGCTAATACTGCCTCTCGATCTGTCAAAATTAATTTAAGAAACAGCTAAAGAAGAGGAAAGAAAAATGGCCATCGTAGCGGGAGTCGACTTTGGAACGCTGAGCGTTCGGGTATCGATTATTGACAGCGAGCGCGGGCGTTTGGGCAGCGCGGTTGAAGAATATCCGCTGCATCGCAAACGCGAAGATCCCGACTATGCCACCCAGTCACACGACGACCAGATGCGCGCGCTGGTGGGCGCAACACGTAAGGCAGTCGCTGATGCGGGAATCGACGGCCAGCAGGTCGAAGCCATCGCACTCGACACAACCGGATCGAGCGTGGTTCCAGTTGACTCCGCCATGCAGCCGCTCAGCGAGTACTACCTGTGGTGCGATCACCGCGCCAAAGATGAAGCGCAGGAGATTACCGCACTCGCGCACAAAGAAAACCTCGAAGCTATCGAGTGGTGCGGCGGCGTCTACTCGCACGAATGGGGATTTGCCAAGCTGTTGCACTGGCTGCGCCACAACCCCGACAAGCGCGCGCAGTTCGCTTCGGCATTCGAACATTGCGACATGGTGGCGGCTACGCTCTGCGGCATCACCGATCCCAAACAGGTAAAGCGAAGCGTCTGCGCCATGGGTCACAAGTGGATGTGGAACAGCAAGTGGGGCGGACTTCCCCCGCAGTCGTTCCTCTCCAAGGTCGATCCGCTGTTTGACGGCGTGCGAGAAAAACTCGACGGCGACTACCTGACCTCCGATCATCTTGCCGGCCATCTTTCCGAAGCATGGGCCTCTCAAATGGGACTCAAAGCCAGAATCCCCATCCCGGTAGGCGCATTCGACGCGCACTGGGATGCCCTGGGCGCCGGTTGCAAGGAGGGCGACGTGGTGAACGTCGTCGGCACCTCGACCTGCATCGTGGCCATGGCCAAACACGCCAATCTCATTCCTGGCGTTTGCGGCGTTGTGCCCGGCAGCGTGCATCCCAAGTACACCGGTGTCGAAGCGGGGCTCTCGGCCACCGGCGACATTTTCCAGGCAATTGCACAGCGCGCCGGCGTCACGGTCAACGAGCTATCGAGGGGCCTTGAAAACTACCGCGCCGGCCAGACCGGCCTGCTGCGCCTGACCTGGGACAATGGCGACCGCACCGTCCTCGTCAATCCTGAGTTGGGCGGCGTCACCTTCGGCTGGAACCTGGTCCACACCGCGCAGGACGAGCTCTTCGCGGCAATTGAAGGAACGGCGTTCCACACCCGCATCATCCTCGAGCGCATGGCCGAATATGGCGTCCCCGTTGACCGCGTGATCAACGGCGGCGGCATTCCGCAGTCAAACACGGTACTCAACCAGGTCTACGCCAATGTGCTGAACAAGCCGGTGCTGGTGCCGGCAGGCATTCCCACCAGCCTTGGATCGGCCATTTTCGCCCTCGTGGCAGCGGGCAGGTACGCCACCGTCGAAGAGGCGCAAGCTGCTCTCTGTCTTGACTTTGCGACCGTTACACCCGACCCCCCGGCTGCTGCGATCTACGAACGGCTTTATGCGCTCTACCGCGCCGCTTATTTTGCGTTGGGTACGCGCACGGCTCCGGCCGCCGCCCTCGGCAACATTCTGCCGGAATTGCGCAAAATTGCGGCCGAAGTGATGAATCGGGGCTGAAAGGCCGGCTATTCCCCGCCAATCGGGCCCCGCGGAACGCCAGTTCGAGTATCATTGCGTCTATAGATGTGTGCGGCCTGCTTCCCCTTGAGGCCTGCCCCGGTGGTGTCAGTGTCACGATTCTTTCAACGTCTTGTCTTCGTTCTCTCCCTCGCGATCTTCGCCTCGCTCGGTCTCGGATTTGTCCTGGGCGAATTCGGCTGGTTCGGCGTGCATGCCGGCAACGACCAGGACGGCGCCTACAACCAGATGCGCGTCTACGCCGAGGTGCTGCAAAAGGTGCAGAGCGACTATGTGACCGACCCCAACATCAACGACGTAACCACGGGCGCGCTGCATGGCCTGCTTGAATCGCTCGATGCCGATTCAAGCTACCTGACCGCCGACGAATACAAGCTATTTAAAGACCGCCCCACTGGCGGCGACGCGCAGGAAGGCATCACCGTCTCAAAGCGGTTCGGCTACGCCACCATCGTCAACCTGATTCCCGGTTCGCCGGCCGACAAAGAGAAGCTGGCGGATGGCGACGTAATCGAATCGATCGGCGGCAAGTCCACGCACGATATTCCGCTGGCCATGATCCGCATGATGCTTGAGGGCAAGCCCGGCTCCACGCTTGAGGTAGCTGTAATTCGTCCCACGCAGCCCGATCCCGAGAAAATGGACCTGACGCGTGCGGTGGTTGAACCGCCGGCGCTGAGCGAACAGGATTATGAGAACTCGAGCATTCTCTACCTCAAGCCCGGCGTGCTGACGGCGGCGCGTGTCGACGATATCTCGGCCAAAATCACAGCAGCCGGCAAGAGCCGCAAGGTTCTGCTCGATCTGCGCGACTGCACCGGCGACGATCTGCAGCAGGGACTGCGGCTGGCCAACTTCTTTATCAAGCAGGGCACCCTGGCTACGCTGCAAGGCCAGACCTTTCCCACGCAGACCTTCAGCGCCGACCCGGCAAAGTTTATTACCGATGCTCCAGTGGCGCTGATTGTGAACCGCGGAACCTACGGCGCACCCGAGCTGACGGCTGCGGCATTTGAAGCCGCGAAGCGGGGCGACGTGGTGGGCGAACGCACCTTCGGAGAAGGCTCGGTGCAGCACACCTTCAATCTGCCCGATGGCGCAGCGCTTTTCCTGACGGTGGCCAAATACCAGAGCCCCGACGGCAAGAAGATTCAGGATGAGGCCGTGACGCCGACCGTTGCCGTGACCTCGCCGCAGGACGCGATTGATGCGGGCATTGCGCCACAGAACGGCGATGAGATGCTGGATAAGGCCCTCAATCTGCTCAAGGCCAAAGGCGCATAGGCCGCAGCGCGGGATTGCCCTTCGCATAACCTGATTCGTAGAAATCATGAGAGCGGGATCGTACCCGCCCCACGCCGATCCCGCTGTTTCTGCCCAAGCCCGTTGAACGTTCATTTCTAAAAGATCCAAGACCACGGAGAAGTCTGCCCGATGGCCGCGACCCTCCAAACTCTCAATTCGCCCGCTCCCTCGCGGTGGCAGACTGCGGTGCGCTGGTCGGGCGCGGGGCTGGTGGCCGCCAGCTGGTTCAGCGCGGCGTTCTTCGGCGCGTACATCTTCGCTTTCTACATCGGCGCCATTCTGTCTGGCCGCTTCGACACCTGGAATCAGAACCTTTCCGGCATCTACGACAAGAACCATACGGCGGCGCTTATTGCCATAGGCGCCCACATGGTGGTGGGTGCAATTCTTTTGCTGCTCGGGCCCATCCAGCTGATCGGCCGGGTGCGCAGCCGCTGGCCGCGGCTGCATCGCTGGCTGGGCCGCGTCTATGTGGCCTGCGGCGCTCTGGCCGGCATCGGCGGCCTTGGCTTTATCGCATTTAAAGGCACCATCGGCGGCGCTGCCATGAACGCGGGCTTCGGCCTGTACGGTGTGCTGATGGTTGTTTCGGCAGTGCAGGCCTGGCGCTTTGCCGTTCGCCGCCAGTTCGACCGGCATCGCGTGTGGGCCGTCCGACTGTTCGCGCTTACCATCGGCTCCTGCCTCTATCGCATGGATTACGGCTTGTGGTTCACTGCGACAAACGGTCTCTGGAGCCACGAAAACTTCCGCGGCGGCTTCGACGTCTTCATGTCGTTCTTCTTCTACCTGCCCAATCTCCTTGTTGCCGAGCTGTACCTGCGCGGCCTTCGGCTGAAGCCGAGCCGGCTTCTGCTCGGAGCTTCAGCGACCCTGCTGGGGCTGGCCGCCCTGGTGGTCGCGGTCGGAACCTACTATTTCGTCCACTTCTACTGGGGCCCGGCGATCCTGGCGGCAATCAAGCGCTGAATCAGGCGGACCAGCGGTGCGACCGTCTATGCCCGATACCCACCCTATCCCCCCCTCTATTTGTAGCTGAAACACAAGTGTTTTCAGCAGATTGGGGCACGAATTCTGGCTCGCGCATATGATTCCAAACTGGTTAGCGGTAAATATAAGAAACTAAATGGCTTCCGCATTGGTCGTGAGTCGTGGGCCGTGAATCGTGATTCGTGATTCGTGGATCGTGATTGTGATTGTGGTTAGTGCGCTTTAGAGCAGACATGGAAACATTGTGCGCCCAAAAGGGCAAATTGCATGCAATCAGCTTTTAGCTTTTAGCCCGGATGTGCGTCTGCGAGCCTCGCAGTTTCGCAAGAGGATGTGGATCGCTGCGAGCGGCTTCCCATTTTTATAACCATCGGCTTGGAGCTTGCGACATTGGCTGTGGTTTAATAATGCCAAACCCAGTCAGCTGGAGCGGTCGGGCCCGTCACGCCAAGCGTATTCGAGTATTCGATTGAATTTGCGAGCGGGCTGCGGGTCTCATGGAAGACGAT
>JBEKCW010000399.1:0-5169 GCA_050014675.1 Occallatibacter sp. | reverse complement strand
AACTGCGATGAAACCACCTTGCCGGTCGCCGCGTCGCGGACCTGCGCGAGGTCCGGCGAAGGCGGATGCACCCGCACCACGCCGCTTCGCTGCCAACTCAGCGGGTTGTAGACCACGCATTTCGGAGTCTTCTCAGGATCGTTCTTCGCCGCGAACATCCGCACCACGCCCACCATCATCATGTTGCGGGTTTCGGTGCGCGCATTCCGGGCAAAGGTTGCGTATTCCTCGTTCTGCTTGTTTACCTGCGCCAGCGTCATTACTTTGGGCCAGCCTGGCTGCCCCGCACCGGAGTGCTCGTCATAAGTGAGCATCTTGGTTGCGGCATCGTCGATAGCGTTGGCCGGAAATGGCGTCCCCGATTGGAAGCTCAACAGCGACCACATCGCCTCGGCCTGCGGCAGATAATCCTGTACCCATCGTGCGTCTGCGGTGATGCCCGGCGAATTCATCTTGACCTCGGACCAGAGCCCGCTGAAATCTCCCGCGTAAGTTGGAAAAGGGTCGCCATAGCGATGCTGCATATAATCGAAAAACTCTTTGGGCGTGGCTACCACCAGCCGCGGCTGTTTGCCCGCCGCATTCCATGCGCGCACCGCCGGCAGCAAACCATCTTCTTCACACGACGGCGGAACAAAATCGTGCATGTAGAGAATCATCGCCGCGTCGTACGGGTAGCCTGCCTTGTGGTACTCCGCCAGTAGCTTGTTTACGCCGCGCTGCATAATCTCGAGCGGAGGCAGTCCATTCCAGGCTTTCGGATAGAAGTGGTCTTCAGGCCCGGCGCTGTAGTAATGCGCCGTGGGGTCGAGGTAATAGTCGGCCATGGCCTCGGTGTATCCGCCGTTCTTGCTCCCGGTCTCCCACATCAGCACGCTGCTGCCATCAGGAGACTGCCAGTGAAACGGCATTTTCCCCGGATGCAGGCTCGTGCCTCCGCCGATAAACAAATTCGATCCGGTTACGAAGTAGCGAACGCCGCTGCGGGCCAGTATCTGCGGCAGCCGCAACGTAAAGCCAGGCACGTCGTCCATCATGGCCAGGTCGGTGGTGACGCCTAAGCGCTTCTCAATATCCCGCATCGGGTCCACGATCCGGTTGAGCTGTTCGGCTCCCATGAACTCGGTATGCTCGCTGCCCCACACCGCCGAAAGTTCAATCTGCCCATTTTTTACAAGTCCGACCAGGTCCTGAATCTGCTGCGGATCTTTGGTTCGATCGAGCCATGCCTGCACCTGCCACGCGCTCTCAATCACCCAGCGAAACTGCGGGTCCTGCTTAGCCGTGCGAATCACCGCGTCCAGATGAATCTTGATGTCGTCGAGTTGCTCCTGCGGAGGCAGTTTGAAGCCCAGATCCCAGTGGCTGCTGGGGACGATATAGATTGTCTGGATTCCGGAGTTGCTGCGGCTTTCATCCGCCGGTTGTGCGGCCAGCGTGCAACATGTAGCCGCGAACAGCGCGACGCAACCTGAAAACCCCCTGAATCCCATGTTTCCCCCGGATTGATTTGATCGCTACAAAATCGGGCTGGCCCCTGACAAAAGAAAGCCAACTGGACGGAATACGCCAGGCGTTGTGGTCACGCCCGGATGCATGATCGCCGTGTCGCGAGGCAGCACCGGAGGCTGTTCAGGCGGCCGGATACCGCTTTTCTATTTGCGGAAAACATAGTATTACGTTGTTCGTTTATATGTCAATCGAACATTACATGTCTCCTTAACGAACTCATACCAGCCGGATGGTGATGCAGGCGCAGATCGCATTCGAAGCATTTCAGTGTTCGATGGCCTATCTGAATGTTCTTTTACATGCAAAACGAAAATATTATGATATTCTTTTATGGTTAAAGTGGAAGTCCTGAAGATGAAACTCCCTGCCTGCAACCGAGTTTATTTTCGCCGCCCCAGCCCGGCTTCAACCGCTGGCGCGCATGAAGCTGACGCCTCGTCTGTGGACGCGATTTCCAGGCGGAGAAGGCTCGAATCATGAAGATTCTTGCAGTCGATCTCGGGGGCACTCACGCTGCCTGTGCCCTGGTGGACGGGACGCGGATTGTAGCGCGCGAAACCGTCATCCTTCCCGAGTCGGCTTCGCTTCGCGACGCCCTGGATGCTATTGAGTCTCCACTCAGCCGGCTACACGCGGCGCACCGCGCCGATGCCATCGGTTTTGCCTTCTGCGGACTGGTGGACTCGAGAAATACACGCATCGCGTCAACGAACGGCAAGTATACAGATGCACCCTCGCTCGACATTTCCGCCTGGTCAAGAGATGTGTTCGGGCTTCCACTTCGATTAGAGAATGACGCGCGCCTGGCGCTCTTGGGCGAATGCCATGCCGGCGCGGCGCAGGGCGAAACCGACGTGGTTATGTTTACCCTCGGCACGGGGATTGGCGGCGCCGCAATGATCGACGGCCAGCTTCTGCGCGGAAGACACCAGCAGGCAGGCGTACTCCTCGGCCATGTGCCGGTGATGCTCGACGGCCACCGCTGCACCTGCGGAGGATTGGGCTGCGCAGAAGCGGAGGCGTCCGGCTGGGCTTTGCCTCTGGTGGCAGGCGCGTGGCCGGGATTCAAAACCAGCGCATTTGCAGCGGGAAAAATCGACTTCGAAAACCTCTTTTCGTGCGCGGCAGCAGGCGATGCGGTAGCAGGAGAGATTGTGAATCACTGCCTTCAAGTTTGGGGAGCAACTGCGGTTGCGGCCATCCACGCTTTCGATCCGCAGCTCATCGTCTACGGCGGCGGCGTGATGAAGAGCGCCGATGCCATACTTCCCTTCCTGCAGGATTATGTACGGAAAAACGCCTGGACTCCGTGGGGCACGGTGGGCGTGCGCGTCGCGCAACTCGGCAACGACGCGGCTTTGCTTGGCGTAGTGCCGCTGTTTGAACAGGAGCTTTCAAGTGTACGATAGGTTTCCTTACGTTCCGTCCGGCAGTCGCGAGGAATGCCATTCCGGCTGGCCTGCAATCGTCCAGGTCATTCAATCGCAAGCTGGCGCGCAATCGCAAGCCGGAGCTGGCCCGGTTATCGTAGTCGAGTGCTACCCTGGCGTATTTCTTGAAGAAATCCATCGCGAGCTAGGCGCCGGATTGCGCGACGCGGACTTTGTACTAACGCCAACCCTGTTTCGCCCAGTGGCTGAGATTGACAGAATGCTGGAGCCGTGGCTGGGCGACGACCCGGTCTTCGGCATGATGAACAACATTGAGATCGAGGATTTTTTCGATCCGGCGCGTCTAGCCGAGGCGCGCGCACGCTGCCAAAACAACGTGCGGACAACGATCGTGCTCGGGCCCGGCGCATCGCTCATCTGTCCGCAGCCTGCTTTGCTCGTCTACGCCGATATGGCGCGGTGGGAGGTCCAGTTGCGCCAGCGTCGCAACGAGATCGCCAACCTGGCATCGGATAACTTTGAAGAGCGCGCATCGCTTAAGTACAAGCGCGCTTTCTTTGTTGACTGGCGTGCGGCCGACCGGCTCAAGACACGGTTGTTCGGCGAAATCGATCTGCTGCTCGACACCAACAAGCCCGGCCAGCCCACGGCCATTTCAGGGGACGTGTTTCGCCGCAGCCTTGCCTCGGCCGCCAAACGGCCATTTCGTGTGGTGCCGTTCTTCGATCCCGGCCCGTGGGGCGGCCATTGGATGGAGCGCGTGTGTGGACTACCGCCCGACGGTGCGCCCAACCACGCCTGGTGTTTCGACTGCGTGCCCGAAGAGAACAGCCTTCTGCTCGGGTTTGGCGACCACCGCGTCGAAGTGCCTTCACTGAACGTGGTGCTCGCCCATCCTGAAGAACTGCTGGGCAAAGGCGTCGTCTCCCGCTTTGGCCCCGAGTTCCCCATCCGCTTTGATTTCCTCGACACCATGGGCGGCGGCAATCTGTCGCTGCAGGTGCATCCACTCACCTCGTACATCCGCAAGCATTTTGGAATGGACTATACCCAGGATGAGAGCTATTACATGCTCGACGCTGAGGACGATGCCGGAGTCTACCTCGGCCTCAAGGAGGGCATCGATCGCGAAGCCATGATCCGCGACCTCGAGCGGGCGCAGGAAGTGGACTTCGACTTTCCGGCGGAAGAGTACGTCAATCGCTTTCCCGCGCGCAAGCACGATCACTTTCTCATCCCCGCCGGCACCATTCACTGCTCCGGCAAAAACAGCATGGTGCTCGAAATCAGCGCGACCCCTTACATCTTCACCTTCAAGTTGTGGGATTGGGGCCGGCTGGGTCTCGATGGCCGTCCCAGGCCAATCCACATCGACCATGGCGTGGCTAATATCCAGTGGGACCGTACGACGGAATGGGTGCGCCGCTCTCTCATCGACCAGATCGTGCCTGTCGCGTCAGGCGACGGATGGCGCGAAGAGCGCACCGGCCTTCACAATTTGGAATTCATCGAAACGCGGCGTCACTGGTTTACCAAGGCTGTACCGCACGATACCAACGGCAGTGTCCACGTCCTGAACCTTGTGGAGGGCGATCGGGTAGTCGTCGAAAGCCCTTCGGGCGCATTCGAACCGTTTCAAGTAAATTACGCGGAGACCTTTATCGTTCCCGCGGCAGTGGGGCCGTATACGATTCGTCCCTGCGGCGAGAGCGACGGGCGCGAATACGCAACCCTCCGGGCAAATGTAAGGGTGTAGCGCGAACTGGATTCGCTGTTCGGGCCCTTGTTACTTACTCGGAAGCGATTGAGTTACAACAACCGGATGATACAGATTCATGTTATTCGTAACATCGCTCTCTACGGTCGAGTTACACGCATAAGTGAAGAAGAGCTGGCCCGCCGTCTCAAACTCCACATGCTCCTTCGCCGCATAGCAAAACACATTGGGCGTGTAATTCGCGTTGCCGGGCTGCATCTCAGGATACGAGTACAACTGCTCCTGCCCTCCCCATCCACCGGTCATTGAAGCTGAAATGCTGTAATACGCCTGGCTGTTCAAACCCTGCGGATACACGGCAATCCACTGGTTCGTTGAGCTGTGGTAGCGAACCGTCATCTCGGTTGCGCCGGGACTAATAACCGCGGCGTTATCGCCTGGCAATGACGTAGCGGTATCCTGCCAAGTCTCCCAGCTTCCGCTTGTATTCAGGTATTGCCAATCGGAGTTGCCCGGCCTGGCAAGACTGTTGAGGTCGGTCAGCGGAAT
>JBEKCW010000398.1:0-5240 GCA_050014675.1 Occallatibacter sp. | reverse complement strand
GGTCCGGCGGAGAAAAGAAGGACTGCGGCTGCTGCGCCGTTACCCAAAAGTGCGGTCACCCAGCCGAACATCCGCGCTTTCCAAAGCCCGAGCGTGGCAATGACGCAAAGCAATAACACTGGACCAAAGACGACTCCTGACGCCTCAAGCGAATAGGGAAATCTTCCCCACGTTGCCCACGCGGACCAGATGACGAGAACAAGAACAGTGACGAGCGCCTGCAGGCCGGTTGCCACCTTGGCGAATTTTGGAAGGCTTGCTTCGATCATGACCTTAGGTGTGAATCTTGCTGATTCATGTTACGACTGTGCCCCTTGGCTCTGGGAAAGCTTATGCGGCATCATCGATAGGAGTGTAATTCGTCAATCACGACACCGTGCAATTGACTGTGGAATCAACTGTGGAGTAAAGTCCACACATGGAAACGATCCAGGTCGTACTCGACAAGAAGCTGCTGCTCGCCGCCGATCGGGCTGCGCGAAGGTTGAAAGCGAACCGCTCCGCGCTGATCCGCGAAGCGCTGAGCGAGCATCTGCTGAGACTGGAAACGCGCGCCAAAGAAGACCGAGACCGCGAGGGCTATGCCAAGCAGCCACAGGCCGGAAGCGAAACCACGCTGTGGGAAGCGGAGGCGGCATGGCCGGAAGAATAGCTCGCGGCGATGTGCGCCTGTATCGCTTTGCGCCGCCGGATAAAGAGCGGCCAGTAGTTGTGCTTACCCGCGACAGCGCGATCGCTTATCTCTCGTCTGTCACCATTGCGCCAGTCACGTCGACAATTCGCGGCGTGCCGTCAGAAGTTGTCCTGGGCGATGAAGATGGAATGAAAACGTCGTGCGCTATCAACCTGCACAATGCCGTCACGGTATCAAAGGACCGGCTGGGAAGACGAGTGGCGCAACTCCACTCGCGCCGCATGAACGAGATTTGCGCCGCGCTGCGATTTTCGTTGGGCTGCGATCCTGCGTAGCGCGGACTCAACTCCCGCCCCTACAAATCCAGCTTCCCGCCCAGCCAGCTTGTCAATTTCTCCACCGGCAGCCGAATACCCACATAAAACTGGCCAAACTCCGCGTAGAGGGCGCTTACTTCGTCGAACCGCATTTCGTAGATCAGCTTTTTGAACGCCACCGGATCGTCACTGAACAGATCCACGCCCCACTCCCAGTCATCCAGCCCGATTGAGCCGGAGATGATCTGCTTTACCTGGTAACCGTAGCGGCGCCCGATCAGGCCGTGCGCCTGCATCATCTGAGCGCGATCCTCAAACGGCACCTTGTACCAGTTCACCTGCTCGCCCCGCTTGCGATCCATGGGATAAAAGCAGAAGTACTTCGTCTCGGGCACCGACGGATAAAGCCTGGGCGCCATCGCGCGCGCCTGCCGCTCCAGCGTCGACTGAACCTCGGCCTGCCACTCGGGCCCAAACACTTCCTGGTTCTTGGCCGAAGCATCCTCATAAGTCTTTCGCGTCGACTCATACAGTCCAAGTTCGACAATCGACACGTATGAGTGCACCTGCATGAGGTAGTCGTAAATTGGGTTTCGCGCCAGGTCCAGTTCCACCTGGTTCAAACCACCAAAGTTGTCGCGAAAGTGAACCAGGATCAGGTCGCCCTTGTGTCCCAATTGCGAGTAGAGCGCGCTCCTTACCTGTGCGCCTCCGGGCGCGCGTTCAAGCTCGCCCAACAGCCGCGTAGCTTCGCCCGCGATGCGATCGCGATCGGCCTTCGGCGTATTCCACCAGCTCTTCCAGTCGAACTTGAAAAACTGATGCAGAACGCCAGAACCTTCGAGAGTAAGCGGTACAGGGGGCAGTTCAGCCACTCGGGGACCTCCAGATTGTTGATCGTTTAACCCTATCGTACCAAACAACTAAGAACTTATTTATGGTTACTTGCCCGATTCTGCGCTCCAGTGCAATCTGATGGCGCAAAACTCAGCAGGGCAATCCCTTTATACTGAAGAGGCTCATGAACGAAAAGATCCTGGCGCTGCTGGTTCAACTCATTACTCAAACCATTCAGGCCGGCGGTTACGCCGGCGTCGCGGCGCTTATGGCGTTGAATTCCTGCGGCGTTCCCATTCCCTCTGAGCTCATCATGCCTTTCTCCGGCTACCTGGTCTACCTGGGCCGCTTTAATTTTGTCCTGGTGGTGGTTATGGGGTCGCTGGGATGCAATCTGGGCTCCGCAATGGCCTACTGGATCGGCGCCAAAGGCGGCCGCCCGCTGGTCACGCGCTACGGCAAGTGGGTCCTGATGAGCCAGCACGATCTGGACCGCATGAGCTGGTTCTTCGAGCGCTACGGTTCCATAGCAATCCTCATCGGGCGCATGTTGCCGGTGGTGCAAACCTTCGTCGCCTTTCCGGCGGGAATCGCCAAAATGGGCCGCCTGCGTTTTCACATTTACACCACCGCCGGCTCACTCATCTGGTATTCGTGCCTCGCGTGGGTGGGCATCAAGCT
This sequence comes from Occallatibacter sp., assembly GCA_050014675.1. GTDB lineage: Bacteria > Acidobacteriota > Terriglobia > Terriglobales > Acidobacteriaceae > Telmatobacter. The sequence goes on along the minus strand of JBEKCW010000398.1, from coordinate 2,771 downwards.
GGGCCAGCGCTGGAATACCGACCCCCGTCTTGAGCAGTTGTTTCATCGCTTCCACCTGGTAGTCGAACTCGCAATCCTGCTGGGCGTGGTATGGTTCGTCTGGTCGCACCTGAATCGCAGAAAGAACGTAAATGCAGCATAGGGGGCAATACCGCGCCGAAGCCTGGAAGCAGGGCCAGCTCGATTTGCCTGCCACGGGGTTGCGGTGTTCAACTTGATAGTCGGTTGAAAACAGGAATCGGGTAAGGCCGGAGCGTAAGAATTCGGCTGACAGCATCTCGAAATCATTCATGAAGGAAGGTTTCTAAAGGACATGTCAACGGAACAAACAGGCGGCCAGAAGACCGCCGCGGTTGAGCCCGCAAAGGGCAAGCTTGGAGTGATGGTGGTCGGCCTGGGCGCCGTTGCCACCACGATGATCGCCGGCGTTGAAGCCGTGCGCCGCGGGCTGGCAAAGCCCATCGGTTCTCTTACACAGATGGGCACCATCCGCCTGGGCAAGCGCACCGAGAACCAGTCGCCGCTCATCAAGGACTTTGTGCCGCTAGCCGACCTGAACGACGTGGTCTTTACCGGCTGGGACATCTTTGAAGACAACGTCTACGAGTCGGCCGCGCACGCCGCCGTGCTCAAGCCCGAAATTCTGGCCCAGCTCAAGCCGTATCTCGAAACCATCAAGCCCATGCCGGCTGTCTTCGATCAGTTCTACGTCAAGCGCCTGCACGGAACTCACGTCAAGAAGGGCAAAAACAAGCGCGAGCTCGCCGATCAGGTGATTGAAGACATTCGCGCCTTCCGCAAAACCGTCGATCGCGTGGTCATGATCTGGTGCGGCTCAACCGAAATCTTCCTTGAGCCAACGCCCGTTCACCACAGCATCGAGAACTTTGAGAAGGGTCTCGAAGCCAACGATCCCGGCATCGCCCCATCGCAGATCTACGCCTACGCCGCACTCAGCGAAGGTGTGCCCTTTGCCAACGGAGCACCGAATCTCACGGTCGACATACCCGCGCTGGTCTGCCTCTCAAAGAAGAATGCCGCGCCCATCTGCGGAAAAGACTTCAAGACCGGCCAGACGCTGATGAAGACTGTCCTCGCGCCGGCCTTCAAGGCGCGCATGCTCGGCGTCAACGGCTGGTTCTCAACCAACATCCTCGGCAATCGCGACGGCGAGGTCCTCGACGATCCCCAGTCGTTCAAGACCAAGGAAGAGTCAAAGCTCGGCTCCCTCGAATACATCTTCCAGCCCGAGCTTTATCCCGACCTCTACAAGGATCTCTACCACAAGATCCGCATCAACTATTACCCGCCGCGCGGCGACGAAAAAGAGGCATGGGACAACATCGACATCTTTGGCTGGCTCGGCTACCCGATGCAGCTTAAGGTCAACTTCCTTTGCCGCGACTCGATCCTGGCCGCGCCCATTGCGCTCGACCTGGTGCTGTTCCTCGACCTCGCCAAGCGCTCGCCCGAACTGCAATCCATCGGCATCCAGGAGTGGCTGAGCTTCTATCTAAAGTCGCCCCAGACGCGCGAAGGCCTGTATCCCGAGCACGATCTCTTCATCCAGTCCATGAAGCTCAAGAACACCCTGCGCCACATCATGGGCGCAGACCTGATCACGCACCTCGGCCTCGAGTACTACGACTGAGCGCATCTTGTTGCCCTATCCTTTTCACAGTCTCATCGTGAAAAGGGTGGGAGAGCACGAACCCCAATCGGTACCCAACAAAAAAGCTCCGGCCAAAGCCGGAGCTTTTTTACGTCTTAAGCGAAGCCGCTACGCCATCGCCGTCATCATGCCTGCAGCCGGCGCCTCAACCGCTGCCGGAGCAGCCACGCCAACCGGCACGGCCATCGCCGGTTGCGAGTGCGTACCCCGCATCAGCTTATGCACAAAGTGATACGGCGGCCAGGGGCCTGAAAGCTGCATCTGGCATTCGCGCATCATCGCCACGGTTGTTGCGAACTTGTTGTGGTAACGCTCCACGCATTTGCGATCGATCAAATGCGCAATATCGAGCATCATCTTGCCATTCTCTGAGAGCCGGCAGCTTACTTCCTCGTCCAGCGGCATAAACATCCGATGCATCTGGAAGCTGACTGCCCGCGCCCGCGTCTGACGTTCACGCGTCCGGGCTGCGTTCTCGCGCAGATTGGTCAGGTATTCGCGGCCAACCTTATCGGTGGTCAGGTGGCGTTCAACTTCCTTGCCGCAACAGTCGTCGACCAGGATCTTGAGGTGCATCTCGGTCTTGCCGCGCAGCTTGTCGATATTGCCCAGAAACTGCCGCTGATTCGATCGAATCGACTTGCGCAACGAATCGTCGTCGTTGAATACCGTGCCAAAACGGAAGGGAAGTACGGTGGAATGCTGAAAGCAGTCGGCGATCACCCGTGCATGGTCGACGCCGGACTTCTGGTTGAGAGGATCCTGTGGGTTGTGCTCACTCACAATAACTGCGAGATCGCTGGCTGGATACAAGAAAACTTGATTTCCACTTACTCCGAGGACCGATTCCAAAGGAACTGGTTTACGATGGCGAGCTAATTCAGGAAACGCTTGCTTTTCCCCAATGCAGTAGGCATACCATGCCATGGCGAGACACTCCATTCGCGCTCGCCTGAGCCAGCAGGCGCCGCTTGTTGGTGAAGCTCTGTGAACTTGGGAACAACTGCATGCATAGATTTAAACAAGACCGCCCAGACTAGCGGCCCCAGTTGAGCTATCCGGAATACTAGTCTCGCGAAAATACGACTGGCAACAGCCG
>JBEKCW010000397.1:0-5284 GCA_050014675.1 Occallatibacter sp. | reverse complement strand
TCCCGCCCTGTTTCTTTCTAGTTCCTCACTGGCGTCTCCGGCCCGCGATGAATGAAACGCATGCGAACCTTCCGGGCCCCGTAGGGGACGAACGACAATAGCCCAGCAGGGACGCTTCGTTCGCGCTGGCGAACGAGGCGGGAACGCTGGGTAAGCCGGCCACCATTATGCCGCCGCCCCGAAGGGCCGGCACGAAAATCTTCTTCTATTAGTCTCCCCGGCGAAGCCAACCCAAAGCAGATTGACCACAAAGGCCAACCATCCTCAAATCCCGTTCTTGTTTCTTATCAGTAGATGTAGGGGAGACTGCGGGTAGATCAACAGGGCACTCACGGGCCGCTATTCAAGGAGGAAGTGCGCCGCGCACACGAATCTACAGGAATGGGCTGCAGTGGGTTCCAGCGCAACGCAAATGGGGGCGGTTACGCTCCGGCGCACTTCTTCTAAGGTAGGTTCTCTCGCCTGGCTGCCGGAAAACTGTACAAAAAGGATCACATTTCAGGGAAAGTTCAGGACTGCAGGCTCGAGGCTCCGGGAGATTCGGGGATTGTCAACGCTCCCGGAACTCGGGCTTCATCAGACGGCGCTACGGCGTCCGGAGACCAGGTTGATGACCAGGATGATCAACGCGACCACCAGCAGAAGGTGAATCATGCTGCCGGCGATGTGAAGGCTGAATCCCAGAAGCCACAAAATGAGTAAGATTACGAAAATTGCCCACAACATATATGCATCCTTCTCCGCATTGCGTGCGCCTGAAACGGTAGATCCGTCTCAGGCGCGCCCAACGCATTCATTAGCGGTTGTTAGTTCGCAGCGATCGACTGTGCTTTTGCCTGGCTCACTGCATCGATGAACGCGTCTGCGGATGCAGGCGTCGCCACTTCGCCGTGAAGAACGCGGCGCGAGGAGACGTCATGCCCGTAGAAGGCATCCATCGAACTGTCATCCCGGCGAACGTCGGCCCCGGTCAGCGTAAGACCGGCAAAGGCGCCTTTGGCTCGCGAGTAGGTCAGAATCTCGGTATTCAACTTCCAGTCAGTATCGGCAGTGGCATGGCGCCCTACCGGTCCGGCCGCCGCTGAGGCGTCCGCTCCAAGCTGGAACTTGGCATTTTCAAGGCGCTGCATTCCACTGTCACCCTGGAAGACCATGACCAGATCCACGCCTTCGACGCCGATCTGCAATCCCCAGCTTCCACCCGTAATCGCAAAGAATGCCGGCGCGCTCCAACCGTTTGAGGTCCGGCAGGTGGCAACGCCCTTGCCGTTCTCCCCGCCAAGCACAAATCCTGCCTTGATCATGTGGGGAACGACGGCGATGCACTTTGCATGCTCCAACACTTCTTCCGGAATGCCCCTATCCGGCGTGGACATGATCTGGTGCAGCACCAGCGTTGCATTATCCAGCCGGTTCTGCACTGCTTCAGGAGTTTCCGCGGTGGCGGCCGCGGCCGCACCCAGACTGCACAATGCCACTAATGCTATGAGTTTCTTCATCTACTTCACCTTTTCTACCCATGCGCAGTGTCTGTTGCTCTCCGCGCACTGAGGCGCACAAGGTAGTTTCAACATTAGCGAGATTGCGTTGCGCGGTCTGAGCAATATCGCTCTAGCTGGCTGCGTGAAAACTCGCCACGGAATAAGTCAAAGAGGCTTTGTAGTAACAAGGGCACGGCTTCAGCCGGGCCAATAAAGCTCCCAAAATGAGTCCGGGCTTTGGCCCCTGCTGCACCAGCTTTCACGAAGTTGCTTCGTTTAATCAGTCTTTTCCGCAGTCGGTTTATTCATTCCGGATAAATGTTCGCCGGTAGATTCCGCCCTCTCCTGTGAGCGCGGCATGCGGCGGTCGCACGAGGCCTTGAGGTTTGCTGCTCAAACGGGGGTTGAAAGATTCTCTGCAAAGTGTGCAAAATTAAACAGTTTGCTTGCCCGGTCGGTGCGATACTACGGCCACGGGGCAGTGCGCTGGCTTCGTAATGAACTCAATTAAGCACTTTCTTTCGCACGGTGCCTTGACGACTGTCGATGGAATTTAATTGGCATCTGCAGCTCTGATCTTTATTCGTTGAAACTGCGTGTTCGCACTCACGTGGCTGCGGTCACTTGCCGCAAGTTATCCAGAAAGAAGCCTGTACGATGGTTGAGCTAGAAAAACCCGCATTCGATGCCGCCGCCTTCCTGGCTAGCGCCGGTTTGGGACGAAGGATTGTTCAGGTGCAGCCTAAACAGCACTTCTTTTCGCAGGGAGATCCAGCGGACTCAGTCTTCTACCTCCAAACGGGCCGAGCCAGGATATCGGTGGTTTCGCAGGCAGGCAAGGAGGCCACCATCACGCTGCTCTCCGCAGGCGAATTCGTGGGAGAGGGCGCGCTCGCGGCAGTGCCTGGCCTGCGCTTGTCTACGGCCACCGCCCTTACCGCCTGCACCGCGCTCAAAATTACGCGGGAAGAGATGATCCGCGTCATGCACGAGGAGCATGGCTTCTCCGACCTGTTTCTGAAATTTCTGCTGAACCGGAGTATGCGCATCCAGGCCGATCTTGTCGATCAGCTCTTCAACTCCAGCGAAAAGCGCCTGGCGCGAATTCTCCTGCTGATGGCGGAATTTGGCAAGCCGGGCGATCCGGTCACATTGATTCCCAAGATTTCGCAGGAGACGCTGGCGGAGATGATCGGCGCCACGCGATCCCGCGTCAGCTTCTTCATGAACCGGTTCCGCAAGCTCGGCTTCATTGAATACAGCGGCCGCATCCGGGTGCACAAGTCGCTGCTCAACGTGGTTCTGCACGATCACTCGTCCGATGACAATGCCCATAGGCCCCCCATTTCCGGTTTCGAGGAGTAACTCCAAGCCAGTCAAGGTTTCTATTCAAACCCGTATAAACTTTCTATTCAATCCCGTATAAAACTGAACAGTCTTGCGCTTGCCTGCGTGGGACACTCCGTCTATATCCGATTTCGCCCTCTTCACGAGGTTGAAGATGCCCTGCACGAAAGCAAAACTCCTCATCGTGGACGATGAGCCGGCAATTCGAAAATCGATCTCGTATCTGTTTGCCGAGATTGGGTACTCCGTGCGAAGCGCCGCGGAGGGATTCTCCGCGCTCCGCGAGTTGCGGGATGAGATCCCCGACATTCTTCTCTCTGATCTCAACATGCCGGACATGAGCGGATTCGAGCTCATGCGCGTGGTCCGCCGCCGGTTTCCCGCTATCCAGGTGATTGCCATGAGCGGCGCATTCGCTGGCGACGAAGTGCCCTACGGCGTGGCCGCCGACGCCTTTTATCAGAAAGGCAGCAGCATGCGTGCGCTCTTGCGGATCTTTGAAAACCTGCATCTCATGGAACGGCGAAATCCGCTTCCGGCCCGCGTTGCGTCGCCTCTGCTGTTTCAAAGAAACGCAATCGATAGTTTCAAAGAGGCGAGCGTCACCATCACCTGTCCCGAATGCCTGCGGACCTACCCTCTGCCACTCCTCGGCTCTGGCAGTTCCGAGCGGGCAACAAACTGCATTTATTGCGGAAGTTCGATTGAGTACCGGGTCGTCGAACCTCTCAATCGAACGCCAATACTCAATGGAACTCTGGCTCTATCAAGAAGCACACTCGAAGGGGCGCAATGACAGTTCTAGAATTGGCGTTGATCCTGTTTATCTTTTCCTGGGCCTTGCGCGTTCCTGCGGAGCCGGTCCGCGACCGTATACGCTCCAGTCGGCCTATGCGGTAGAGTTCGCGAGCTCTTCGTCTCTGATTTCACGCGTCAAGATGCGGCCTTCCCCTTGATCGAGGCACTGGGGGTTCTCCAGTGCCTCCGCTCCGACCGCATCAGCGGCTCTTCTCTATTAAGTAAACAAAATCGCAACGCCCGAGCTGGCACAGTTGCAATACGTGTTGATTGCGTCACCAATGGTCGATACTGCTCAGACTCGCATGGCTTGACCCGCTACGCTCACGGAAGGTTGAAGCAGGCAAATCGCTGCCCCAACCATTGTGAGGAGAATTCATGAACAGCATCAAGTTTCTTGCGTTAGCAGCCGTCGCCGCATTCGCCATATCGTCTGGCGCTCCCAAGGCCGCGGCTCAGGTCACGGTTCAGGTCGGAGTCGCTCCCGATTGTCCCTACGGTTACTATGACTACGCTCCATATAACTGCGTTCCCGACGGCTACTACGGTCCGGAATGGTTTAACGGCGGCGCGTTCATTGGCGTTGGTCCGTGGTTTCGTGGGTCCAACGACTTTCACGGCAATGTCGACAACTCATTCGATCCGCAGCACGGCTATAACGGCGAATTGCCTAAGGTTGGCGATAAGCCCTCGGCGCAGCGTAGATCCCCCGACCAATTCAAGGGGAATGAAGTGCGCGATGGGCGCGGTCACGAAGCCGGCAAACAGTAACGGTAATCGATCCCAGTTTGCGTAAGCGGACAATCGACCCAGTTGCTCAGGCGAGCGCATGCCGCCGATGCACTCTGTGAAGTCGAACACTGTCGCTCTAACAAAATTTACGCCACACTAACTTCGATCGAGGCACCGAAGACGCAATTCAGTGCCTTGATCGAAGTCGCACTAGAAGACTCCACGGAGGGGTACCTATGAACAAAAATCGAGTCAACGGAACAATCGACGAAGTGGCAGGAATCGCCAAGCGAAAGACAGGCGAGATAGTTGGCAACCCATCGCTCCAGGTTAAGGGAGCCGCCCAGCAGGTGAAGGGTAAGCTTGAGAATGCAGTGGGCAAAGCGAATGATGCGATTGATAAATCCAACCGTCAAGCCAATTCACCGCGAGACACACGCCCGTAAGTGGACTCACCCTCGGCAGCAGATCGAGCCAGAAGCAAGCGCGCAAGTTCAGCGCCTACCCCATTCCGCTGGGTTCGATCGCTGCTGAGATCGCTTGGCCCCGGTATTATCACCGGTGCTGCCGACGACGACCCATCGGGTATCGCGACTTACTCTGTTGCCGGCGCGCAACTCGGCACAAGGCTTCTCTGGACGGCACTCCTTACATGGCCGCTGATGGCGGCGGTGCAAATGATGTGTGCCCGTATCGGAAAGGTCACAGGGCAGGGCCTTGCCGGAAATTTCAAACGCAAATTTCCCAGATGGCTCTTGCTTTCCTTCGCCATTGCTCTCCTGGTTGCAAACACAATCAACATCGCAGCCGACCTTGCCGGCATGGCCGACGCTGCTTCAATGCTTTCGGGAATCAAATCTTATTGGTTCGTGCTTGCGTTCGCGCTCCTTATCTCGTGGGCAACCGTCCGGCTCCAGTATCAGCAG
>JBEKCW010000396.1:0-7143 GCA_050014675.1 Occallatibacter sp. | reverse complement strand
CAACCCCGCGCTCAGTTACGCACTGTCATCGTTCGACGTGAAACACAACTTCGTGCTCAGTTACGACTACCAGTTGCCCCTCGATCGGCTATCGCATCCGAATCGTCTCATTCGCGGATGGTCGGTTTCAGGAATCACGCGCCTTGCCAGCGGCTTCCCCGTAACGATGACGAACAACGGAGATAACTCGCTGATCGGCACCAATCCCAATGGAGTGAACAACAGCAGCATCGACGAGCCCGACTACAGCGGCGGCGCGCTCAAGCTGAACCGCAATCCCCGCACCAACGGCAACAACTATTTTGCAGCATCGGACTTCAGCGAGAATGCGCTGGGCACGCCGGGAACTGCAAAGCGGCGTTTCTTCCACGGACCTGGCGCTGATAACTTCGACGCGGCGCTTTCAAAGAACCTGGCGCTCACCGAGCACAAGTCGCTGCTGTTTCGCGTTGAAGCCTTCAACGCGTTCAACCACACGCAGTTCAACGGCGCCGGATCGATTGACGGCAACATCGGCAGCTCGACATTCGGCAACGCCATTAGCGCGGCGGCGCCGCGCGTTGTGCAAGGCGCGCTGAAGTTCAACTTTTGACGCGAGACCCGGCGGTAGCGGGCAAGGCAGGAAATCTATGACAATCTTGAAGAAATCCGCAGGTTGAGGAATCGGATCGCTCATCGCGAGTCCATCTTCACACGAAATCTTGCCGGAGACCTTCAGAGGATTGTTAGCTTAATCGAGCTTCGCTGCAAAGTAACCGCGGCATGGATGATGGCTAACCAGCAGGCATCGACGATCATCGCGAAGCGGCCGTGATTGCATTCCATGCCTCAAAATCGAGACCCCGGGGCACCCAGCATCTCTAGCTAGGTACCGGTGCGAGCGCGGATTTCGCCAGCATCTGCCTGATGCCTCTCAGCGCCTGGCGGGTACGCTCTTCGTTCTCGATGAGCGCGAAGCGGACGTGGTTGTCGCCGTAATCGCCGAAGCCTATGCCGGGGCTAACGGCTACTTTGGCTTCGTTGAGCAGCAGCTTGGAGAACTCCAACGAACCCATGCCGCGAAACGCCTCGGGGATTTGCGCCCAGACGAACATGGTGGCCTTGGGACTGGTTACCTGCCAGCCTGCCTTGTTGAGCCCTTCGACGAGCACGTCGCGGCGGCGGCGGTAGGTGTCGCAGATTTCGGCTACGCACTCCTGCGGACCTTCTAACGCGGCAATCGACGCTACCTGGATGGGCGTGAAGGTGCCGTAGTCGAAGTAGCTCTTAAGGCGGGCGAGCGCGGAGACCAGCACCGGGTTGCCCACCATGAATCCCACGCGCCAGCCGGGCATGTTGTAACTCTTGCTGAGAGTGAAGAACTCGACGGCCACGTCTTTGGCTCCTGGCACCTCAAGCACGCTGGGCGGCTTGTATCCGTCGAAGGCGATGTCGGCGTAGGCGAGGTCCTGGATGAGGTAGAAGCCGTATTGGCGGGCCAGCTCGACGAGGCGCGCGAGGAACGGCAGGTCGACGGTCTCTGTGGTCGGGTTCGACGGGAAATTGACGATGAGCGCCTTGGGGCGCGGAGTCATGCGCGGGATGAGGTCTTCAAGCTGCTGAAGGAACTGCTCCTGATTGTGGATGGGGACTGAGACTACGTGCGCTCCCGCGATGACCGGGCCATAGATGTGGATGGGGTAGCTGGGGTTGGGAACCAGCACGGTATCGCGCGAGTCGAGAATGGCGAGGCAGAGGTGCGCAATGCCCTCTTTGGAGCCGATGGTTACAATGGCCTCGCTGTCAGGATCGAGATCGACGTTGTAGCGGGTCTTGTACCAGGTGCAGACAGCCTTGCGCAGGCGCGGCACAGGGTTGCCCATGCCGAAATCGATGATGTCTTCGCCGCGGCGGCGCGCAGCGGTCTTCATCTCGCCGGTGATGTTGAAGACGTAAGCCGGCAGACGCTGAATGCGAGAGAACTCTTCCATGGTGACTCCAGAATACAGGGATCAGGGATCAGGGATCAGTGCCAGTGAACGAGTGAATGAGTGAAGAAGCGAAACAGTTGAGCAGCTGCGCAGGGTGCAACGGCACACTGACCACTGTTCCCTGACCACTGTTCACTGTTTTTTGGGATGAGGTGGGGCGGAGTTTAGGCGGCCGGAGCCGCAGCACGCGCCGCCGCTGCGCTGAGGGTGCGCGCGATGGCGGGTGCGGAATGGCGGGAGAGCTGCATGAGGTGATTATAGCGAAGAGGCGGCGGGATTCTCCAAACTTAAAGTCAGCGGAGATGCGAGGCGGGCAAGCCTGTTGATTAATTCAACGCCGATGTGGACTTCAATCGTTTGTTCATATGCTGGATGGTCCGGTCGATTCGGCGGTACGCGTCAACAATTAGCAGAAGACCAATCAATCCAATAATCACTTCGGAAGCGAAGGCTGTCATTTCGACATGCGCGCCTGCGGCAAAGTGCGGCCCCAATTCGACCAGGAGGCCGAAGAGCGACACCCCGAGGCTGAAGAATCCGGCGGCGAGAAGGAAGATGTTTTCCCACAAAGACTGCGGGCTATCGTCGAGGCGTTGATTGCGCCCCTTGAGTTGTTGGAGAAGTCGGAACATGGCGAGAGTCTAACGAGGTCCAATTGAGTTGGCTGTGATCCAAATTACAGGCGACAGGCAGCTGGCGACTGGCTATTGGCTACCGGCTACTGGCTGCCGCTTGACTCCGACCTATATCCGATATATCTTAAGATATATCTTGGATACCTCGAAAGAGTATCTGAGAGGAGATTGGAGAAACACACCTATGTTTGAACGATTGAAAGAAATGCATCGCGAGCACCACGAACACTGCCATCCCGACGAGGGCCGGCACAGGCACCGCTTTGGCGGGTTTGGCGGCGGGCGCTGGGAGGGATTCGAGCACGGCTTCGGCCACGGGCGCGAGCGATTTTTTGACGGCGGCCAGTTGCGGCTGGTGATTTTGCAGTTGATTGCGGAGAAGCCGAGCTACGGCTACGAGATTATGAAGGCCATCGAGGAGCGGCTTTCGGGCGGTTATGCGCCCAGCCCGGGGGTTGTTTATCCCACGCTGACGCTGCTTGAAGAAGAAGGCCTGGCCACCGTTGCTGCCGCCGAGGGCAACAAGAAACTGTATGCCGCAACCGATGCGGGCCGCGCGGTGCTGAAAGAGAACAGCGGGATTCTGAAGGCGATCTTCGGTCGCATGGAGAAGGCCGGCAAAAGGTTCGGCCGCGGGCGGTCTCCGCAGATTATGCGCGCCATGATGAATCTTGGGATGGCGCTGAGAATGCGCACCGGGCGCGGCGATTTGAGCGCAGAGCAGTTGAGCAAGATTGCCGAGGCGATTGATGCGGCGGCGCGGGCTGTTGACGAGGCATGAAAAAGACAGCGAGCCGGCAAGCCAGCAAGTCAGCGCGACGCCAATTGGCGGCAGTGCTTTCCCAGGTCCCCAAATGCGAGGGACCCGGGGCACCCAGGATTCTTGAAAGGAGGCGCGAATGACGCACCAGATGGAGAATATGAAATCGGCGGAGACCGAGTTGAACACCGAGTCCGACGTCGCGCAGCGCGAGCGCATGCGGGTACTGATTGCGGAGCTGGTTAAGACCAACCAGGAGCTGCGCTTCAGGGTTACGGCGCTCAACCAGAGGATTGCGCGGCTTGAAAAGGGCCTGCCCGACGAGGTTCCCTGGGCCGGGATGCTGATTTGAAAGACAGTGGTCAGTGATTATTGGACAGTGAGCAGGGTTCAGGGGGGCGCGGGGATTCCCTGGCAGGTTGTTCGCTTTTGTACAGCATTTGAGCTGCATGGTGGGAGAATGGATGCGGGATTAGTTTGCCGCACCGAGCGGGGCTGCGATGCTTCCATGTGGGGAAGCACGGTCCGCATCTTTCGATGGCGCCCGCGCAGCCGCTCCTCCTGCTGAATCTGCTGAGAGATGGCCAATGAACGTGCTGCTCATCTATCCGGAATTTCCTGAGACATTTTGGAGCTTTAAACATGCGCTCAATTTTTTGGGCAAGCGAGCGGCACAGCCTCCGCTGGGCCTGATGACGGTGGCGGCGCTGCTGCCCCAGGCGTGGAAGAAGCGGCTGGTGGATACCAACGTGGAACGGCTGCGCGAGCGCGACCTGAAATGGGCCGACGTGGTTCTGCTGAGCGGCATGCATATTCAGCATGAGTCGCTGCTTGCAATTGTGGAGCGGTGCCGCGCGCATGGCCTGCGCACCGTGGTGGGCGGGCCCATTGCGAGCAGCGTGCCGGCGGCCGAGCTGAAAGTGGACCACGTGGTGATTGGCGAAGCCGAGAGCATGATTGCCGACCTGGCGCGGGATCTTGAGGCGGGAACGGCGCGGCCCGTTTATCAGGCGGACGGGCGCCCGGAGATGGCCTTGAGCCCGCTGCCCGATTTGAGCCTGATCAAGATGAAGCGCTACTCCACCATGACGGTGCAGTACTCGCGCGGGTGCCCGTTCAACTGCGAGTTCTGCGACATTATTGAAATTTACGGGCGGCGGCCGCGCACCAAGGCTGTGGCGCAGGTGCTGGCAGAGCTGGACCAGTTGCGCGCGAAGGGCTGGCGCGAATCGGTATTTATCGTTGACGACAACTTTATTGGCAACAAGGCGCGGGCGAAGGAACTGCTGCGGGCGATGGCAGCGTGGCGCGCGGAAACGGGCGCGCGATTCGACTTTATCACCGAAGCGTCATTAAACCTGGCCGACGACGCGGAGCTGATGCAGCTGATGCGCGACGCGGGCTTCAAGTCGGTTTTTCTGGGCGTTGAAACACCGGATGAGTCAGGGCTGATTGCGAGCAACAAGCTGCAAAACACGCGCAGGAGTTTGCTCGATAGCGTGGCCGCCATCCAGAGCTACGGAATGCAGGTGATGGGCGGGTTCATTCTGGGCTTCGATACGGATCAGGAAGACATCTTCGACCGCATGGTGGAGTTCATCCAGAAGAGCGGGATTCCGATTGCGATGGTGGGGCTGCTATGGGCCATACCCGGAACACAGCTTTTCAGGAGATTGCGGAGCGAGGGTCGAATTGTGGACGCGGGCGGCGGCAACAACGTATTTTGCGACCAGCTGAATTTTTTGCCGCGTATGGATTCGGCGAAGCTGGTAGAGGGTTATCGCGAAGTGCTGAAGAAGATTTACAGCTGCGAGGCCTACTACGAGCGGGTAAAGATTTATCTGAATCGGGCGCATCCCAAGCCGGTAAAGCGGGTAGCGGGCGAGCGGACAAGGCAGCAGCCCAGCCGGCCACTGCTTACCCGGGAAAATATGCGCGCGCTCATCCACTCGATCGTGCGGCAGGGCGTTCTGGGTCGGCACCAATGGAGCTACTGGAAATTTCTTGCGCAGGCGGCCACGCGCTACCGGCGCTGCTTTGGCGCGGCCATGACACTGGCGGTGATGGGGTATCACTTCCAGGTGATGACGCGAAAGCTCGCCAAGGCGATGGATAAGGCGGCCAAGGCGGAGTTGATGGAGAAGGAACTTGCAGCGCAGGCGGAAGGCGAATAACGAGCGCCACGCCTGAAAACGCGCATATAATCCGGTTCAACACACGGCACACAATTGCAGATTCGAGGAGTGGAGATTTGAAGTCCATTCTTGGTACCTTGGCGCTGGGATTGATTCTTGCGCTGGCTTATGGAGTGCTGGGCCTCTACGAGGCTGACCGCGATAAAGCGGTCGCGCCCAACGAGGCCACGGCTTCAGCCAGCGTCAACCACGTGGGCAACTCGCATGCGAAAGGCAGATCGCGATGCATTTACACCTTTGACGTGGACGGCAACCCGTATGGCGGCCATGGCTGCCCAGCCAATAGCGCGGCTAGCTCCGCCATAGAAGAAGCAGAGGAGATGGTCGGGGCGCGCCCGGCGACGACCGCAACGGTCTATTACGATCCCAACGACCCCACCTACAACAGCCTTGTAGATTTCAGCGTCAAGGCCGACAACGATTCTATGAAGGCCAGGGTCGCGTTTGGCCTTGCGGCCGGATGCGTGCTGTTGCTGGTGATCGGCGTGGTGATTGCAGCCAAGGCCAGCCAGCCGGGCGGCGGCGGAATCATGGTGGATGCGCAGGGAACGATGCTCTATCCCGACCAGATCAAATCCGACCCTGACGACGAGAGATTTTCGGCGCATCCCAAGCACATCAGCTCGGAAGAAACCGACTAATCAGCGTCTGACGAATCCTGACGCGCCGGGCCTTGTGTCAGGGCAGGAGAGTACTCGTGCCGATAAATCCCCCAAAACCAGGTGGGCTTTGGCCCCTGAGGGCGATTTCATTATGCCCTGCCGAGAAATTTATACTTGTTGAGACATGCCAGAGTTTCTACCTGTAGACGAACAATTAGACCTGTTGCAAAAGGGCGCGGCGGAGATTATCCGCGTGAGCGATTTGCGCGAGCGCCTTGAAGAGAGCCGCAAAACCGGCCGGCCGCTGCGCATCAAGGCCGGCTTTGACCCCACTGCTCCCGACCTGCACCTGGGCCACACCGTGCTGATGCGCAAGCTGCGCCACTTTCAGCAGCTCGGCCACACGGTAATTTTTCTGGTGGGCGATTTTACTTCTCTTATCGGCGACCCCTCAGGCAAGAACGTTACGCGCAAGGCGTTGAGCCGCGCGCAGATTGACGAGTTCGCCAAAACTTACCAGGAGCAGGTCTTCAAAGTCCTCGACCCCGCGGTTACTGAGGTTCGCTACAACTCTGAGTGGCTGGGCAAGCTGGGCTATGAGCAGACCATCCGCCTCGCCTCGCACTTCACGGTCTCGCAAATGCTTGAGCGCGACGAGTTCCACAAGCGCTTTCAGGCCGAGGAGCCTATCAGCCTTCACGAGCTGCTCTATCCGCTTATGCAGGGCTACGATTCTGTCGCGCTCGAGTGCGATGTGGAGCTCGGCGGCACCGACCAGCGCTTCAACCTCGGGGCCGGCCGCGAACTCCAGCGCCACTACGGCCAGAAGCCGCAAATCATCCTCATGACGCCCATCATCGAGGGACTTGATGGCGTGCAGAAAATGTCGAAATCGCTCGGCAATGCCATCGGAATCAACGAGCCGCCCGCCGAGATGTACGGCAAGCTGATGAGCATCAGCGACGAGCTGATGTGGAAGTA
>JBEKCW010000395.1:0-5301 GCA_050014675.1 Occallatibacter sp. | reverse complement strand
CGCAATTAGTAGCACTTAGCTATTTTGGCCAAGGTCGTGCGGCAATCCTCCGCTTGTGAGCTAAGCTGATTCCGGGACTGAAAGGGAATTGGATGCGCGAGAATCTCTCGGACCGACCAGATGATGACGCCGACGAGGCTCGTCTGGTAGCAACAGGCCAAACGACTCTGGAAGAAGAGCCGGTCAATTGGAAGGCTTTCTGGAAACTTCCCAGCGGTAACGTCTCACATGATGTCGCGCTTCAGGCAGCAATTGACAGCAAAGGCGACCGGTAGCAAAGTCCATTCCTGCGCGTTGGCAGTCAGCGAAGTCGCGACCTTATGATGCACGTTCAAGGCCTTCCGGGTGGCGGCGCTTGAGGCATCTGACGCGTCCTATGTGACCGGCAAGTTACATTTGTGCTTTCCCACCCTTTCCACGGCTTCATCGTGGAAAGGGTGGGAACCACGGCGCACCGGCCTCACGCAGTCTATATAATCGTCCGTTGCTTCCAGCGGAGGCAACGGAGGAAGCGAATGGACACCAACGTTATTGTCTTGATCCTGCTCGGACTTGCCGGCATCCTTGCCATCACTCTCATTTTGGGTAGCTTTTTTACCGTAAACACTGCTGAAGTGGCCATCATCACGCGCTTTGGCAAGTTCCTGCGCGTGGCCCAGGCCGGCCTCAACTGGAAGACGCCATATTTCGATTCGGTGTCGGGCGTCGTGAGCCTGAGGGTGAACCAGATCACGCTCACAATGGAGACCAAGACCAAGGACAACGTCTTTGTCACCATCCCCATTTCAGTGCAGAACCGCGTCAAGCCTGAGAGCGTTTACGATGCGTTCTACAAATTGTCCGATCCCATGTCGCAGATCAAGAGCTATGTGGAGCAGGTAATCCTGGGCCATGTGCCGGGCATGACCCTCGACGAAGTCTTCGCCAGCCAGTCGTCCATCGCCGCCACCGTCAAAAAAGAGCTGGACGTCGATATGGCCGCGTTTGGCTATGAAATCGTGAATGTGCTGGTGACCGATATCGTTCCCGATTCCAAGGTGAAATCGGCGATGAACGACATCAACGCGGCTCAGCGCGAGCAGGTAGCAGCGGCGGCCCGTGGCGAGGCAGAAAAGATCCTGGTGGTCAAGAAAGCCGAAGCTGAGGCGGAGAGCAAGGCGCTGCAAGGCCAGGGAATCGCCAACCAGCGTAAAGCGATTATCGAGGGGCTGCAGGTTTCAGTGGAGCAGTTCCAGAAGGCCGTGGAAGGGGCGTCGTCGAAAGAAGTGATGCAACTGGTGCTGGTGACCCAGTACTTCGACACGCTGAAGTCGATTGGCGAAAACGACAAGACCAACACGCTGTTTCTGGCTCACAGCCCGGCGGCTGTCAAAGATGTCTCGCAGCAGATCATGGAATCCATGCTGGTTGCGGAGAGATCGAATTGACGAGGAACCAGTTGGGCCAATCCACTAACGGTGAATTACCCGGGGCGGCAAATGCAAATGGAGCGTAGAAGGCTTCTTGAAATCGCAGGAATGGTGGGTCTCTCGACAGCGTGTGCGCCTTTGCGGTCACTTGCGCCCGCAAACAAATCCATGCCGTACCCGGAATTTCCAGATGCGGATGCGAAATGGAAACGGACATGGGACTCCGCGCTTTCTACACTCGACAAGAATATAAGGCTGTTGTCGACATACCACCGCCCTGTGCTCATCGAAGGCGCAGAGTATCCCGGAATTTGGCTTGAGTGTTCACCAATGGAGTCCCTGGTGTACGCGAAGCTCGCAGAGTTTGTGCCTCAACGTGACGGCCAGCCGAGCCCGGCTGAAATTGCGCTTGCGAACCACATGGCATTTTTCGCGCTCCAGCGCGAGGACGGACAGCTTCCCGCCTATATATGGAAAAGGGAAGTTGGATACAGCCAGATCCAGATGGAGGTTCCCATTGCGGCAACCGCATGCGAACTTGTGCAGCTAACCAAAAATGAGCAATTGCTCAAAACCGCGTATGCCTCGTACGACCGGTGGGATGCATGGCTCAGGCGATATCGCAATACGCGCAAAACCGGCCTGGTAGAGGGTTTCTGCACCTACGACACTGGAATGGACAACAGTCCTCGCTGGGCCGGCATTCCGAATAGTTGTCCGGATGACGACGCGCGGAAATGTCCGCCAC
Source organism: Occallatibacter sp. (assembly GCA_050014675.1). Taxonomy (GTDB): domain Bacteria; phylum Acidobacteriota; class Terriglobia; order Terriglobales; family Acidobacteriaceae; genus Telmatobacter. The sequence goes on along the minus strand of JBEKCW010000395.1, from coordinate 3,144 downwards.
TGGCTTCTCTGCCCCGGTTGTGCCCTGACCTTTCGGCCACAGTGTACGGCGGCCGCATCGCGATGGCCGCCATGGCCAACGAACTCGGCTTGAAAGATGAGGCGAGCCGGTGGCTGGAGGATGCAGAGACGATCCGAAAGCTCATTCTTGATAAGCTCTACTGCCCTGAAGACGCCTCCTTCTACGATCTGGACGCACAGGGCAAATTTGTGCGGATACGCTGTGATTTGATTACGCGTGTATTGGGCGAGCATGTGCTGAAATCGGATATCGCATCCGATCGACGCATCTTTGACGATATATGGACGCGGCAGCTGCACAACCCGAAGGCGTTCTGGACGCCGTTCCCCTGGTCTTCGGTTGCTATCGACGATCCGTTGTTCGTGAGGCCGATTCAACCAGATAGCTGGGGTGGTCCGTCCCAGGCACTGACTGCGCTTAGAGCAACACGGTGGGCGGACTATTACGGGAAACAGCAGGAATTCGACCATGTGATCCGGCAGTGGGTGACGGCAATTTACGGGTCTGGAAAACTTACCGGCGAGTTCTGGGAGCAGATCGATCCGATGACTGGCGAGTACACGCGCACCAGTACAAGCGACTTTGAGATTAAGAAGGGGTACACTCCGACCGCACTTGCGTATCTGGAATTCATCAGGCGATTGCAGTCACCGGTGCGATGACTTCCCGTGCGAATCCAACAAGTCGTGCTGAATGGAATCATCCATCTGGGCGATAACTTACGCCGCTTCCACTGCATCCCGCCGTACCAGCCTGTCATAAACCCACAGCAGCCCGGCCGTCGCCACGCCCACCCCAGCTACCGACCACCATATGAGTGCCGGCTGATGCAGAACTTCGCCGAAGTGATGAATCAGCATCCCGCCAAACCACCCGCCCACCAGCGACCCAATACCGATGGGCATAAAGGCAAAACCCATATAAGTTCCCTGCTGCCCCGGCGGCGCGAGGCGCGAAATGTACTCGTAGTAGCGCGGCTGCTGAGTAATCTCGCCAATCGCCACTACGATCAGCGTAGCCACCGCCATGCCCACGCTGGGATGCAAAACCAGCAGGATCCACGCCAGGCCCGAGATCAGGGTTCCCAGCATGATGCCGCGAAACGCCGGCATTTTCTTGGTGAGAATGCTGACCGCGATCTGCAGCGCGATAACCGTCAGTGGGTCCCACATTAGCAGCATCTCAGTGTTGCTCTTTGCGTTCACGTAATCATGGACATAGATGGGAAGAATGAGGAATTCCTGCCAGAAGGCGATGTAATATCCGGAGAAAATCACCAGGAAAAGCATGAAGCGCCAGTTCGAAACGACGGCAAGAAAGTTGCTGGCAACCTGACCGAGGCTTTCGGCTTGCGCCTCGCCATGGCGGCGGGGCTCCTTGAACAGGAGCAACACGGCGAAGAACATGGCAAAGACACCCAATGCAGCCATGTCGAAGACTTTCTCCACGCTGAGATGCTCGTGCACCCACCCGGCGAGAAAAGGTCCCAAAGCCGCGCCAATGTTCACGACGGTGTAGTAGATCGAGTAACCAATAGATCGCACGTTTGGCTTGGAAGCGCGGGCCGTGGTGCCGACAACGGAGGGCTTTACGAGCGCAATACCAAGGGCCGGAAGCATCAGGATCAGCGTTACCAGCACCACCAGGGGCATGGCTGCGCGAACCGGAGCGAGCCACGGCGAACCGATCGAGCCCAGAAGGAAGTATGAGATCGTCAGAATCAGGTAGGCCAGCGATAGCGCACGGCGAAAGCCCATCCGGTCCGCGAGCGCTCCGCCGAACGCCGCCAGAAACCACACCAACCCGCCAAACAACCCCGCCAGACTGCTGGCCCGCTCGACGCCGAAGTTCAAGCTCTCATGCAGATAGCGGGGCAGCGAGGCAAACGCCGCGTAGTACGACAGCCGCTCAAACAGCTCGCTGACGTTGGCAACCCAGAACGGCCGCTCAAACCCGGTGCGAATTTCGTGAAAACGTTCGGAGAAGGTCAATGGGTCTCCTGAGTTTTTGTGGGGCGGATTTGCGAGCGCGGGGAGCAAGGGCTCCCTGGTGGCACAAGACTGCGATTTCTGAAGAGTTTACAGGAGACAACGCAGAGAACGGTATGGGGGGCTCATTGACCCCCCAAACGCGACTTTGTTAAACTCATTATGCGGGGTGGAGCAGCCCGGTAGCTCGTTGGGCTCATAACCCAAAGGTCGCTGGTTCAAATCCAGCCCCCGCAACCAATTAAAATCAATCAGTTACAGGCGCTCTGAGTCTTCGAGTGAGGGTCCACTAAGGGTCCAATAAGAATTTCGCCCCACTGATGTTGCAAAAAAGGCTGCCTTGCGCAGCCTTTTTCAGTTCTGGACCCAGCGTTCAGGCCACGTTTTCCTTCTGTACATCCGATCGAAGCGCCATGCGAACGACTTTGCTGTTCGCGTCGCGCTTGGTGCGCATCAACAGCGATCCGCCATAGATCCCTGTTGTGCTGGGATGAGCGTGGCGCATTAGCTTCTGCTGCACACCGATTGCTGCGCCAACCGAATCAAGCCAGGCCCGGTAGGTGTGGCGGAAGGTTGTCCGGATCGAGAATGCTTCCATCCGGCGACGAAAACACCTGCTCTTTGGCGATCGCATCGACAGACTTCGAACCTTTGGCCAGCAAGCGCTCATTGCGCAAGGCGATGAGCACCTGACGCAGTTCCCGCGACATATCCACCCGGCGGCACTTCTTGCTCTTTGTTGTGGTGTGCTCCCGGCGCACATAGTTGTGCTGCACAAGGATGAACCGGTTCCGGTCCTGTTCATCCTTGCCAAACTCAATGTCGCCCCACTGCAAGGCCACCAGTTCCCCGCGTCGCAGACCTGCGCGGACTGCAAGCAAGAAGAGCGGGTAATAGGTCGGGAAAAGCTGTTTGGCGGTATCCAGAAACTTCTTGACCTCGGTCTTAGTGAGGGCTATGCCCTTTACCTCAGAAGACTTGGCAGCCCGCGTGAAGCGCCCTAGGTTCGCTGCCGGATTCAATTCGATGTCGCCCTCTTCAATCGCGTAGTTGAACATGCTCCGCAGGATGCTTATGGCATTCCTCACGGTCTTGCGGGTCAATTGCTTCTCGATCAGGTCCGCAATCAGACCCT
>JBEKCW010000394.1:0-5310 GCA_050014675.1 Occallatibacter sp. | reverse complement strand
GCTGGCGCCGCTCGACTGAACCGACTGATAGACTCAGTCCGGCTAACTCCGCTAACACCGCCAACGCCGCTAACACCGCTGCTTGATAAACTCCGCCCGTCGGAACCGCAGCCCGCTCCAGTCCTCATCAATCGCTACCGCGCGCACCGTGTCGAATCCCGCAGCCTTCAGCTTGTCCCAGCCGTTATCGCGGTTAAAGTCGCACTTGTACTTCTTCGACGTGCCCTTGGGATACGCGAACCACACAATAGCGTCGCCCTTCGCCCGCTTCACAATCTGCGGAGCCACCTTATCCACCTCGGCCTTGCGCGTAACAAACGCCAGCCAGAAGCCGCACTCGGCCACCGACTCAAGGTGGTGGTGGATGGTAATCACCGGCAGCTTCGCCAATTCAGGCTTAAAGCTCTCCGGCGCGTTCAGCACAACAATCTCCTGCCGGTTGCCGAGGTTGAGTTTTTCAAAAACTGTCGCCATGGATTCTCATCTTACCTACTCCGGCGAAATAACCGGCAAACGCGCGGAAGATTTTTTTGTCCCCGAAGATGTCTCCCCGAGCTGCCCCGGGGCCGGATTTTCGGACCCGGAAACTAACTCCGCTAACCCCGCCAACCCCGCTAACCCGCTGCCTCAATAATTGAACCCGTAGCGAACCTCCCCATAAATCTGCCGTGGGTCGTTCCAGTGGAACCCGCCGAAGGTCAAGCTGTTATCCAGTTGCACGCGCCGGTTCGCCACGTTCACCGAGTTTGCCGAAACCGTAAGCTTTTCGGCAAATGTCTTTCCAACAGCCAAATCGAACGTGGTATGGCTGGGCAGATACGGGCCGGGATACTGGGCCTGAGACGTCCCGTACAAGCCATTGGTGAAGCCCGATCCGTAGTAGACATTGGTTGAAGCGTAGGCCTTCCACGGGAGTTTGCCGTTGAAGCCCACGTTCAGTGTGTTTCGCTGGTCATGGTCTACCGGCGCCAGCCCCGGCGGAATGTCGAGCGGGCAGGCAGTCCCGACCGACGGCCGGCAGATCAGGCCTCCGGTGATCGGCGAAGTTGCCTGCGCGATCTGGTTAGCATAGGCCAGGTGAAACTGGCCGCGGTGGAAGACATCGGGAGAACGCAACGTGAGTGACCATCCCTGGATCTGCGCATAGGCCCAGGTAATCGGCCAGAAGATATTCGATTCTCCAATGTTGTTGTGATCCAGCCAGTTCTCGGCCCTGGTTTCATAATTATTGGCGGTCAAAATCCAGTTGCGGTATGGAATGGTGACGCCATACTGCCATTGGATATCGCGCTCGCCATGCAGCGGAGCGAAGCCAAAGCCCTGGTTGGTGGCCAGGCCGGCGAGAGCGTTCGTGGCAGTCGACAGCGGCGGAGCCTGGTAGTAGTAGCCATAGAAGCCGCTGAACACCCAATTCAAGCGCGGAACTCGCAAAGTTCCGCCAACGCGCGGATCGCTTGCATGCTCCGATAAGCTGCTTGAGTCGAACTCGGTTTCACGCAGTCCGGCAATCAACGTGAACCAGGGCGTCATCTTGAATTTGTCGTTGATGAATTCAGACACCACGCCACCGTTCACACCAATTGAAGAAGGAGAAACGTTTGGGGTGGTTGGCGTCGGTGAAGGGAAATAGTTGTAAAAGTAGCCGTACTGGTGTTGGAAAAAGCTGTAAAGGCCCGCTTGAAGATCGTTCTTCAAGAATGTCTTGTTGAGGGCGATCTGGGCCCCCGCGTAGCTGGCGTTTTGATCGACGGTCGAGACGACCGGGGTATCTTTCGGACCCCCATTGTAGTCTGCGCCGTTGTAGTGATAGAACGGCGAAACCGTCAGCAGTGTATTCGGATTGAATGTGCGCACCCAGGAGAAAGTCACATACCCATCGGGCTCGCGTTCGGCGTCGTGCAGTCCGCTCGATGGGTAAACCTGGTTTCCGGTCGAGTTAGGATCCGGATCAATCGGGATCTGGTAATAATCCCGCCGCAATGAAGTGACGAGACGATATTGATTCTTCGCGTCGGGATTGAAGATGAATGAGGCGAATCCCCCAAAGCCATTGGCCGCGTCGTTCACCACCAGGGGAACGGGCGTTTGAAGGCCATAAGCGCTGCGGCTTCCATTCGCGCTCGCGTACCAGGCGAATCGCTGCGTGTGATCTCCGCAGCTGAGCTGGTCGTCGGTCTGGTAGAAGTTGCCGCCGGTGATCGCAACGTCACACTGCTTGTCGCGCTCAAAGCCGGTGCGCGGCGCAACGTTGAAAACTCCATAGGTGCGGTCTCCGTAGTCGGCGTCGTAGCTGCCGCTATACACCTCGAGATAGTCAATGTCGCGCGGGTCAATCTGCGGGCCCAGGTTGGTAGCGATATTGGTGTTGGGAATGGGGACGCCATCGATCAGCCAGTTCACCTGGTGGCCGCCCATCATGTGCAGCATGTCGTGCGTTACATAGGAGGCCGGCACATAATCCGTGATCATCTCCATGCCGTTGGTGCGGTCCGCCCCTGGAGTCTGTTCAATATCGGTGCGGCTCAGCATGGTTGTCGGCGTAAGGCTGTCTGTCGTCGCTTCCGCCGGCGTGCCCGGCACCACGACCTCTTCTCTCGCACCTTCCAGGGCCAGTTGGAAATGCAGCACAGGACTGGTGTCGGACTCCACCACCACGCCTTGGCTCAACTGTTGAAAGCCCTTCGAGGATACCGTAACCGTGTAATTCCCGATGGGCACAGATGTGAATAAAAATTCACCGTTGCCATTGGAGTTCTGCGACTGCGCCCAATCTGAGGTTTGCGCCTTCAGCGTGAGTTGCGCTCCCTGGATGGGTCGATGTTGGGGATCATGGACTACGCCCCGAACGGAACCGAAGATCGTGGCAAATGCGGGAAGGGAAGCGGTCATCAACAGCGCCGCGAGAAGATAAAGTCGTCGCATGAAAAAAACCTCCGAACAAGTTCAAGCGCGAATCGAGGCGCCGCGCACAGGTAAGAGCCCATGGAAAGGGCTTTCAATCAGGGAACAAGTCTTGAGCCTGCTGAAGAAGCCTGCGGATGGGAAGTTTTGTATCAGGGCACGAGTTCACTCGTGTCGCTACTTACCCTGAATGAGAACGGGCTTTAGCCCCTGAGGCATGCTTTCGAGGAAGCTCGCTCCGCGCGTTTTTTTTCTCGAGGTTTAACTGAGGCTGGATGCGGGAGGGCCGCGACCGGCATGCGTTTGCGCTGGCTTCGAGAACGGAGCGGTGTGCCTGGCAATCTGCACATACTCAAACGGCTCGAGAGTCTCGCCCATTCTTGATGCCGCTGCGAGCGCCTGCGCCGGACCCGTCAGCAACGCAATCGCACCCGGATAACTTGGGCAAGTCATCGGCGCTGAGAACGCCGGTGTGTCATCCGATTGTGCTTGGGCGGCCATGCCCGCCATGGCACAGTGATGCGCTCCGTGCCGCCTGCAGCACGCAGGCAGATTTGCATCCTCGCTGCCGTCGATCAAAGACGACAGAGACCCGAGCCCCAAAACAAGCATCAGGAGTATGGAGAAGCCGCGACGCATCTGCAACTCATGCTACCAGAGAACAGAGAGAAGAGATAAGAGACAAGAGAAGAGGGGACAGAGAAGCCAGTAGCTAATAGATAGAAGCTTGAAGCCGATCACTGACCGCTGATCTCTTTTCTCTTATCTCTTATCTCTTCTCACTGACCCCTGACCCCCGACCCCTGACCCCTGACCACTGTCCACTGCCTCTCTCAGTTATCATCAAATCATCGCCAGATCTCTCGGTGATTCACTTTTGGCAAGAGGGAAAAACTCAGGTGTCTCAAGCAGCTGCATCTGCATCGCCGGTTGAAGTGTCTTTAGCGCCCGCGCAGCATCCGTTGCGTATTGCCATATTCGGTTTTGGCACTGTGGGCAGCTCGGTGGCGCGGATTCTGGTGGAATCGAAGCCGCAGGGCCTCCAGCTCACCCATGTCTTCAATCGCAACGTTGCCCGTAAGCGCGCGGACTGGGTTCCTTCCAACGTGGTATGGAGCGAAGACGCCGATGCGGTGCTCGCCTCAGATGTTGACGTGATCGTGGAGCTGGCCGGCGGTCTCGATCCCGCGGGAACCTGGATTCGCAAAGCCCTTGCATCCGGTAAGAGCGTTGTCACCGCCAACAAGAAACTCATCGCCTTTTATGGGATCGATCTGGAGCGGCTCGCACAGGAGAAAGGCGGCCATCTCAAGTACGGCGCGGCCGTTGCCGGCGGAATCCCCGTGATTCCCGGCCTTGAGCAAGGTCTGGCCGGCGATCGCATCGAGCGCATCCAGGGCATTCTCAACGGCACCTGTAATTTCATCCTCAGCAAAATGGAGACTGGCGCGGAATATGCGCCGGTGTTGGCTGAGGCCCAGGCCAAAGGTTACGCCGAGGCCGACCCCACTGAAGACGTTGGCGGCTTCGACGCGCGTGCCAAGCTCGCTATTCTTATGCGTCTTGCTCTTCGTGTTCAAATCGATCCCGAAGAGATTGTTCCCCTTCCCATTACCGAGGTCAGCGCCGTCGACTTCAGTTATGCGCGCGATCTCGGCTGCACTATCCGCCAGGTGGCCCGTGCTGAACGGGTCGATGGGCGCCTGGCCGCCACCGTCGGTCCCATGCTGGTTGCAATCCGCTCGCCCCTCGCCTGGTCGAAAGACACTGAGAATATGGTCATCGCTACCGGCCATTACGGCGGCAATGTTGTCTTTTCAGGCCACGGCGCAGGCGGCCAACCAACCGCAGTCGCTGTCGTCAGCGATCTGCTCGCGCTTGCTCACGGTTCACGCCGCGTTGAGATTTCCTCCGCGCCGGCACACGTCGGTGCCGAGTTCGAGGTCCCCCACTACATCCGCTTTATGGTCATGGATCGCCCCGGCATCGTTGCCGCCATTACCACCGCCCTGGCCAACGAGCAGATCAACATTCGCGCCATTCTGCAAAAGCCAGGGTTTCCGGCTCACGCGCTGCCGTTCGTGGTCACTGTCGAGCCTTGCAAATCTTCGGCGCTCAAGCGCGCGCTGGCGTCGGTGCGCTCCATGGATTGCATGCTGGTTTCCCCTCTCGACATGCAGATTCTGGAGTGAAGACAGTGGCCAGTGAATAGTGGTCAGTGAACAGAAGCAGTGAAGAAGTGAAACAGTGAACGAGTCAAGAAGTAAACGAGATGGGGCTTCCCCGGGGCCATTAGTACTGTAGCCTGATAAAGCAGTTGCGGAAGGAGCAGGGGACTTCAGCCCCCTGAGAAAGATGCATAAACACTGGACCTTCAGGCCCGGGCTTTTGCCGCTCTATTCCATGACC
>JBEKCW010000393.1:0-5323 GCA_050014675.1 Occallatibacter sp. | reverse complement strand
TGAGATCGCCCCCGAGCTTCTCGCCGCGCAGTCCATCAACGATGCCGAGGTGGACGCGCTCGTCGCCGAGCGGACTCTCGCCAAGAAACAGCGCAACTTTGCCCGCGCCGATGCCATTCGCAATGACCTAGCCGAAAAGGGTATCGTGATCGAAGACTCGAAAGATGGCGTGCGCTGGAAGCGGAAGTGAGAAGAGCAGCTTTCAGCCTCTAGCTGCTAGCTTCTAGCTATTGGAGATCCGAATTCAGGGCGAAGGAGTGAGCCCGAACCAGCTCGACGAACTACTCTGGAATTGGTAGAAACGAACCATGGAATCTGACGAAGCAGGCGAGCTTCAAGAAAACGCGGAAAAGGGATCTGAGAACCAGGCGATGCGGCCGGTGGCCTTCACCATGAGCGTGCTGGCCGTGCTGGTGGCCGTCACCACGGTCCTCGGCCATCGCACCCACACTGAGGCAATCCTCTTCCAGACCCGGGCCGCAGTCGAGCAAAACCGCGCCTCCGACGATTGGGCTCTCTACCAGGCCAAGAAAATCCGCGACAGCGACACCGACCTGGCCGCCCGGCTGCTTCATGATCTCACCGATGCAGACAAGGCTGGCGCAAAGAAGGATTCCGAGGAATGGGCCGACCATCGAAAAAAGTGGGTCGAGGATCTGAAAGAGGGCGAAGAACAGGCTCGAGCACAGGAAGACAAGGTCCACGAATTCGAGAAAAAGGTCGACGAGGCTGAAGCCCGCGCCAATCGATTCGATCTGGCCGAGGCCCTGCTTGAGATCGCCCTGGTCATCACTTCGGTCACGCTGCTTACGCGCAGCCGTGTCTACTGGTACCTCGGCTTCTTCTTTGCCGCGATCGGCATTGTCTCGGCGCTATCCGCCTTCGTGGTGAAGTAGCGTAAGTGAAAGGCTGACCCATGCGAGCCACCCTCGCCGCTTCACTTTTCGCTCTCATTTGCACACCGCTTTCCGCGCAAGCCCAGGCGCCTGCTGCGAGTGCGCCCGCCTCCCACACGTACTCCAGTCCCCTTGGATTCAGCTACACCATCCCCGGAGATTGGGAGGTCGTCGACTCTCAGGCCTCACTGCCTGACGTCAAGGACAAGGCGGCTCAGAGCGACACCAGCGAGGCTGAAAAGAAGGGCGTGGGGTGCACGCAGATGGGCCTCACCGCCCGCCATGGAGGTCCAATCTCGGTCATCGTCCAGGTTGCGTTGCCCTTCGATTGCTTTGGCCAGCGGTTGACCCAGGCCGACCTGCCGGGATTTGGCGCCGGTGCCGCGGAGGGTCTCAAACAGAACTTCGATATCAGCGATCCCCTGGTCGCCACGTACATGCTGGGCTCTTATCCTTTGTGGGCCGAGCGCGTGCACGGCACTCCCAAGGGCCAGCCTGACAAGCATTACACCATCGAGATTAGCTGCGCCCTGCTCAGCAAAGCCGCCGTTTGCTGGCTGACGATGGCCGCTGACTCGAACTCACTCGCGATCTTCGAGAACGGAGCTGTCACACTCGATGACGATCCGCCGGTCGCACTCGTACCCGCCGGGACATTCAAGCAATAACCGCGACCGCTTTGATTTGTCGATGCACTCAATCGGTGCCTCCGGAGTTCGCCTCGCCGCCTCCCTGCTTTGCCCGCACCTTCGCGGTGGTCAGCAGAAACACGGCCAGCACAATCGCCGCCATGCCGCTGAATTCGGCGGGAGCGGGCCGTTCTCCGAGCAAGAAAATCCCCAGCAGCACTGCAATCACCGGGTTGACATAGGTGTACGAGAGCACCTTGGCCGCGGGTAGATGCTCCAGCAGGTAGACGAATCCCGTGTAGCCCAGCAGCGATCCGCCGACCACGAGGTAGGCCATCGAAACCTCAGTAGGCGGGTTCATGTTGACGGCCGGCCACTCGCCCAGAATGGTTCCGAGCACAAGGCAGAAGACTCCGGCGGCCAGCATCTGCCACGAAGCGGCCACGAAGCTGTTGGGCTTTTCATCGGCCTCGAAGCGGGAGTGGCGGGCCACCAGGCTGCCGAGCGCCCATGAGAGCGCCCCCGCCAGCAAGGCCGCCAGCGACCACAGCAGGTCGCGATTCCCGGCCAGGCCGGTCCGCATCGAGGGCCACACCAGGACGGCCAACCCCGCAAAGCCCAGCAGCAGTCCCAGCCATCCGCGCCGTGGCAGCGGCTCGCCGTGGGGCAAAAACATCTCGATGAGGGCCACATACAAAGGGGTCACGGCGTAGACCAGCGATGCCAGACCGCTGGGCACGGTCTTCTCCGCATAAATCAGCGCAACGTTGCCTCCGGCGAGCAGCAGCAGTCCCACCACGCTGAAGACAAGCATTGCCCTCGCCGGCCACATCGTCCGCAGCCCTCTCGCGCGGCACCAGCCCAGCAGGATCGCCCCGGATATCGTGAATCGGATTCCGGCCAGCAGAAGAGCCGGCATGTAGGCCCCCGCAACCCGGATCGCGGTGTAGGTCGAGCCCCAGAAAAAGTACACGCTGGCAAACGCCAGAACGATCGTAAGCCGCGTTGCAGCCTTGGGTTGCGACACTTGAGCTGAGGACATGGAACCGGCCATGACAGCTTCTTCCATACTAGTCCCCACCGGCGTTGCCGGCCCACGGAGGACGAAACTGGGTGCCCCATCCATCGAGCGTTTTTTGCTCGATGGGTGGGAGACCAAAAAGGCCAACCATAGGCAAATCCCGTCTTGTTTCTTATCAGTCCGCAAAGCGCCGGCAAATGGCAATGCGACTCGAGTACGTGCTATCCTCACCTCAGCGGAAGCTCTCAATGCAGGAATGTTTGAGCCACGGAATCGCGATGGCCCTGGCCGGAAAGCGCGGGTCGAGAACGCGTGCGCGCGTCATCTGCCCCCTCCGCCATCTTTGCGTCCTGCCCACCCGCTCGCGACCTAGACTCTTCGGCGGCGACTAGCTTGGGGTCCGCCGAAGATCCTCGCACGTTTTTTCTAAGACCCTGATCGGGGTCCATTCAACCGACCGATCCCGCACCAAGGGATCAGCGGGAACGCCACATCCGCCTGGCATCACGGAAGAAGGCGCCGTCCGCACAACCGATCGATATCGATGATCGACGCCGAGGAGAAGGCCCTATGAACAAGCAGGAGTTACACGCAAAATTCGGACCCAAACTGGTTTGTACCCTACCCGGCCCCAAGGCCAGGGCCGCCGTTGCGGCCGACAACCGGCTGATCTCGCCCAGCTATACGCGATCGTACCCGCTGGTCGCCAAACGCGGACGCGGCCTGCGCGTTGAAGACGTCGACGGCAACGAGTTTCTCGATTTCGCCGCCGGAATCGCCGTGGTTTCTACCGGCCACTGCCATCCTGAAGTGGTTGCCGCAATTCAGAAACAGGCGGCTGAGCTCATCCACATTTCGGGCACAGATTTTTACAACGAGCACCTGACCGATCTTGCCGAACGGCTCTCGGCCGTGGCGCCCATGCCCGGCCCGCATCGCTTTTTCTACGGCAACTCCGGCGCCGAGGCCATTGAGTGCGCGCTCAAGCTGGCCCGCTATCACACCGGGCGGCAACAGGTAATTGCGTTTCTTGGCGCGTTCCACGGGCGCACCATGGGCGCGCTTTCGCTCACCGCCTCAAAGCCGCAGCAGAAGCGCCGCTTTTCGCCGCTGGTTCCCGGCGTGACCCACGTGCGCTATCCCTACACTTACCGCGGATGCACCGGCGGGCCTGAGGAGCAAGAGGCGTTCAGCATGGGCTGCGCGCGCTACATCGAAGAGAAGCTTTTTAAAACGATTCTTCCTCCTGAGGAAGTGGCGGCCATCTTTATCGAGCCCATCCAGGGCGAGGGCGGCTACGTTGTTGCCCCCGACAACTTTCTTCGCGAGCTGCGCGGCATCTGCGACCGGCACGGTATTTTACTGGTCGTGGACGAGGTTCAGTCGGGGTGCGGAAGAACCGGCAAATGGTGGGCCATCGAGCACTCCGGCGTAGAGCCTGACATGGTTTGCATGGCCAAGGGAATTGCCAGCGGCATGCCGCTCGGCGTGTGCATGACGCGCGCCGAAATCATGGACTGGGTCCCGGGCTCGCATGCCTCCACGTTCGGCGGCAATCCCGTTTCGATTGCCGCGGCCCTGGCTACGATGGACATTCTTGAGCGCGAAGCCATTGCCAACGCCGCGCGCGTGGGCGAATTCATGCTCGAGCGTCTGCGCGGCTGGGTCAAGACGCACCCGATGGTTGGCGACGTGCGCGGCCGCGGCCTGATGATCGGCATCGAGCTGGTAAAAGACAAGGCCACTCGCGAACCTGCCGTGGCCGAGCGCAATCGCGTTGAGACGCTGGCCTTCGAGCGCGGTCTCATGATTCTGGGCTGTGGCGAAACCTCGCTGCGGCTGGCTCCGCCGCTGATCGTGAGCGAAGAAGCAGCCACGGTCGCACTCGACATCCTTGAGGAATCGCTCACCGTCGTTGAGAAAGAGCATGAGCACGCAACAGCCGCGGTGGCAACCGCCTGAAACCAGACCAATCCGGACAACATAAGAGGCCGGCATCGCATCTGCCGGCCTTTTTGTTGGTGAAACCTAACTAGTCCGTCAGCCGCATGTTCGCTATCTCGCTGGTCCGGTGAGCCGCGCGCTCAAGATTCTGCGCCATCTCCTGCGTGGCCAGGTGCTGCTCTTCAGCAGCAGCCGCCATCTGGTGCGACACTCCTGAAAGCTCCTCAGTATGGCTCGCAATGCGGTCGATGGCTGCAACCGCCGTTGTAATGTCAGAACCGATTGCCGACACCTTGGACTGGATCTCCGCGGTCGCCTCGGCAGTTTGCTCGGCCAGCTTTCTTACTTCGCTGGCTACCACGCTGAAGCCTTTACCGTGCACGCCGGCGCGCGCGGCTTCAATATTCGCGTTCAGCGCCAGCACGCTCGTCTGCGTGGCGATCGAGGCAATCAACTCCGCAACCTTCGCCACTCCGCTGCTCGACTCTTTCAGGCTCAGGATCGACTTTTTGCTCTCGTCTGTCGCTGTGCGCGACTTTTCCGCGGCCTGGGCCACATTCTCGGCATTCCGCGCAATCTCACCAATACTCGACTCGATCTCATGCGTTGCGGTCGCCACCATCTGCAAGTTCCCATTCAGGTGCTCGATGTCGGTCCGCTGCGCCTCTTGCGCGTGGCGCAGCGCTTCGATTGTCTGCTGGGTGCTGACGCCCCAGATCACAACGGCGCCAATGTGCTCGCCGGCCTCGTCGGTCATTGCCTCCACCTGGAGGTCGAGCTTGACGGGCCCGAGTTCGATGGTCGCGTTATGCGGCAGTTGATGTTTGCCTCCG
>JBEKCW010000392.1:0-5333 GCA_050014675.1 Occallatibacter sp. | reverse complement strand
TGCCGGTCCATTCAATGCTCTCGCGCGGCGGCAATGCCGATTGAGCCTTGTTGGTGAAGTCAATCGACGGATCGATGTGAACCATGAATTCTCTGAACGCGCGGCGCTCAAGCCCTGGCTGTCCGAAGTGCGAAAAGTACTGCGCCGGCACCGGTGTGCCATCCATGTCGTTGGCGGCGGCGTAGGTCACGTGCGCGCCGGCGCCGGCGAGCTGACGCAGTGCGGCCAGCGGCGACACCTCACGTTGCGGCAACCCAACCGCTTTTTCCCCGGTCAGGCCCACGGCTACAAGCTGGCCGGCGCCGGGACCAATGAGCGCGAGATTGCTAAGCTGCGCGGGCTTAAGCGGAAGAGCTGAATCGTTTTTCAGAAGCACTGCTGCGTCCGTCGCAGTTTTGCGAATCGCCGCCTGGTCGCCAGTGAGCTCGGCTGCGGTCGGCTTTCCTGGCTTCTTGCCGTCGAGCATTCCGAACTTGTCCATCTCGTAAAGCACGCGGCCTGCGGCATGATCGATGGTGCTCTCGGAAACCACGCCTTGCTCAATCAGGTGTTTCAAATCGGTTGTGACCTTGGGCTCATCAACGTGTGCCCACCCGCCGCCCTTGGGCTCCTCGGGCAAGCCATTGGCGGTCAGCGCCGGCCCGTCGTTTGACCCGCCTGGCCAGGGCAGGCGCGTGGGATCGTTGACGAAAAAGGACGGAGTGGCCCACGGCACCGGCAGCGGGCCTGGCATCTCCATGTCGAGGCCGTAATTGATAAAGTCCGTGCCGTGGTTCGCACCCCAATCTGAAGTCACGAAGCCTTTGAATCCAAGCTCGCCTTTCAGAATTCCGTTGAGCGTAGTGTCCGTACCGCAGGAGTATTTCCCGTTAACCTTGGCATACGAGCACATGATTGACGAGACGCCCGCGTTGACCGCATCGACAAACGGCGCCACATAAATCTCGTGAAGCGCCTGCAGATCGACATTCACAAATGGCGCGTCGGTATCGTAGGCAACGTAATGTTTGGCCTGCGACATGATTCCCTGCCCCTGCACGCCCTTGATGAAATCGGCGCCAATGAGGCCGGTCAGCAATGGATCTTCGCCGTAGGTGTTGTAACCGCGGCCCCAGTTAAAATCGCGATCCATATTGATAAATGGCTGCAGCACCACATCGATTCCGCGATCGCGCGCCTCATCCGCCACCACTTTGCCGTTAGCGCGGGCGTCCTGCACGCTGAACGTCGCGGCCAGGCCCATGGTTGCCGTCGGCGCTTCGGCGGGAATCCGCGTAAGAACTCCCGGAGGTCCATCGGCCAGGCGCAATGAGGGGATTCCGAGATGCGGAATGCCCTGCAAATAGCCGGCCTGGCCCGGACCGGTCAGCGCGTCTTCGCCGGTCCCATGCAAAAGCTGGATCTTTTCATCAAGCGTCATGCGGCTGAGCAGCTGGTCGACGCGCGCATCGCCGGTGACGACGGCGACCGCGCTTTGCGCATGAACCGCGAGCGCGGACACCAGGAGCCCGGCTAGAAATAGCAGATTGATTGTCAGCGTGGATTTCAAAGAAGTGCGCTTGATCAAATTTTCCATTGGATGTCCCCGATTCGCATCACCTCTTCATCGCCACGCAGTCACACGAACGCGCGAAAACGCGTTCAGTTGTGCCCAAAAGGCATTGAGGTGCACCACAGAATCCTACAACTCGGGAGCGAGGTTCTCAAACGGGACTGAAGTTATTTCAATAGCGAAAACGATTAACCGATTGAGAAACGTGAGACTCCGATCGAAGCCGCTGATTTAAAAGGGGCTGCCATTGGAGGGTCGGGCCTGGGACGCTGGCTGCTATGCCTCGCTGCCAGGCAGATGCGTCTGGCCGCGGCGGATGACCCACAGCACTATACCGAAACATGCCCATATGGAGCCGACGATTTTGGCGAGCGGGCCGAGATTCCACCAGAGGACTGCGCAAGTTGCAAACCCGCCGAGGGCAAACAACTGGGCATACCAGAGACGCGACTTGCCCTCCTGCCACGCCTGCAATAATGCCGCGGCGTTCACGCCCATAAACGCGAGCAGCGCGCCAAAGTTGAGCAGTTCAGTGCCGAGCTGGTAGCTCATCAAGAGTGCGCCAATGAGGCAAATGGCGCCGACGAGCAGAACATTGTTGCGCGGAATCCGATTCTTGGGGTGCACTGCGCCAAAGAAGCCCGTAGGGAGTGCACCGTCCTGTCCCATGGCCAGCATGATGCGTGCAGCGCCCAGTTGCGAGGCCATCCCCGAGCCGATGGTCGCCAGCAACAATGCGCCGTTGACGATGGCGAAGAGCGCTGGCCCGCCGATGCGGCCGGAGATATAGACGTAGGCCGTATCGACATCGGGAAATGCGCCATGCGGCCACGCAAGCTGTGCCAGGTACACCTCAACACTTGCCAGGATGCCGGTGACAATACACGTGCCCACAATGGCGCGCGGAACATTGCGCTTGGGATCTTTGGCTTCATCGGTGAGCGTCGAGATTCCGTCGAAGCCAATGTAAGTAAGCACTGCGATCGATGTGCCGCGCAGAAGTCCTGAAGATGAGTAAGTGCTGCGATCGTAGAAAGGCAGCGTGAAAAAGCCCGAAGGATACGAGTGCAGTCCTAGTATGTAGCGAATCGCCGCTACAATCACCAGCAGAATCACGGCGCCCAGGGCCGCGGCCATGGCGGCATTGATCTTCGCCGAAGTCTCAACGCCGTTGCAGTTGAGCAATGTGAAAAGGACAGCGAACGCGATGACATAAACGACGTACGGAATCTCCGGCACAAAGTTGATGGCGGCCCGGCTGCACCAGATGGTGCAGATCAGCGGGTTCAAAACGTAATCCATGATGAGGCACCAGCCGGTGAGATAACCGAGACTGGGATGGATCTGCTTGCCAACGTAAAGAAACGCCGAACCACCATGCGGATAGACGCGGGCCATGCGCCCATAGCTGATGGAAGTGAACAGCATTGCCACCATCGCCAGCAGGATGGCCGTTACCACGTGCCCGCGCGCCACTGTGGAAATAACGCCGTAGCTCGGCATGGGCGCCGTGGGCTGAATCAGGATGATGCCGTAAAGAATCAGATCCCAAAAGCGGAGCGAGCGCTTAAGGCCCACTTGCTGCTGAACACCGCTCTCCTGATTCAGGGACATTCGTATCCTTGCCGTGCAGGTCAGATTGTTCGATTGTAGACCGGCCCTCTTGCTTTTGCGTCTTCAGCATCAACAAAGGGCCGGCCACTGGAGATCAGAATGTAAAGCGCGATCCGAACTGGAACTGGCGGGGCGAATTGACCGTTGAAGTAATCTGGCCAAAGTTCGCCGCCACGGATGGATCGGTTTCGACGCCGGTAATGCTCGGCACGCTCGGCATACCGAGTTGCACTTTGTTGGCGATGTTATACGACGCAATTTCGATGCGCAGGTTTTTTTCGCCGCCGAGAGTGAAGTTTTTGTAGAGCGATAGATCGAAATCCTGCGCGCCCATGGTGCGGACATGATCGAGATATGCGGGCGCGGAGCCTGCAATGAAAGGGCTGGCCGGAATAGCAAAACAACCGTAATTGAACCAGGTTGCGATGCTGTGGGGAGCACCTTTCGACGGATCGCAGGTAAGATCGGGCCGCTGGTTGAAGTAGGAAATGCCGGCTCCGACCACGGGCGAGGCGATTGGAATTCCCGTGCTCATATAGGAGATGACGTTGGCCGTCCAGCCTCCCAGAGCTGCGTTCCCGACGCCGTTCAAGTTCACCCCGCGTCCCGCTCCAATGGGCAGGTCGTAGGACGCCTCTCCGGTGAATTGGTACTTCACATCCTGCGGGCTCACGGAATGCTCGAAGCTCAGGTTCATCGGATCCTGGGGAGCGCCGTTATGGGCACCGACAAACCCCAGCGGCGGATTGCCGTCGTCGGTAATGAGCTTGGCCCACGTGAAGCCGGCCAACGCAGTAAAGTGGCGGACAAGACGCCTTTGAAGCTTGAGCTGCATCGAGCTGTAGTCAGAATCGCCACCCGGATAACCGCTCACATTTACCCCGTTGCCCGCACCGTAGTTGCCGCTGCCGTATTGCGGATATTTTTGCAGAGATACCCATAGCGGCACGGTCGATGAGCCATAGTTAGCATTGGTCGCAGGCTGAATTGCAGCCCATTGGTTGGGCACCATCACGCAGCTCGGGTTTGACGGATCAACGCAGAGCGAAGCGCCATTACTGCCAATTGTGGCCAGATTCAGTCCGTTCACATCGAGTGCGCCGAGCGGCAGGAAGAGCCCGCGGCTGCCCACGTATCCTGCGCTGAGCACTACCTGATGGGGCAATTCGTACTCGATGCCGAAGTTGAAGTTGTAGGTGGTGGGCGTGCGCTGCGAATGCAGCATGGTGCTCAGCGTCGTCCCCAGCAACGCTGCCGGCACGCTGCCGCTCAACGGAACCACGCCGCTCGGAAACGGATTACTGAGCGAGTAGGGAACGGTGAAGTTGTCCGGCGCGCTGACGCCGCCGCTGCACGCCGGATCACCGTTGAAGACTGTGTTGCCGTCTCCGTTGAGGCAAGTGGCATCCCAGTTGGTGATTGAGGAATAGCCGTCACTGTCGAGCGCGGGGTTGCTCACCATCTGCGGGCTGGGACCGTAATAAAATCCAGCGCCGCCGCGCACCACGAGATGAGTTGTCGCCTGCCATGCAAAGCCGAGGCGAGGGCCCAAGTTGGCGAGATTCATCGTAAAGGGTGAGCGGCTGCCACCGCCAACAAAGGTTTCCTCCCCGGTATAGGAAACTCCATCAGACATGCCCGACAGCGCCGGATTGAAGTTTTCCAGTCTGTTGTGGCGCTCGGTGCGGCCTCCGAAAATGTCCCACCTCAAGCCGGCAGTGATGGTAAGGGTCGCCGTGGGACGATAGGTATCCTCGATAAACGCGGCGTAATAAGGATTGGCTTCAGCGGCAAAGATGTCCTTGGTAAAGTTGTAGCTTTCATTGCCCGGCACCGATCCCATCCCAACCAGGAAAGAAGCGAAGTCGCTGCCGCCCGACGGGTTAGACACTGACTGGGTGGTGGCAGACATGTCAAAGGTATAGGCGCCGGAAGGAGCGGGTGGCTGGCCGACATTCAGGAAGCGCTTCAGATATTCGAAGCCTGCTGAAAGCTCGTGCTTGCCCACTGTCTTGGTAAGGCTTGCATTGGCGTCGCTGTTTTCGCTGGCGTATAAGAATGTGTTCCAGTTCGCAGGGCCTCCGACGCCGCTGGTGTTCCAGGTGTCGGAAAATTGCACGTACGGCAGCGTTTTGTAGACCTCGGCGGCGGCTAGCGACGAGGGGAA
>JBEKCW010000391.1:0-5335 GCA_050014675.1 Occallatibacter sp. | reverse complement strand
TCCAGCATCCGCCTGCGTAGGTTGGTCACAAGAATCTCCTTCCTTGTGAATCAACCTATCGCAGCCACCGCCGCTCGCGGCTGCACATCGAGGCAGTGTCCGCCGCGCCAGCGGCTTCGTTCAAGCCGGCATCTCGGTCAAGTGGCACTATCGTTCAAACTTTGAGACCTGTTCAAAGCGCTCATTGACAGGGTTCTGGAAAGTCTATCAACCGCTGATCAGCGACCCGTCAGCAGAAATTCTGGATTCGTAGAATCCATTGTTTAGTCCGTTCAACCTACTAAATGACCAAAATGATAGGCGTGACACCTGAAGCTACGACGAAGTGGCCGGCAGGAGAAGCCCACGCTAATTTGACCCCTGATTCCTACTCGGCCTGCATAGGGTGGTGAGCTGGCAAGTCTGACTGAATAGCAATCAGTCGCACTAGCGCAGAGCCCCGCTTAGGACGGCAGGATCGAAAGCGCGAGTGTGCCAACGGTGTGCCGCAATCGCACAGAGGAGGATGCTTTCTTTGCGAGAAAGGATGGACAAACTGGCGGCGACGGCGAACGGCGTTGGCTGGTGCGCGCTATCTGGGTCGTGACTCGTGCGGAAGCCGAGAGGAGCTGCCGTTCATCCTCCAGTCTTTTAAATCCGTCGGCGGCTAGACGAATTACGTAAGCAGAGTACTTGTGGCGTGGAAGATAGTCCGCGTTTACAATCGCCAAATGCATGAAGTGGTGGTCTATTCGCGCAAAGGATGTCATCTCTGCGACATTGTTAAGGAGACCCTTACGCAATTCCAGAGCCAGGTGGACTTCCAGTGGTGCTAGGTGGACATCGACGCCGACCCCCAATTGCGGCAGAAGTACAACGACGAGGTGCCCGTGGTTTTCATCGATGGACGCAAGGCATTCAAGTACCGCATGGACAGGCTTCAGTTTCTGCGGGTGTTGGCGGGGCGAAAAGATTCTGCCCTGTGATCCGATCCTTGAGGAAAGCGTGCGATTTGGAACCGGGCGGTTCCCATGTATCATCACCGACCCAAAGCAGCACACGAATATTAGTGCTCTCAGGAGGCCCAGTAAAAGTGCAACGGGCTTCCAGAAAACGGGGATGACCATGTTCGCCGTCTTCGAATGCTAGATCCTGGGAGAGCGCGTGCGGGCAGCACTTGTTCAGGCACGGCAGACCGGCATGCGGCTTGGCGACCTTCAACCGCAACATGCACAACCGTGAGGCCCATAAACTGTTCCGCTCCGTCCTCGGCAAATCCGAGATCGGCCGCCGCCTGCAAATCGGGCGCGCTGCCATGCGTAGGATCCTCGCGGCCTCGCCCAAGAGGAAATAGACCGGAATATTCAATTACTCAGCGTTGCCAAAAACTCACGATATATCGGTAGACCAGCTCGATCAATCCCTCATGGAGCCATGGCCGGAAGAGCTAGCATCGTGAATTCCTTTCGATGAGCTATCGTGCCGCAGTATCGCGACGACTCACTGATTGCGCGATGGCCGAGACGAGTTGGTCCAAGCAGGCATCAACGGACTGCTCATCTGGCTGACGACGGAGTACACATCGTGTTGATCGACTTTGGATGTGTGCGTCACATGTCCGGTCCACTCGACCGATCCTGTGCGCAAGTTGATCAACTCGGCTGAGACGGTTGCCTCGACCGTTATCCCGTCTCCGTAGTCAATTGCGTCGAGTTTCTCCAGACGGCCGGTCACGAGGTACTCTGCGAGATGTGGGTTTCCTGCATATTGATTCCGAAAAAAGCTATTGCAGCCCGGGCCGCGACGGGCGTGGGCGCATTACTTTGATGTTTTTTGCCAGGCCGACCAGCGCCAGCAGGCGAATTCCCCAGTAGTTAAAATCAAGTTCCCACCAGGCCATGCCATGCGTGGCAGATGTGGGATGCGCGTGATGGTTGTTGTGCCAGCCTTCGCCTCCGGTCAAAAAGGCTACCCACCAGTTATTGGTTGAATCGTCGTGAGTGTTGAACCGGCGCGCGCCCCACAGGTGGGTTACCGAGTTAACCAGCCAGGTTACGTGGAAGCCGATGGCGATTCGCAGGAACACGCCCCACAGCACCCAGGAGATTCCCAACGGCCATCCGCCCACGGCTGTGCCCAATGCCAGCAGCGCGATGGCGGTGAGCGTAATGGGCACCCAGTGCCACACCGACAGCCAGCGATAGAAGCCATCCCGTTGAAGATCGGGCGCGTAACGGGCAAGCACTGTAGTTTCATTGTGCAGCGCGCCGCGCATAATCCAGCCCATGTGCGACCACCATTTGCCATCGCGGGGAGAGTGTGGATCGCCGGATTTGTCGGTGTACTGGTGGTGCAGGCGATGCACGGCGACCCAGTAGATGGGGCTGCCTTGCAGCGCGAGCGCGCCGCAGATCGCCAGGCAATACTCCACCCACTTGGGGGTGGTAAAGCTGCGATGTGTAAGCTGGCGGTGATAGCTGATAGCGATTCCCGCGTTCTGGCTTAGTAGCCACATGGCGAGAAACACAGCGATCGAAGACCAATGGAAGGTAAACAGCGCCGCGATGGCCCCCAGGTGAAACGTGACAATAACCGTGAAGAACACCCAGTTGAATTCGGCCGGCTCTTGCCGGACCAATTCGATTGGTTCTGAGGCGGCATCCGGTGATGATATTGCGCTAAGAGTTGACATGGAATCTTCGCCTCGGTCTTCAAGTAAATGACTGCAACCGCGCAGCATGGTTTTCGAGCGCCGCGCCGGACCGCACACCTTCCACATCCAGCTTTAGCAGATCGCGAACAGGAATAGTGTGCCAATTTGCTCATGTTATCTGTCAGGCCTGCAAAAGCCAACCGGTCTCCTCCACGTTCGAGCCGAAACCGATGAGCAATCTTGATCAGCACGGAGTGCTTTCCCTCGCTAGGCTAAAAGATTGTCGAAGGCATCGGTGCACAGGAGCTGACAATGGCAAGCAAAAAGCAAAGTGCGCGAATGCCCATCGATTTTCTCAGGGAACTCGACACGCCCACCAGCACGTATGAATATCGAAACAAACAGGCTATCTTCGACCAGGGAGACAAGGCCGATGCGTTGTTTTATATCCGGAACGGCCATGTGAAGTTGACGGTTACGTCAAAGAGCGGGAAGAAGGCCGTCATCGCCGTTCTGCGCCGGGGCGATTTTTTCGGAGAAGGATGCATGTCAAAGCAGTCGTTGCGGATTTCAACTGCAACGGCCATAGAGCCCACTACGATTGTGAGGGTGATGAGGGCGGAAATCGTTCACATCATTCACCGCGAACCGGAATTTGCCAAGCTCTTTATTTCCCAGCTCATTCTTCGAATTGAGCGGATTGAAGAGGAGTTTCTAGACCAGATCTTCAATTCGAGCGAGAAGCGGCTGGCACGTGTCTTGCTGCTGATGGCAGGAATAGGAGTGCACGCAGAGGCGGAGCCTGTCCCTTTCAAGGTGAGCCAGAGGACACTTGCGGAAATGGTCGGCACCACCCGGTCAAGGGTGAGTTTCTTCATGAACAGCTTCAGGAGCCGCGGATTCATCGACTATAACGGCAGTGTGCAAGTTCATCCGGCGCTTTTCAGTTTTTTGACCGACGAAAAGTGATTCCGCAGAATGTCTCAGCCATGAAAATCCGGGTAGCCAATAACTTAGCTACGAGCTGGTGCGAATATCAGAATGCAACCAGGCATGACAGCGCACGCTGGCTGTCTTAAGCGTATGCTCGAATTAGTAACCCGCTCCCCCCTTCTCGCCCGCAGCACTCCAGGCTTTGCTCCAGACGAGCACCTTCCAGGCATGCAACCGTTCGGCTGGAGCCGCCATGAGCATCTTTAAGAGGAGCGATGTGAAGAATCATCTGTCTCTCCGCTTCCGCGCGAGAACCTATTTGAATGCGTCAAATACCCAGCCCCGTGCAACCGGTATATTAGCTACCGGGCCGGACACGACCGGTGAAGGCCCTTCGCAGTTTGCCCTTGATTTTTCTACGCAACATACGTCCGCAGGCGCTTCGCCAACATCGCACGCCAAGCCGGACGGATCCGCCGGCTCCCAGGAACCAGGTACATCAAAGAGCGCGCAAGCGTGAAGCCGCATTCTGTTTTCCTGCGTAAGGGTTGCGTGCTGCCAAGCCGGCTGGATCCGGTCAGGATACCCTTCGGCGACAACTGGAAGCTTGTGGAAGAGACGACCGCGCCGATTTTCGATGCGATGATTCGCCAGGCGGGCTGGCACTCAATTTGGATGCCGGGTTCGTGCGTCCGAAGAGGATTTGGGCTGACACCAGAAAACGCGACCGATCGAGCTTTGACTCGGGCCCTCAACGCCGTTCCGCGCCAATTCAACGCCGCCGAACTTAATTCCATTTTCGTCGCCCGGTATCCGGGCTTTTGGGTCGCCAGTGTTACGTTGCATTCACGCGAGGTCATGCGATCCAACCCGGTCAAGCCTGGTCACGAGTTACTTAGCATGAAAGCTATGCACTAACTCGGCACTACTGATCGCGCCACTTTTGAATGGAGCCTCTTAATGAGCGCTAGAACTATGACCTGGCCGAATTGGCTACCGCGAGTATTGTTAATTAAAAGAGCATGCCCTGTCTGCAATTCAGTCAAATTCAAGCCTGGTGAATTGCGCTCGTACGATGGCCTCCTCGGCTTGTTCGCACTTCGCCCGGTTCGCTGCAAGTTTTGCTGGCGGCGATATTACGTGCTTTCTCTACGAGACCCGGAATAAGCCATCCGCAAGGCGACTTCGGTCCTACGTCGAACGATCTTATGCACAGCCTTGTTGCCAGACATGCTCACGCTGAGGTGAACTATCAGCGGGGAGCTGAAATCACTGGCGGAACCCTGCGATCATCTCTGCCTGTTACGCACTCCCGCCCTCTGCGACTCCCGCATCCAGGATTCTTTTCACGACTGCCATAATGGTCGGTGCCAGCGTGGATGGCGTCGCGGCGTTTACGATAGAGTTTCCCGTTGAATCCGTAACTCGCTTTGCATAGTCAGTCTCGATGTGAAGAGGTGAAGACATGCACCGCATTCTAGCCGTCATCATGGGTTTCACTGTTTCGGCAGTTTCCCAATCGCCGGTTGGCACAACAGATATTGCCGCGGAGAAGGCGATCGGCGTCTATTACGCCGAGAATTTCCCGGGCGCTGACTTCAGCCGCAAGGTGAATGCCTGTCTTGCGGCGGTGGAAGCCGCCGGTGGCGGAACCTGCGACGCGCGGAACTTTCCCGGCTCCAACCTGGCTTCTCAAAGCATCACCGTTGGAGACGGAACTCATCGGACAACGTTGTTGCTGCCGGTAGGAACCGTGACATTCGCGTCAGG
>JBEKCW010000390.1:0-5338 GCA_050014675.1 Occallatibacter sp. | reverse complement strand
TGACCGGTTCCTCTCCGCTTGTGGCTCTGAACTGTGCTTCTTCCAGAATCACAGCCTAACCCACGGTTAGCACAGTGGGCCGGTCACTCCATTCTGACTAGCCGCAAAAACAAAGACGCGGCGAGGGTGGGGCACCCACACTTCATATCTGGGATGGGGCACCCACGCGGCATACCTTGGGGAGAAATACTCTAATCCAGCGCCGCAATCACCGCGTCGGCAAATTTGGTTGTACCGGCCGTGCCACCCACGTCGCGGGTCAGCGTCTTGCGCTCTGCGTACACCGCCTCCATGGCTTTCTGTACGCGATCGGCCGCGGCCATCTCGTCAAGATGCCGCAGCATCAGAATCGACGATTGCAGCAGCGCCGTTGGATTCGCCACGTCCTTACCGGCAATATCCGGCGCCGATCCGTGCACCGCTTCGAAGATGGCGCAATCCACGCCCAGGTTCGCGCCCGGAGCAAGCCCGAGGCCGCCCACCAGGCCCGCGCACAGGTCGCTCACAATGTCTCCGTAAAGATTCTCAAGCAGCAGCGTGTCGTACTGGTAAGGATTCATCACCAGCTGCATGCAGGTGTTGTCGATCAGGTGCTCGCCGTACTGGATGTCGGGAAACCCCTCGGCCACCGTGCGCGCGCAGCGCAAAAACAGTCCATCGCTGAGCTTCATGATGTTGGCCTTGTGCACCGAGTGAATCTTTTTGCGCCCATGCTTGCGCGCGTATTCAAAGGCAAACTTCGCAATGCGGGTCGATCCCTTCTCGGTAATCACCTTGATCGACTCCACCACACCGGGCACCACTTCATGCTCCAGCCCCACGTACTCGCCCTCGGTGTTCTCGCGAACGATTATCAGATCGACGCCGGGATACTTGGTTTCGAGGCCAGGCAAATTACGGATGGGACGGAAATTCGCGAACAGGTCAAATTTCTTCCGGAGCGTGACATTGATGCTCTTGAAACCGCCGCCAATGGGCGTGGTGACGGGCCCCTTGAGTGCAACTTTATTACGCTCGATTGACTCGTAGAGCACCGCGGGAATGTACTCGCCATGAATCTCAAAAGCCTCAGCGCCGGCGGCGAACCGCTCCCACTCGAACTTGACGCCGGTTGCCTCGATAATGCGAACGACTGCCTGGGTAACTTCAGGGCCGATGCCGTCGCCGGGAATCAGCGTTACTCTGCGTGTCTTTTGGTCTGACATTTCTATCCTCTGAGCTTTTAGCCATCAGCTATTAGCTGTCTTGGGAGCTATTTCTTCCCCTTACCAATCCGATGCGAATCCAGCAACCCCTCCAGCTCTTCCTTGAACTCATTCACATCCTTGAAGTCCCGATAGACCGAAGCGAACCGTATATACGCCACGGTGTCGAGGCTCTTGAGGTGATGCATAATCAGCTCGCCGATCTCTGACGTGCTGCGCTCGCGCTCCGGCGCGTCCACCAAAAAGGTCTCCGTGGCATCCACGACCTTTTCGAGCTGCCCCGACGAAACCGGACGCTTTTCGCAGGCGCGCAGCAGGCCGCTCAAAATCTTCTGGCGGTCAAAGCGCTCGCGGCGACCGTCTTTCTTCACCACCATGTAGGGGATCTCGTCGATGCGCTCGTAGGTGGTAAACCGGCGGTTGCAGCTCTCGCACTCGCGCCGGCGACGGATCGAGTCGGCCTCTTTGCTCTCGCGCGAGTCCACCACGCGATCCTGCCCGAAACCGCAATATGGACACTTCATGCTATGTGGATTTTACGGCATCGATGCGGCGTTGAGTGCCGCGCCCGCCCGTTCAGAGCACTGGAACCAGCAACGCCTTGCTGGCAACGGTTGTGAGGCCGTCGAGAGTATCGAGGAACGTGGCAGCGACAGCCGGCACGCCGCCCAGGTTCCACAGCAATTCGGCATTATTCCATGCCGCCTCTCGCGCCGCCGTTACGTTCCATGCGGCCAGCGTGTCTTCAAGCCGGCCAACCGGGGGCAGCGCGTCGCCCAACAAGTCCACGTGAAGAGTCTGCTTTGCCGCATTAATCAGGCTATCAAGCGTGGTGTTGATGGCCGTGTAGTCGTTGTATTGCGCAGTGCCGTGTTGCGGCGCATCGTCCGTGGCCTGGCAAATGCCCAGCACCGCCTGGGGAAGATCGTGATTGATGTGCGCGTTCATGCCGGCAAGCGCGAACTGGATGCGGGCAATCGTTCGCACATTGCGCACGCCGAAGAGCGCCTGCCAGCAGCCAGGAGTCTCGGCGCCAGAAAGCGAGCTCTTTACTGCGTTGAGGTAGAAGCCCGCAAACCGCACGTCCAGCGCGGCAATCCACGCGGAATCAAGAAATCCGCCGGCGTCAACTCCCTCCACCTGGCAGCGCGCCTCAACGGCTTGCGTCACCTGCAGATAGAGCCCGTTGAACCACTTCAATCCATCGCCGTCAACGCATATCGCTTGGATGTTTTCGAGAGTCCTCACCACATCCGCGATCGATTGCGGGACGGCGGCCACCGCAGTGACAAGCGAAGAGTCGTAGGGGAACATGGAGCCTCATCATATCTCGGCATGGATCGGGCTGGAAAGCCGTCCGTCGGTTCGCTCGCGGGGTAGCCTGAAATGCACGAGATCACTACCCTCGATCAGCCCGTCCTCCGCAGGCTGTTCTCCGCGCCCGGCAGTTGCACCTGGGCCGGCATGGACCGCTCGCGGATCGGAGTCGGATTTGTGCCGCCCTCCGCGAGGTTACGGACAGTTGCGTTGCTCTTAAACTCACCCCGATACCGCGGCAAACCGTCGGGATAATTCTTCTGCATAAACGTGATGAGCTTTTCGCGCACCAGGCAGCGCAGGTCCCACGCGTCGCTTGAATTGCGCACGTCCATCAGGGCTCGGAGCTGCATGGTGTGCGCATCGGAGTCGGAAACCTGCAGTACGTTCACCTTGCGGTTCCACAAGGGCGATTCCTCAAGTATCCGCGTGAGTTCCTGGCGCACCGCGTCAACCGGAGTCGTGTAATCGACCGAAAGATAGGTGTAGGCCAGCAAATCGGCGCTGGTTCGCGTCCAGTTATAAATTGAATTGGTCAGGAAATAGCTGAGTGGAATGACCAGGCGGCGCAAATCCCAAATGCGGACCACCACGTACATCATTCCAATCTCTTCAATCCATCCCCACTCGTTTTCGATCACTACGGCGTCGCCGATTCTGAATGGTTGGGCGAAAGCAATCTGCACGCCGGCAAACAAGTTTGAGAGTGTGTCTTTCATGGCCATGCCGATGACCAGGCTGGCCACCCCCGCTGAAGCAAGAATGCTGACGCCGATATGCTTGATGGCCGGGAATGTCATGAGACCGACAGCGGTGGCCAGTACCACTACCAGGATCACGCCGATCCGCCGCACCATCATGAATTGCGTTTGAATGCGCCTCGCCGTCAGGTTGTCGGCCACGTCGATGCGAAAGCGTGCGGTGAGAATGTCGGCGGTCACGGCGATAAGAACAATCGAGAGCCACGCGACTGAAGCCACAATACCCAGGCCGGAGATATGCTCGAGGGCGGTCAATAGCGACTGCGGGAGCGGCAACCCCGGCAAAACTACCAGAACTGCGACGAATGGCAAGATCCAGTGCGAAGGCTGCCGCCCGTGCTTGACCAGCGATTGGCCCAGCGCGGTTCCGCGGTTCCGGGTAAAGCGGCGCAGAGCAGAAAATGCAATCAATCGCACCACGAACGCAACGCCGATGGCTAAGACCAGCACCCCTGCCGACCACAAGAGATCTCGCCAATGCTGATGAAAATACTGAAAGATTTGCGTTATCTGCATCCAAACACTTCCTTACAACTGTCGGATGCGAAAGCTGCCTGAGCCGTTTTCCGGGCAGCTTGATTCAGGCCTGCGAGCTGTGCCCGGCGCACTGCATTACGCCCAGAAAGCGGACCCACGGACCAACCGCTTCGCGATACTGATGCGCCATGATGCGCGAAATCTGATGCAGGTGGGTCAGGTCGTGCACCGCCCACGT
Organism: Occallatibacter sp.; assembly: GCA_050014675.1. Taxonomy (GTDB): domain Bacteria; phylum Acidobacteriota; class Terriglobia; order Terriglobales; family Acidobacteriaceae; genus Telmatobacter. Next base: position 1,340 of record JBEKCW010000390.1, on the reverse strand, counting down.
GGCCAGAAAGTCAGAGAGCGTGACCGAGCCGAAAACCGGGTGCATGCCGCGGCGATTCATATCTTCGGGCTCAAGGCACAGGGCGCGCAACTCGGCGAGATTCTTTGCTCGCTGTTGCGCAAATTCATCGAGCAGCTGGTCGAGCGTTTTGCCGGCGCCCGACCGCGCAGAGCCTTCACGGTCGAGCGGCGCAAATGTGCGTCCCTTGCCAAATTCGAGAATCATGCGCAATCGCGGCATCCAGTCATCGTGCTCGCAATGGATCAGATGGCCCAGCACGCCGGGCACGTTCCATGTGTCGCCGCCTTCGTTGTTTTCGGTCCATTCGGCAGGCAGCCCGCGCAGCAGCGCATCGAGCGCAGCCGGCGTGCGCTCAAGCAAGGCAATCGTGTTATTCAGATCGTGCTCCATCGTTGTCACTCCAGTTCCCGTTATCGGCTTTCTATTCCCTATTCTCTGTCTTTCTCGTTCTGTTGCGCCCGTATTCCCAGGTTCACACTTTCGAGAGCCAGCTATCGGGCGACGAAGATTCTACGCTGCCATTCGAGAGGTTGCGCCAAAAGGTGGAGGTTGACGGCCGAACTTCGCTTGTCATCTACTCCGCAAAACATCACCTGGCAACGTTCTAAGGCCGGCCGGATAGGAAGCACCTGCGGGAATACTTACTTTTCTGCGAACGCTCAAGCTTGACGCGTGAATCGCGCTAAATCCATTCTGCGACCGCGTTTAGCAACAAAGACAATTTCCACAAATTCAAAGAGCCAGTTGGCAACTTTTTAGCTCTTTTGGCATCTACATCGAGGTGGGGCTGCGGTGTCTCATGCGTGCGAACGCACTCAGGTGGCCAAGGGCATAAGTGTGCCATTTGGTTTGTTTACGCCGCAGTGAACGAGCGCTTTCAGAATTGACAATGAACCTCTTCCCTTTTGAGCAAGCAATTTCGAGGACAAACGCAAATGACTTCCCTTCAAGGATTTACAGCCAGGGCATTCCTGTTTCAAAATCAACTTCGAACCACGCTTCGCACGTTTTTCGCCTTTACCGTCGGGGCAGTGCTGCCATCGTTTCCGGCCGAACCAGTTCCGGCTATGGCAGAGCGCGATCACAAACAATCGGGGCGCCAATGGCGCTACCGCCCTCAAATATCAAGAACTTTCTGTTTCCTGGCGATCTTGTTTCTTTCGCTCGCCTCGGTTTCAGCACGCGCCCAGTACAGAACCTCCATCCAGGGCACTGTGACCGATCCAACGGGCGCAGTGATTCCGGGCGCGACCCTCACCCTCAAAAATCTGGCCACCAACGAGACAGTGGTTCGAACCAGTGATGCGACTGGTGTCTTC
>JBEKCW010000389.1:0-5356 GCA_050014675.1 Occallatibacter sp. | reverse complement strand
TGGCCAAAATAGCTAAGTGCTACTAATTGCGGTCTGCGAAGGGTCAATCCCGGCCCGGCTTGTCTCTTACGCGCGTCATAGTAATGTTGTCATAATGTCACTCGAGCCGCCCGCACCCGCGCACGACTCCTCCCCTGCAACGCTACCTCGCGTGCTGGGCGCAAGCCAGGCCACGGCCATCGTGGTGGGCACCATCATCGGCAGCGGTATTTTTCTTGTGCCCAGTGAGATGATGCGCGACGCCGGCTCCTCATCGCTGGTGTATCTCGCATGGATCGTGGGCGGCCTGCTCTCGCTCTTCGGCGTCATGACTTACGCCGAGCTGGGCACCATGTTTCCCTTCGCCGGCGGCGAGTACGTTTATTTGCGCGGCGCCTACGGAAACACCACCGCCTTCCTCTATATGTGGACCTGGTTCGCCGTCGCCAAGCCCGCGTCCATTGCGGCCATGTCCGTCGGCCTGGTCAGGACGCTCGAGTTCCTGCCATCGCTTGACTGGCTCACGCAGCCGGCCATCGGCGGCCCGTTCACCTTGAAGTGGTCGCAGCTCGTCGCCATAGCCGTCACCTGGTTTATCACCGGCCTTAACTTCGCCGGCATGCGCAAGGCGGGCAACTTTCAGCTCGTGTTCACGCTGCTCAAGGGTGTACTCATTCTTCTTGTGGTTGTGCTGTGCTTCTCTTCGGCTTCGGGCACGTGGAGCAACTTCTCCACAACGCTGCCGCAGGCTACGGGCGGGTTCAACGGATTCATGCTGGCGCTCATCGCCACGCTCTGGGCCTACGACGGATGGAACGACCTCACCATGGTTGCCGGAGAAGTGCGCCGTCCTGAGCGCAGCCTACCCATCGCGCTCATCGGCGGCGTGCTGGCCGTGGGCGTGCTTTACATGGCCACCAATGCGGCCATCCAATACATGCTGCCCGCCAGCCAGATTGCCGCCTCGGAATACCCCGCGGTTGCCGCGCTCAAAATGATTGCAGGCGCTCGTGGCGCAGAGTTCGTGGCCATCGCCATGGCGGTCAGCATCTTCGTCGCGCTGAACGGCACCACCATGTCGGGAGCGCGCATACCGTTTGCCGCCGCACGCGACGGGCTCTTCTTTCGCCAGTTCGCGCACATCCATCCCCGCTTCAAAACTCCATCGACATCGCTGCTGGTGCAGGGGCTGCTCTCCACGGTGCTACTGCTGTTTTTGAGCACCTTTCAGCAATTCTTTGAGCTGGCCATCTTTGCCGAGTGGCTTTTCTACCTGCTCACGGCAACCACAGTCTTTTATTACCGGCACAAGCTCCCAGGCCAACCGCGCCCCTACAAAGTCTGGGGATATCCAGTGCTTCCAGCCGTCTTTGCGCTCTGTGCCGCAGGCGTGCTGGTGGCAAGCTTCGCCGGCAATCTGAAAGGCTCGCTGTTCGGGACGGCACTGATCCTCTGCGGCCTTCCCGTGCTGGCGCTGGTTCGCAAGTTGAACCTGCGCGCTGGCTGATCTGGCGAACAACGCCAACGCCCCTGGAAAACCGTAGATGCTGAATCCGGATACGTCCAGTCTGTCTACTTGCAATCCGCAGTAAAGCACAGGTTCCGGCTGAAGAAAGGCAATACGTGATTCTGAAAACGGTCGGCGACCGCGCTGGTGTGGGTGCCCTTGTAGAGCTCGAAGCCGTTCGCGATTCCGTAACTATCAAGGATGTTGTGCAGTTTTGTGGCGTCGAAGCGCAGGCCGTCCTGGTCGCCCACGTCCATTGAGATGGCCCTGTACTGCTTCAGATTGCCGACGTATTGATCGACGAATGCGAGCGGCGAATTGGCGGTGAATTTCGCCACGATCTCCGGCTGCGGTACGCCGTCCTTTGTCGGTAGATCGAAATAGAGGGGTGGGTTCCTGGGGTCGGGGGCCCACGCCGCGGCCGTTGCATACTGGGCAGAGCCGAAGCCGGGCGACTGCGCAGCCAGGTCGGCTGGAGACTTGGCCGCTGCAACCTTCTTCTCATTGGCAATGGCCCGCTCTTTCATTTGATCGCTCAGCCCGGGACCGCCAGCGCCCATCGGCGACATGCAACACGGGCTCATGATGTACAGCGCGCCGAAGACATCGGAGTGCTTCATGCCGATGCGGCTCGCGCCGTACCCTCCCATCGAGTGGCCAACGAGCCCGCGGCTGGTCCGCTCGGGGATCGTCCGGTAGTGCGCGTCGATATATTCCACCAGGTCGTGCGCGATAAAATTCTCAAAGTCGCCCGAGGTCGCCGAGCTCGAATACATCGAGCCGTTGTAGATTGTCTTTGAGTCGGGCAGCACCACGATCATCTCTTTCGAGCCCAGGGCAAATGCGCCCTCGATGGTCTGCGGCACGTGGATCTCGTGGGTCCACTGCTCGGCCCCGATCGAGTATCCGTGCAGCGCGTAGACCACCGGGTAGCGGCGATGCTTGTGTTTGGCGTAGCCGGGCGGCAGGAAGACGATAACGTCGCGGTCAACCGCCTCGCCCTCCAGGTTGCCCTCCAGCCACTTGCCGTGAACCTTGATATGTTCCACCGTAACCGGTTTGGCGCTGGGCTCAACCGCAGGCACTATGGTCTCAACCTGAGCCACGGCCGTCATTGCAGCAGCGGTTGCCCCGAGTGCCGCAGCCAGAAACAATTGCCTGGTTATCATCCAATCCCCCATTCGACGTGGACGAAATCACCTACTGAAACAGCCTCGGCGCAAAGTCCTTCAAATCGCGGCGCCAGGTTTGCCACTCGTGCGACGTGCCCGGTGACTCATAGAAGATGTGCTGCACGTGCGCCTCCGTGAGCGAATTATGCAGATTCATAATGCCGGTATGCATTATGGCCGGCTCATCGGTTCCTACGCCAAGCCACAACAAATTCACTTTCTTTGCGAATGCCGCCGGATCGGCCAGTTCTCCGTGCAGCGACGTCTTGACATCGAAGGGCTGGCCGCCAAATGCCATCGCCGCTCCGCTGAAGCCGCCAATGTAACTGAAAAGATCGAGCCGGTCGAAAGTTACGATGAACGTCTGCATGCCGCCCATGGAAAGGCCGGCCATGGCGCGATGTTCCCGATCCGGGATCGTTCTGAAATTTGAATCGATAAACGGAATCAGCGCCTTTGTCATATCGTCTTCAAAAACCGTCATCATGTCCTGCATGGCCTTCATCATCTCCGGCGATCCGAACCGGGCGCCGGGTGCAGGGGGCACTGCGCCTGCGCGGCGAGCGTAGCCATTGGCCATCACAATAATCATTGGCTTCGCGCTCCCAGCCGCAATCAGGTTATCGAGGATGAAGTTGGCATGGCCCTGCTTGATCCAGCCAGTCTCGTCTTCACCACCGCCGTGTTGCAGGTAGAGCACCGGGTAGCGCACTTTGGTCTGCTCATCGTAGCCCGGCGGCGTGTAGACGAGCGCGTGGCGCCAGGTTCCGGTCACATCGGAGTGGTACCAGACCTCGCGAACCTGTCCGTGCGGCACGTCCAGGGGCGAATAATAGGTTGAGCCTGCCTCGGGAATTTCAATGGCGCTTGCATCTTTGCTGCCGCCGTAATAGGAGTGGCTGCTGGGGTCGCTCACTTCGGCGCCGTCGACGATAACTGTGTAGTAGTGAAGTCCCGGAACCAGCGGCGTCGTCGTCACGGTCCAGAATCCGTCCGCCTGTTTGGCCATATCGAGCTTAGGCCCGCTCCAGAAATTGAGCTTGACGGCCGTTGCATCGGGAGCTTTGAACCGGAATTCAGCCCGCCCGGCACTATCGACGCGCGGATACTGTGCATCGAGAACATTGGTGGCCGCAGGACGGAAGTCGCCGCTATCCTGCGCGCAACAAAGGCTTGTAACAAGTAATATCGTGAGTCCTGCCAGCTTCATCCTGATTCTCCCTTGCTCTCGTTTACCGCATTGCCGCAGCGCCCATGCAATTGGGCACAAAGCGCGGCAGATGTTTTCGGCCTCCCGCATACTACTCTCAAGGATTCTCGAAGGAAAGACGCAAATTTCGCGTAAGTGGATCGATTTATTCAATATATTTGGCCGGTATGCGCACCACCTTGCATTTAATTTCCAGTCCCCGGCGCACAATGGTCCTATGAATGTTCTTCCATCTCTCGCGGGCCGTCAGTCTCGGCGCATCAAGGTTTACTTAAAACGGCAATAATATACTTGACAAAATAGGCTACATGACGCGACTATCCAACAAGGAGACTGGCTACTTCGATGGCTCTGACTTCTTGCCTTGTGACCGCTGCCATGCAACCTCCCGGCGCTCGATCTCTTCTTTTGAAACGGTGAAAACCTTGCTTACGGCATTACTGAAGCGTTCGGCTTCGGTCTTACCGGGAACGGACGGTGCTGGCAATGGTTTCATATCTTCTCCAGTGTAACGCGGTGCAAGAATACGGAGGGAACCTTTATGGCATCAATAGGCAGCGTCCGGCAAAAAATCAGACACGCAAAACTGCACCTGGATTTCGTTAAAGCCGAGATACAAGGGTATCTTGACGCGAACCAAAGCCAGTTCGTGCCACATGCAAGCAGCACCCCGGATCATCCCACGTTCGCCGTTAAGCCGAAATCTCCCATCCCCGAAAAGATCGGGCTCTTTGTGGGGGATTGTCTCCAAAACCTTCGCACGTCGCTCGATTACCTGATTTGGGAGCTTGTGTTGGTTGCGAAAAACACTCCCAGCAAAAAGAATATGTTCCCTATCTGTCTCACTGTTCAAGCATTTCAGAGTGCCCAGCGTGGAGACCTTATGCAAGGCGTCGATTCTGCTGCAATTGCACTCATCGAATCGATTCAGCCTTACCACGACGGGCAGCCCAGCGCAACGAGCCTTGCCATCTTGAATGAACTCACAAACATCAATAAGCACAGGCGGTTGGTTCTCACCGAATTTAGTACCCTCTCGTTCAGTGAGATGAGCGACACTCTCGACAAATGGCTCAAGGCTGGGAGTCCAGACCTCTCCACACTGGCACACAATACAGGTTTCGATAGAGTTGTTACCGCCGAGCAAATGAAGGTGCAAGGCGATTTGATTCCGTTTGTAGCGTTCAACGAGGGAGCCGTCACGGGGATGGGAGTTGAGTTTACTCTCGAAGGCTTGGTGGCCTACGTCTCCGGTGTTGTGGATTGTTTTGAAGTTTTCTTCCCTTAGAGTATGAGGCATTTTACCCTTTCCGCCGTCGTGGTACACTTCGACTAGAAAGGGCTGCGCACTACTCAGAGCGGCAACTCTGCAAGTAGCGAACCCGCAAGAAATCCGAGTTTAGGTACAGTGACCGCGCCTTGGCAGGCGCGGTTTTTCGTTGGTTACATTCTAATACGGAATCCAGATTCTGGACTTATAACCACTTA
>JBEKCW010000388.1:0-5358 GCA_050014675.1 Occallatibacter sp. | reverse complement strand
AACCGACAGCCTGGTGGGGAACGCGTTTTGCACGCCCGCGTCGTGCTCACAACTCAACAGCGATGAGGGGATGCATGCGGCGTTTACCAGCCCGATGGACTTTACCACGCAAGGAAAGCGCACCATTCCAATCTTCTTCAGGGTAGAGGCGTTGCATACGGGCACGCCGAAAGAAGCAGTCTACAACGCATTGTCAACTGAGGCGCAGCGCTTCCTTGGCAACGTGGACGCAGCCGGACTCAGCCAGAATTTCCAGTAACAAATGGTCCGCACGTATTCCGCACTGACTGCTTTTCAAGGCTGAGGCAGGTTGGTCGCACCTGGCTTCCTGGCTAGTGCGCCCGCGGCAGCGAGCATGCATACGGCGGGCATCATCGGCAGCCGGTAGCGTCCGGAGGCCGTCGGTCCTCCTGAGACGGCGAGGAAGTAAAGCGACGTTCCAAGCAGCAGCCAGAGACATGCGCCCTGCACATTGCCGCGAACGGCTCCCAATGCCGCGAACAGGTATAGGACAAGCAGCCAGACCCCCAGGGCGGCGGTGATACCCGCCTGCCAGGGATTCTCCTCGGCCAGCTGGAGTGCTCCGCGCAGCATTCCCAGATCCTGTACGCGGAAGGTTCCCTCGCGGATGGGACAGCCGAGCAGGCTCCAGAGATCCTTCTCAATCGGGCTCAAAAGGACTCTCAACGTGCCCTCGAGCTGCGTCTGGAGAAAGATTTGCGGATGCGCCCGCAGAATGCGGTCAGACTCTGAGTGCATGAACTCGAAGCGCTGACCCTGGCTCCATCCGGCTGCCTCCGGGTGCATTGTAAGAAAGACTGCCTCATTGTCATACCCGAAGTCGGCCTGCACTTGCCTGAAGGGCAGGTGCTCTACCCGGGCGGTTACGCCGGCGGCGCTCCAAAAATAGAGAATCTCAGTCTGGGTGCACGTGAACCCGCCAAAACCGGTCTCCACGCGGTTCCGTATCTGCCAGGCGGCCAGCCAGGGGAGAACACTCACCAGCAGAACTGCGGGGGCCTTCCAGCGCAGGCCCGGAACGCGCGTCAGTGTCAGGAATAGTCCCGCCGCCAACGCAATTGGCAGGTAATAAGTAACCGGACGCACAAAAGTTGCCGCTGCGAGCCAGATTCCGGCCACTGCAAGCGTTCGCAACCTGTGCTCGCGCAGAAATGTGCCGAGGCGTTCCATGCTGAGCAGAAAAAAGGTGAGAAACAGCGTTTCCGAGATGAGAAGAACAGAGGAAATCACCGACAGCGGCTCAAAAGCGAATATCCAGGCGCTCGTGAGCGCGATGCGATCATCGCCAAATGTGGCACGCGCCAAGCGCCAAACCAGTACAACTGAAAGTACGGAGAGAGCTATTTGTGCGACGCTGGCGAATACCGGACCGGGCAAACTGGTCAAGGCAAGAAAAAGCGGATAGACAGGGGTATACCTGACAAGCGGCAGACCGTCATCGAAATATCGTGCATGCAGCAGCAGATTCCGTCCTGGTACGAGATAGCTGGCCGTGTCGGGAGTGAAAAGGGTTCTGGCCCCAGTTCTGGCGAGCGTCAAGGTCAGCAACATCAGACGGACTACAGCCGCCGCGATGACCGGCCCCGCCAAGGGCCGCGTCCACCACTTTCTATCCAAGCATCCAGTTTTCATTCTGTTTTCCGAGCGTTTTTGTGGCCTTGGCCGCCGGTGTGTGCGGCAGCTCTCCGGCGTTCTTGCTGTCCGCCGCCGCGCCCGCCATTTTGGGCAACGCACCCGCAGCGGCAAGCATGCAGACGAGGGGCATGATAGGGAGCCGGTAACGGCCGCCTCCCTCCGCTCCTCCTGAAACGGCGAGGAAGTAAAGCGACACGCCGAGCAGCAAGCACAAAATGGCCACCGGCGCACGGCGCCGAAGGAGTCCCCGCACCGCAAGCAGATACAGTCCCAGTAGGACAATCTCCAAAACAACAAGACCCGCGGACTGCCAGGGATATGTCCTGAACAGCCGCAACGCTGTTTCCACCGGCCCCACATCGTGGGCTTCGGCTTGCATTCGAATAGAGACCTTGTTGTCGTCGGATAGCATTTCCATCCAATCGAGGGTGGCGGGGATGAACATGACTCGCATAGAGCCTTCAAGATGCATGCGGAGGAAGATTCCAGGGTAACGACGCAAGATTCGCGCGCCTTCAGAACCCATGAAGGAAACGCGCTGTGCCTGGCTCCAGCCAGCCTGCTCTGGATGGCGCGCTAGATAAGCCTGCTCACTCTCATTGCCAAATTCCGTCTGAATCTCCTTGAAGGGCCGATGCTGTGCTCGAGCTGCCACTTCTGCCGCGTTATAGAAGTAGAGGTCGATGGGTGCGATGGCCGAGAATCCGTTGTAGCCGGTCTCCACCCAATTGCGAATCTGCCACGCGCCAAGCCATGGGAGCACGCTTACCAGCAGTACCGCGGGAGCCTTCCAGCACAGGCGCGGAGCGCGAGCCAGGACCGACATTAATCCAAGGGCCAGCGCAAATGGCAGGTAGTAAATCATCGGACGGACAAAGGTTGCGGCCGCGAGCCAGAGACCTGCCACAACCAACGTGCGCAAACTGTGTCCACGCAAGAACGTGGCCAGCCGCTCAAGGCTGAGGAGAAGGAGCGTTAAAAACAGGGTATCTGAAAGCAAGTCAAAGGAGAGAATGATGGAGAGCGGTTCGAAGGCAAAAATCCAGGCCGCCCCGAGTGCGATGCGATCGTCGGCAAAAACAACCCGTGCCAGCCGCCAAACCAGCACTACCGAAAACACGGATAGAACCACCTGAGCAAGAGACGCGAAAACCGGGCCGGGCAAGCTCGTAATAGCCAGAAACAGTGGATAACCCGGCGTACGATTGATCTCCGGCAGGCCGTTCGAAATAAAGCGGCCATGCAGCAGCAGATTGCGTCCTGGGTCGAGATAGCTGGCCGTGTCAGAGCTAATGAGGCCAGTGATTCCCTTGCGGGTAAGCACCAAGGCGAGAAACGCCAGGCGGACCGCTGCCGCCGCGATGACCGGCCCTGTCAAACCTGGTGTCCACCACTTACCAGCCAGTTTCTCAGACCCCACGAAATCCTCTCCGCGCTGGCGTAACCGTGAGGCGGGAATCGGCCACGGCGCTTCGGCTTACGCCGCCTTCTCTTTGCGGCGGTCTATTCAGGTGTTAGCGCAGACATTGTCTTCGGGCTGTCGCCCCGTTGACGATCGTTTCAGCCGCGCTTCCGCTGATCCTCAAATTCCGGTCCCATTGCGTCAGAATCACGGTAACATTGCCGGACCGGCCAGAGGAGTCTTGACGGGAGTGGCTGCACCCACGAATTCGGTGATTGTGCTCGATCCAAAGTTCGATACCCAGACATTTCCGCTGGCGTCGATGGCCACGCCGTAGGGCTCAAGCAGGTTCGCATCCTGGCCGAATCCGCCCACGGGAGACAGAGCGCCGCCGGGGTCAGCGCCGTTGGCTCCCTGTAATTCTGTAATCCTGTTGCCGCGATAGTCTGTGACCCAGACGTTGCCCGCTCCATCCACCGCAATACCGTTTGGATGTTCGAGCCCACCGCCTGTGTAGCCGGCCGACACCACGGTCACCGTGCCGTTGTTGTTCAACTCCAATTCGCTTACCGTGCTGGATTCATAGTTGGCAGTCCAGACATGCCCCTTGGAAACACCGCCTGAAATGCCAATTGCATCGGTGGCTATGCCAGAGGTTTCATTGCCGCCGGAGTCGATTGTCGTAACCTGGCTTCCATTGGCAGAAATCTCAGTCACCGAGCCCAGATCGCTGGACTGATTTGCAAACCACGCGTTATGGCCGGCGTCGATTGCTACAGCCACCGGGCCAACGAGCTGGTCAACCCCGAATGGGCTTCCCGTGATCGGCGAGCCTGTATCGGAGAGCTTTGACGCAGTGGAGTTTCCATTATTTGCGGTCCAAACGCTTCCGTCCGTATCGGTAGCGACCGCCACGGGAAAAAACACGCCGCCAGCGAAGTACCCATCAGCTCCGGATGTTACCTGGTCGGAGGCGTTGAACACTGTAAGGCTGCCGCGGTCGTCGTTGACGCCGTCAAGGGACTCTTCGTCGGTTACCCATACGGTTCCATTTACGTCCACAGCAATCCCATAACTCTCGTTGAGGCCGCCCCCGATAAATCCGGCGTCTGTAGAGAGAGGCTGTCCGGTACTGGAGAGCTTGGTAACCGAATTGAAGTAATTTGCGGTCCACACGTCTCCCGCGGCATCCAGGGCGATGGACCCTGGGTTGTCGAGCCCGCCGCCCACGTATGTCGCGGCGAGGGTCCAGTCAGGCGGCGCAGTTGCGAGCGTGGGCTGGAAAGGGGAAGAAGGCAAGGGAATCGCGAACAACGCGGCGATGTTGGAGGCGGGATTGCGCGCGATGTCCAGGGCCGCATCCAGAGTGTTATCCGGGGCCGAGCCGGAACTGGGCGTAGCCGCAGCGAACAGTGCATCGCATGAGCCAGACGAGTTTACGCAGGCAGCCAAAATATTTGCAAGCGTGTTGATCTTCGACACGGGAATTACGGCGGATGTGGGCGGGGCAGCCCCCGGCGCGGTTCCAGTTGATGGATTTACCAGATTGTTCACATTCGCGAATGCATTCACTAGCCCCTGTGAGTTTGTAGAACTGGTTCCAACTTGCGCTCCGGGCCCAAAAAATGGAGCTAGCGCCCAGACCGAAGCCACAGTGCTGACCTCATCGATGACGACGTACGTGCTGGAGCTCAGATTGCCGCAGGGGCCGAGAGCCGAAATCAATAAGATTGCTGGATTGTTGGTTCCAGTGCCGGGATTGCCGCTGTTCGCCACCAAATAGGTCAGCGTGCCGTCAGAAGGACATTTGTAGTCCCCGGTGATGGAAAAGTCGCCGTTCTCATCGGTGTAGACGACGCTGGTAAGGGTCTGGGCACCCGTGCCATAGCCGCTTGATCCTGCGGCATAGAGCTGAACTGCGGAGTCCTGCAGCGGCGACTGCCCGCCCAAAAGTTTCCCTGTGAGCAGGACCGCGGGCGGCGACGTGCTTTGCAGCAGGGAAGAGCTCCCGCCGCATCCGGCAACTACCATCAAAGCGCTGAACAAGCACCCCGTCTTCCATGCCGATCTATGTGCAGCCGTTCCTCGAACTGTCTGCGATCTATCATCACGATTGAATCGGCTTGCCACTGAACAGCTCCTTCTGCGCCACGGCTCCGGCCTTAATTCGACTGGAGGAGATAGATTCCCCAGGCTTGTGAGGGCGAGCCTTTCGTGTCTACTCCGATAAGAAAAATAGCGTATTTTCCATCGATCTGGCCCGATATTGCGACGGCCGGAAACGAATATGCCGTGCCGAT
>JBEKCW010000387.1:0-5362 GCA_050014675.1 Occallatibacter sp. | reverse complement strand
GCCGACTCGTCGTCTACCACCAGAATGCGGATCGCTGGCTGCATCATCCCGAACTCTCCTTCTCCATCGTCAGAGGAATCGCTGCATAAAAGGTGGTGCCTTCCTGCTCGTCGCTGGTCACCCACACGTATCCGCCATGAATCATGGCCACGCGTTTGGCTACTGAAAGTCCGATACCTGTGCCCGGTGCGCGATTCGCATAGGTTGAAGAACGATAATAACGGTCGAAGATGCGTTCGCGGTCGGCGATCGGGATTACCGGGCCGTAGCTGTGCACTGAAAAAATGGCCTCGTTGGTTGCCAGGAAAGCGCGGATGGTGACGGTGGACCCGAAGATGGAGTATTTGCAGGCATTGTCGATGTATTGCGTCAGCAGCATGACCATCAACTGCCGGTCGCAGCAGAGCAGAAGCTCTTCGTCTTCGATCAGGACTGAGACCCTCATGCTGGCCAGCCGGTCTTTCAATCCGCTGAGCACCTCTTCAAGCAGCGAACCAAGGGCCACCTGCTCAACATGGATGGCAATTTCTCCGGCATCGAGTCGGGCGGTAGTCAGCAGGCGGGTGGTTAATTCGCCCAGCATCCCGGTCTGCTCGTTGATGAGCGAAACCAGTTCGGCTTGCCCTGCCGACAACTTGCCCATCTCCACGAGGCCGGTTGAAGCGGCGCGAATCGCCGTCAGCGGAGTTTTGTATGCGTGGGCCAGTGAATCGAGAACTGTCGAACGCAGTTGCTCAGTTCGCCGCTCGGTCTCAATGCGGCTCTCGTTGGCAAACGCCCGGTAGCGGTCAAAGGTGACGGCAATCAGCGACGCTATGGCATTGTTGGTCAGGGGGCTGGTTTCACCGCGCACCACCAGGCTGCCCACAGGGACGGCGCCAAGGCGTACCACCCTCCGGCCCAGGCCTGTCTCCGCATCGTCGTCGTTGGTTTCGAAATAGTAAACGCTCTGGGCAAGCTCCTGCGGGTCGACGCTCCAGAAGCCTGCTTGATACACCTCGTGAAGATCTGCATCGAAGACCGCAACGGCTTCAAGCGCGAAGATGTCGTGGACCAGTTCGACCAGCTGCGGCCCCGGTTCCATGTGGAGGTTCATCTGCAGCGTGCGGCGCGTGAACTCGTAGAGATCCTGCATTTGCGCGCCCCACGATTCCGCCTCGCGCGCGTGTTCGGTGACGCGGGATGAGAGCCGGCTGATGGTTAATGAAACCAGGATGAACAAACAGAGGACCGCGATGGAATTTGCCGAACTGACTGCGAGCGTGAGCGGCGCCGAGCCTGCGGCAAACAAGCCCTGAATCACAACCGCTGAGAGAGAAACAATGACCGCCTGCCAGAATCCGCACCAAAGAGCGGTGGGCACAACAATCATCAGGTAGAGGAGAGCCGAGATGGGCAGCAGCCAGCTTGCCCATCGAGCCAGAGCCGCCACCAGCACTAATGCCACGATTCCGAGGGCACACTCCAGCGCAAACAGCAGGACGCGCGTCCCCGAGCCGCGCGAATACCTGGCGCTGAAAAAGCCACGAACCGGAATGATGCTATCGGCCAAGAAGAAAACCTACCCTTTGAGTCGATGCCGGGTGCCGGTTATCGCTCGATGTGGGGTTCGATAGCCCCGGTGTTCGCACGTGCGCCGTTCCCGGATATTGGACCGTAAGGAAAAGCTGCGAAGTGTTGCGAAGTTCTAATGCAGCCAAAAAATCTGAGAGTCTCCGCAGGCAGATACACAGTCACGTACCGGACCTTGCGGCCGCGGCGGTTTCTCTATGCTGTGTTGCTCAGGAGAATTGCCCTTTTGGTTAAACGAACAATAACAAGAATTCTAACAGGTTCTTCATTGCAAATTAACTCTGACGATGGTTCTCAGATCGCCCTTACGTTCGAAATTTCCGAACTGCAAGCTGAATTGTATCCATGCGGCGCTAAGGCGAATCCTTATACCGCATCAACAATCCTTATGCGTTCATCATAATTTCCTTATGCGCTTCCTGCGTTAATCATTGCAGCCAACAAAGCAGATTATTCCGCAACGTGTAGCGGGCACGACTGCAAGCAACATCTCCAGCAGCCGATAGGAGAATTGTGCCCTCGCTCAGGCAGAGATCTGTTTCAACAAGCCGTGTTGAGATACCGATACCAAGCCTGCGAAAACAGATCGCTCCTCACGGCCTTTTCACTTTTTTCATCACCAACTTTTTCTTTGGAGGAAATTGACGGATGCTCTTGAATACACGCCAGATTCTTCAATCCATCGCCGCCGCGGGCATGATGTTTGCCATCGGCGCAAGCGCGCAAGCGCCGGCTGCTGCTGCACCGGCAAGCGCACCGGCAGCACCGGCCGCGGCACCTGCTGACGCAACTCCGCCTGCCCCTCTCTCCACATTTGTTCTCACCGGTCCGCTGCAATGGCTTCCGCCGGCAACATTCGATGCCGGACCGCTGGGCGCGCTCTCGGTGAACGGCATCATCACCGGTTACTCGGTGTTCCAGAACAACTCCGTGCCCGGAGACGCGAGTGCGCAGGCCACTCTGAGCAACGGTGAGGTTTTCATCCAAAAAGCGTCGGGAAACCTTCAATACTACGTGCAGGCAGGACTTTATACCATGCCGACGCTCGGCGTTCCGTTTCTCGACGCCCAAACAACCAACAAGGATTACTACGGGCCTGTTCCGGTTGCATTTCTCAAGTTGCAGGCGGGAAAAACCACGCAGTTTGAAATCGGCCAGCTGCCGACATTGATGGGCGCCGAGTCGACCTTTACTTATCAAAACTTCAACATCGAGCGCGGCATTGTATGGAACCAGGAAAACGCGATCAACCGCGGCATCCAGGTGAATCAGACGATTGGCAAGTACCTCAGCGCAGCCTTAAGCTGGAACGACGGTTACTATTCCAACCGGTATTCGTGGCTGTCGGGCTCGGTGACCTTTACCAAGGGGCCGCACACGCTGGTGTACGACGGCATGGGGAACATGTCACAGACAGTTTTTCAAACTGCAGCTACGCCGGTGCAAAACAACGGCTTTATGCATGCTCTGATCTATACCTACACCAAAGGTCCCTGGATTATTTCGCCGTACTACCAGTACGGCCACGTGGATACCCTTCCGGCTGCAGGTATTAAGGGCGCATCGGCAATTGGCGGCGCAGCTAACGTCAGCTACACCTTTAAGAGCGGCTTCTCGCTTCCGGTACGCGTGGAATACCTGACCAGTTCGGGAAGCGTTACCGAGGGATCGGTCAACCTGCTGGGCTATGGGGCTGGCAGCGGCGGCGTAACTTTCACCGCGACGCCGACCTATCAAAAGGGCGGCATGTTTCTCCGCGCGGATCTGTCGGATGTGCACGCCACCAACTACACGCCGGGCGCAGTGTTTGGCACTTCAGGAACGGATGCGGACCAATTCAGGGGCGTGCTTGAATTCGGCTTCATCTTTGGCAAAAACACTACTGAAAAATAGCCGAACGGAGGCGACGGCTCTACAGGGGGTCGTCGCCTTCAACGGCCCGAGGCGCTAACTCATTTCCGCTTCTTTATTTCGTTCTGATGGGGTGGCATTTACGCTCTCAGCACCGGTTGAGAGCTCGCAAGGAAGCCGGGGACCCGCCGGTCCCTTGCCTCCGACTGCGAATACCAGGAGCCGCAGGCACACGCCGGACCTGCGCAGCACAAAACCGATCAGGTCCGATTCAGATCGGATTTGATTCGGAAACCCTCCCGGACCAGGCGACGGGAACCGCCTAACCAACTCAATCTCTCAGGAGAATGCTCATGGCAGAACAGAAAGCTCCACAGATGCAGGCCACCCTCGGATTGACGGGGTTAACCAGCAATGCAATGGCTCTCATCGCCCCCGGCGCCTTTCTCTGGCTCACGTTCTTTATCCAGGCCAGCACAGGCGTAGCCGGCCAGCCTTCGACCGCTCCGGCCATGTGGCTGGGCATCTTCGCAGCGCTTCTTCTCTGTTTGGCAACGGCTGTTGCCTATGCCGAGATTTCCAAACTGTATCCCGGCACGGGCTCGAGCTACTACTACGCCGAGCAGGCCATGCTTTCGCACGACGCCGGCTTCAAGTACGCGCGAATCGCCAAGTTCATCGTGGGCTGGGGCTCGCATCTTTACTACTGGGTTTACCCCGGTGTGATGGTGGCTACCACCGGCATCTTTGTGGGATACGTAGTTGGTTTCCTGTATCCGAATTTCATGAGCGGCTCCAATCCGGGGCCCATCTTCATGATGCTGGTTGCGGTCGTCTTCTCGTTCTTCGTGGCCTGGATCGCGTCGAAGGGCGCGGGCGCTTCAACCGCCGTGAACATCGCCATCAACCTCGTGCAGATTTCGGCTCTTGTGGTCTTCAGCGTGCTGGCACTGCAGTATCGCGCCAGCCATCCCACTGGTTCTCCGGCCTTCAATTACGACGGCCAGTCGCTCGCAACTTATTCCTATCAGTTCGCCACCAGCCCCAAAGACGGCTCTATCATGCGCGACGCCAGCGGCAATCCGCTGCCGCAGCTTGACGCCTCAGGCAAGCCGGTTCCCTTCACCATCAGCTATCCCACCACCGACTCGAGCGGCAACTTTCTTACGCATCCCAATGCAGCTTCGGTCGTCGGCGCCCACAAGATCAGCTTCGTATTCATCCAGGCCACGGTCGCAATTCTCATCCTGGTCGGATTTGAATCGGTCACCTCGATGGGAGGCGAGGCTAAGAACCCAACCAAACATATACCGATTGCAGTTATCTCATCGCTGTTGATACAAGGCCTGGTCTGTTATCTATTCGAATATTTTGCAGCCAATTACTTCTTGAATTCGGGTTATACGATGCAAAGCGCCACCGGCTCAGCCGCGCCGATTGGCGACATGATGATCATTGTGGGCGACGCGCTGCTGGGCCAGGGGCACGGCAGGTACTTCATGCTGGCCGAGGCTGTCACGGTTTTCTTTGCACTCATCGGTACTACGTTGAGCTGCATGAACACCGGCGCTCGCGTGACGTATGCCATGGGCAAGGACGAAGAGGTGCCGGAGCACTTCGGCATGTTGCACGCCAAGTCGCTCTCGCCTCGCCGGGCTATCTGGACGCTGGCTGTGATTTCGGCGTTCATCGGTGTGGTCGCTCTCACGCTGGTATTCGGCGATGCCTCGGCTCCCACCGATGCCGCCATCGCAGCCCTGCCGCACGGCGTTCTTTCAAGCTTCGGCTATCCATCGCACAACACCCTGGCAGCGCTGCCCAACTCGCTCCTTGCTATCACGCTTACTTCAAACTTCGGAACATTCATCCTTTACGCGCTTAGTTGCTTCCTGTGCATCGTGGCCTATCACAAGCGGCCCGACTATAACTTCATCAGGCA
>JBEKCW010000386.1:0-5363 GCA_050014675.1 Occallatibacter sp. | reverse complement strand
GCTTCTGTGGAACTTGCGGCCAGCCGCTGCAATAAAAAGAGAACAGAGAACAGAGAACAGAGAACAGAGAACAGAGAACAGGGAACATTTAGCAAGTCGGCGAGTTGGTCCTCAACTCCGCGCCGTAGGCGCAGTGGTTGTTAGCCCCGCGCTTCACCGGGGCCCCCAAGAAACGGCCTTTGTTTCCTGGGGTGGAAGAGTGGGGAAAGCGTCAAGATAAACTCGACCGGGCCCCGTAGGGACGACGCCCCGCCCTATCGTGCGTCCGCACAACTTCGCCTTCCCCGCCAACCCCCTTGACAACCCATAGTCGAATGTCTACCATCGATCTCCATCGAGGGTCGAACGTCTACCATGGCTAAAAAGGCAAAGCAAAGCGCCAACCTTTTGCAGGGCACTCTCGACATGCTCGTCCTGCGCACACTTCTCTACGGTCCGGCTCACGGACATCAAATCGGCAAACACATCCAGCGCACCACCAACGAGTTTCTGCAGATGCAGCACGGCTCTCTCTATCCCGCGCTGCATCGCCTTGAAGAGCGCGGATGGGTCGCTTCCAAATGGGAGACAGCTCCGGGCGGCAACCGCGAGTTCAAGTACTACCGCCTCACCGAAAAGGGCCGCAAGCAGCTCATGGTAGAGGAGTCGCAATGGAAGCAAATGGCCGAGGCCGTAGCGCGCGTCATGTGGCCAACCGCCGAGGAGAGCTGAAAAAGCAGGGAACAAGGGAACAAGAGAGCACGGCAGGAGGCAACGCATGAGTTGGTGGCGCAAAAAAAACCGCGACGCAGATCTCCAGCGCGAACTCCAGTATGACCTTGAGCTCGAAGAAGAAGAGCAGCGCGAAAATGGCGTGCCTGCAAACGAAGCCCGCTACGCCGCCCTGCGCGCCTTCGGCAATCCCACCCTGATTCGCGAACAAACCCATGCAACCTGGCCGTGGTTCTGGCTAGAATCCCTGGCACGAGATTTGCGACTTGGCCTGCGCGCTCTTCGCCGCACTCCCGGTTTCACTGTCATCGCCATTCTGGTAATGGCGCTGGGCATTGGCGCCAACGTTGCGCTGTTCACGGTGGTGCGCGGTGTTTTGCTCAAGCCCCTGCCATTTCAGGATCCGGATCACCTGGTCATGCTCTACGAGTGGGGCCTTCATAAAAACGACGCTCCAGACTTTAACGTGGTTGCTCCCGGCGTGTACGGCGAGTGGAAGAAGCAGAACCGGAGTTTCAGCGGCCTCGCGCTCGCGAAGGACAGCCGGGTGGGGCTTTCCGGGTCCGGCGGGCAGCTGCCGGAGAAGCTCTATAGCGCATTGATCTCCTGGGATTTGTTGCGCACACTGGGAGTGCAGCCCGCGCTGGGCCGCGATTTTACTCAATCCGATGACAGCCCCGCCGCCAACGGCACGGTATTGCTGAGCTGGGGCCTGTGGCAGCGCCGTTTTGGCGGCGACCGCTCCATTCTGAACCAGACCATCTATCTGGACGCTCAGCCGTATACCGTCATTGGCATAATGCCCGCCTGGTTCGATTTTCCCGACCCGGAAACGCAGCTGTGGACGGCGGTCTACCACGACTGGCCCGAGGAGTGGATGACCTCGTATAACAACCACTCATTTCGCGTGGTTGGGCGCCTCAAGCCGGGAGTGAGCGCGGCACAGGGCGTAGCCGATCTGAGCCTCATCTCCCTGCGCATCCACAACGCGCACCTCGGCGAACCAGTTATCTACAGAAGCGCCAACAGCCGTCCAATGCTGGATGACATTGTTGGCGACATCAAGAAGCCGCTTTATATCTTGCTGGATGCGACCTGTTGCCTGCTGCTGATTGCCTGCCTCAATGTGGCCAATCTGCTGGTGGCGCGCGCTGCGGCACGCCGCAAGGAGTTGGCCATTCGCGCTGCGCTAGGCGGCGGCTGGCTGCGCTTGATGCGCGAACGGCTGACGGAGAGCCTGCTGCTTTCCGCGGCGGGCGGCGTGCTTGGCCTGGTGCTGGCCGCAGCGGCGCTCGCGTGGCTGCAACATACGCGCGCTGACATGAGCCGCGTCGAATCCATCCACATCGATGCCGCTGTTGCCGCGTTCACCGTTGGCATCATCGTGTTGTGCGCGCTGTTTTCGGGGTTGATTGCGGCATTCAGCGGCAGCGATAAAAGCGTATTGAGCGCATTGCATGAAGCCTCGCGCTCGGTGAGCGGCGGCAACGCGGGGGCCAGGCTGCGCAAGGTTCTGCTCACAGTCGAAGTCGGACTGACCGTGATTTTGCTGATTGGCGCCGGCCTGCTGCTCAAGAGCTATGAACGGCTGCGCTCCGCCGACATGGGCTGCATCACGCAAAACGTGCTCACCATGCACCTCGGTATTCCAGATGCGCGCTATGCCAAGGGAGCCCAGCGCGCCAACTTCTTCGACACGCTGCTGGAGCGCGTGCGCGCCCTGCCCGGCGTGGATGCGGCAGGCTTTGTGACGGCCGTTCCCGGCCAGGGATATTGGGGCGACTGGACCTTTACCATTGTCGAGCACCCGCTCCTGCCGCAGGGCACTGTCCCGGACGCCATCTTCCGCTGGGCCGACCCCAAGTACTTCAACGCGATGGGCATTCCAATCCTGCGCGGGCGCACATTCGACGGCGGCAAGCGATTGGATGCCGCGAACGAAGTGATCGTCAGCCAGTCGTTAGCCAATCAGTACTTTCCCGGCGAAGACCCCATCGGCAAACACTTGTATGTCGCATTTGTGCATCGCACCGCGGAGATTGCAGGCGTCGTCGGCGATACACGGTACAGCATCGGCGAGAAGCCGCTGCCCATGATGTACTTCCCGCTCAATGCCGGAGAGGAGACCGTCGGCACGCTTGTGATTCGATCCGGTCATGACGTGGAGCAATACGCTCTGCCGGTTCAGCGCATCGTCGCCGCGATGGACAGCGATCTGCCCGTATCCGACGTGCTCACCATGAACCAGTTGCTGGGCAAGCGAACCTTCGATCAGAGCTTCAACGCGACGCTGCTTACGGGGTTCGCAACGCTATCGCTGCTACTGGCCGCCGTGGGGTTATTCGGCGTGATGACCTACATCGCGGCGCAGCGGACGACCGAGATCGGCATCCGCATAGCACTGGGCGCGAAGCGCGAAGACGTGATGCGGAAGATGTTGATGGATGGAATGCGGCCCGCGTTCTTTGGGCTGGTTGTGGGACTCGGAGCAAGTTTCGAAGCCGGCCAGCTGATGCGCGACCTGCTCTATGAAATCAAGCCGCTCGATCCGCAGGTTTTTGCCGCGGTTGCCGCAGTGCTGCTCGCCGTGGCTGCGCTGGCATGCGTCATTCCCGCGTGGCGCGCATCGCGCATCGATCCCATTCAGGCGCTGCGAAACGAGTAATTGGCTTGCCGGGCTGTGGAACTGTGAAGGGGTTGCCGCTACGCGGTTGATTCTGCTCGATCACGTTTCACAGGTTCACGGGAAAAAAACGGAGGCCCTTTTTGGGATCCCCTTTTTCCCAGCCGAAGCAAGGCGCGCGAGGCTGGCAAATCTCTTATCCAAACCCAGCATAGCGCAAAGTGAGTTAATTACCGGCAAATGATTTCGCGGCATCGTCCCTACGGGACTCCGGGGCTTTTTGGGGGGCTCCTACCCCACACTGAAGTGCGGGGCTAACATCCACTGCGCCTACGGCGCGGGGGTTCACGGGCCAGGCGGCTGGCTTGCTGACTCGCTGATTGACCCCTGACCCCTGACCCCTGACCCCTGACCCCTGACCCCTGACCCCTGACCCCTGACCCCTGACCCCTGCCTTTACATATTCGCGTGGCCGGAGCGCATGCTCTCGTTGAACTTGGGCTTGGTAAAGTCCAGGGCCGCGTCCAGCATGGCCTGGTATTCGGCGGCGCGCGCCATCAGCGCCGGGGTGGCCGCGGCAAACTCGCCGTTCAGCACCACCAGCCCCTCGCCGGCCTCGTGCCCGGCCATGCGCAGCAGCTCCGCCTCGGTGGTGTTCAGGTACTGCGCGTCGCGGCCGTCGGCAATCCACACCGGCTTATTCGCGCCCAGCACCCCGCTCAGCCAGTAAACCTTGCTCAGCAGGTAGCGCAGGCGCTCGTTGTCGTCGGTCTCCGTAAACAGGAACTTCTTTTGCCAGCGGCTATAGAACCGCGTGGTCACCGGAACCGGCTGCCGGTTGCCGCTCTTCACAAACTCCAGCTGCCCAAAATCCACCGTCTTGCGGATGGCGTTATACACAAAGCTCTCGGCATACGGCTGCTCCATGGCCGGAACAATCTCGGCAAAGGTCACCGTCACGCTGGCCGCAAGCTTGGCGTGCAGCTTGTGGTCGCTGCCGTCCGCCAGTTCAATGGTGCCATGCACAATGTAGGTGTCAGCCCCGCTGGTCGACCGGTGAAAGGGCCATTCAAACTCGCCGAACGACAGCGGAATTCCGCCCAGCGTCACGTAGCACTCCGGCCGCGGATTGCGCAGCCGCTTGGCCTCGCCCGCCAGGTGCGCCGTCATCTCCGGCAGCAGGTGCGTCTTGTCAAAGTCAAAGCCGTCAGTGAGCTCAAGCTTCAGCGTCTTGCCGGCGCCCTCGCCGCCCTTCAGGCCAAGCTGAAAGATGGCAGTGGTGCGGTCATCGGTGCCGGTGCTCTGCGTGGCGGATACAAGCACCAGGCCAGCCTGCGCGGCAGCCGATTCTATAGCGGATACAAGTGAGCTCTTAAGTTCTGCTGTCATGTTTGTGGAGTCCTGCTCTCAGTTTGCTGCAGGTTTCATTTTAGGGCATTGGGCAGGTACTCTTACGGAGGGAGCCGAATGCAGCCAAGCACATTTAGGGAGGGAGCAGGGACCTTCAGGTCCCTGAATACAGCGGCTAAATTGGCGGCCTTCAGGCCCGGGCCCTATTTCCCCCGCATGTGCAACGGCATCGGGTCAATCACTCCGCGGGCGGCAGAGCTGAACCGATACGCTTCCGGCGTCGCAACAAGCCACCGCCGTACCGGGTTCTCCTCGATATACCTCACACAGCTCACATATTTCTCTTCCGTAGAGACTTGGCTCTCGTTGAAGCTGCGCATCCATACTTCGTGCTTGCTTTTCAGACGAAAGGAAAATCCGCCCTTAATGAACTGCATCGCCTTCTCCAATGAGATTTCCGGAGCAGGAGTAATCAGAGCATGGAAATGGTCAGGCATGATGACGAACGCATGTAAGAGAAACCTACCCTGACCGCGATAGTCGAGAAGGGTCCGCTCAAACAACTCCGCCGTGGCCGTCACCTGAAAGAGGCTGCGGCGTTCAGCGGCCACGGCCGTGACCAAATATGTGCGTGTTTCTTGGGGCGCGAGCCGCATCTCAGCAGCATAAACCTAAGGCC
>JBEKCW010000385.1:0-5382 GCA_050014675.1 Occallatibacter sp. | reverse complement strand
ATTCATCCCCCGCGTCGACAAGATCGTCGGTCCCGGCAATCTCTACGTCACCGCCGCCAAAAAGCTCGTCGCCTTCGACTGCGCAATTGACATGCTCGCCGGCCCAACTGAGATTGTCGTCACCAGCGATCGTGGCCGGGCAGCTGATATCGCATCCGATCTGGTCGCCCAGGCCGAGCACGATCCCGAGGCCCTTGCCATTTTCATCACCACGCACGATGACCTCGCCCGCGAGGTCATCGCCGAGACAAAACTGCGCAGCCGCAACAATCCTGTGTCCCGCGAGTCGCTCAACCGCAATGGCCTGGCGATCGTTGCTGCCAGCGTTGACGAAGCGCGCGCGCTGACCAATCGCATCGCACCCGAGCACCTCACTATCGATAGTGCGAGCGACCTCAAGTGGATTGAGAACGCCGGCTCTATCTTTGTGGGCCGCTGGTCGGCGCAGCCCATGGGCGACTACATCAGCGGGCCCAACCATACGCTGCCCACCGGCGCCATGGCTCGCGTCCGCGGCGGCCTTAGCGTCAACGACTTCGTGAAGCTCATCACCGTGCAGCAATATTCGCGCCATGGCGTCGCCGCGCTGGGACCAAAGGCGGCGCTGCTGGCCGACGCTGAAGGCCTAACCGCCCACGCTGAAGCCATCCGCACACGCCTCGGCAAAAGGAGGCCCCAATGATTGCCTTGTTAATCAAGCTCCGTGCCACTCCTGAGCGAAGCGCAGCGGAGTCGAAGGACCTGCTTCTCGATTCCGCCCGCGCAAGGGTGGGAAACCACAATTCTCCATCAACCCATGTCATCCTGAGCGAGTCCAAAGGACGAGTCGAAGGACCTGCATTTGCTTTTGTCATCACCCATAGGATCGCAATATGACACAATCACCCACCATCACAACACCCGCGCCCCGCGCCCGCGTCCAGGCCATGAAGGAGTATCACCCTCCTCTCGGCTGCCGCGACGCCCTGCGTCTCGACTTTAACGAGAACACCCTCGAGTGCTCACCCAAAGTGCGCGAGACGCTATCGCAAATCTCAGCCGGCTCCCTCACGCGCTACCCCGAACGCGAACCGGTCGAGGCCATTGTCGCCGCACATCTTGACCTCAAGCCCGAACAGGTCGCCCTCACCAACGGCGTAGATGAAGCCATCCACGTGCTCTTCGAAGCATTCCTCGATGCCGGCGATGAACTGCTGCTGCCCGTGCCCACTTACACAATGTACGAGGTCTATGCCTCGGCCACGGACGCACGTGCGATTACTGTGCAAGCTGGCGATGACCTCGAATTCCCTTTCGACCGCCTCATCGCCGCAATCACGCCGCAGACAAAAATCATCGCCATCGCCAACCCCAACAGCCCATCGGGATCAGCCGCCACGCGCGCCCAGTTGCTTGAACTAGCGCAGCGCGCGCCGCATGCGGTGCTTCTCGTCGACGAGGCCTACTTCCACTTTCACGGCGAAACTGTCATGGACCTCGTCGGCACTGTTCCCAATCTCATCGTCGCCCGCACTTTTTCAAAAGCCTATGGTCTCGCCGGACTGCGCCTCGGCCTGCTTGCTGGCCCGGTCGAGCTTATGCGCTGGATTCGCCGTGTTTTGTCGCCATACAGTGTCAACTCCATCGCGCTGGCTTGCCTGCCGCCGGCATTCGCAGACACGGCGTATCTCGACTGGTACGTGAGCGAGGTGCTTGCTGCACGCACCGGCTTCGAAGCTACTCTCGACGCCGCGAGTGTTCGCCGCTGGCCCAGTCGCGCCAACTTTATTCTTCTAGATATCGGAGCTAGACATGCCGAGTTTGTACGCCTGATGCGTGCCGCCGGAGTTCTGGTACGCGACCGCTCCAGCGACCCCGGCTGCGATGGCCGCGTGCGCATTACGATTGGTACACGCGAGCAAATGAAACACGCCACTGAAGCACTTAATAAAACGATGGCCGCACTGCGCGCAGGAGAAGATGCCGTATGAAAGCTGCTTCCAAAGGTAAAAAAGCGGGTGCCCCGGGTCTCGATTCTGAGACCTGGGATAGCAAGAACAAAAAGTCCCGCACCTCCACCGTGGTCCGCCATACCGCCGAAACGCAGATCGACCTGACGCTGACAATCGAGGGACAAGGCCGCTACACCGTTTCAACCGGCATTCGCTTCTTCGACCACATGCTCGAGCTCTTTACGCGTCACGGAGCCTTCGATCTCGCGCTCAAGTGCAATGGCGATTTGGATGTAGACCAGCACCACACCGTTGAGGACGTGGGCATCGCACTCGGCGAGGCCTTCGACCGCGCCCTCGGTGATAAGCGCGGCATCCTTCGCGCTGGCTACTTCCTCATGCCCATGGATGAGACCCTGGCCATCGCCGCCGTCGATCTGAGCGGTCGCGCGGCCTTCGCGGTGGAAACAAAAGTGCGCACGCGCGTAGTCGGCGATCTCCAAACCGAACTCGTAACCGACTTCTTTGAAGGCTTCGCTCGCGGCGCACGCGCCAATGTCCACGTGAAAACCATGTACGGCCGCTCCAACCACCACAAGATCGAAGCCATCTTCAAAGCTTTTGCGCGCGCGCTGCGCGTGGCCTGCTCCCGCGACAAACAACTGGGCCAGATGCTGCCCTCAACCAAGGGATTGCTGTAGAAAGTTCCGAAAACATTCTTGAGTAGACACAAAGTGTCAGGGCACGACTTTAGTCGTGCCGATAATGCCCATAATATGTACTGGGCTTTAGCCCCTGGGGTCAGAAAACACATGCGCGTCACCGTAATCGATTACAAAGCCGGCAATCTAACCTCGGTGCTCAAGACGCTGCACCACCTTGACGCCGAGACACAAGTCACTGACGGTGATCTTTCGCTGGTCGAATCGGCTGAACGCATTGTGCTGCCGGGAGTAGGCCACTTCGCGGCAACCCAGCGGCTCGATGCAACCAGACTCACCGGCGCCATCCGCGCGGCCATCGCACATGGCGTGCCTTTCCTCGGCATCTGCGTGGGTATGCAGTGGCTTTATGCAGGATCAACCGAAGCACCTTCGCAATCCGGCCTCGGCACCTTCCCCGAAACATGCACGCGCTTTCCCGAGGGCTACGAAAAAGTCCCGCACGTCGGCTGGAACTCGCTCGATCCGCTCCCCGGCTCACGCTTGCTTGCGGGCGTCCAACCCGGCGAGTACGTTTACTTCACGCATTCCTTCAAAGCTCCCGTAACGGACGACACCGCGGCCGTCACGCACTATATTGAACCCTTCGCCGCCGCAGTGGAGCGCGGCAACGTGTTCGGCGTGCAGTTCCATCCTGAGAAATCGGGCGAGACCGGCCTGAGAATTCTCAAGAACTTTCTTTCGCTCGGCGCAGAGGAATCAACATGCTGACCAAACGCATCATCGCCTGCCTCGATGTTCACGCCGGCCGGGTGGTCAAGGGAGTGCAGTTCATCGACCTCGTCGATGCCGGTGATCCCGCCACGCAGGCCGCGCGCCACGCTCGCGAAGGTGCAGACGAAATCGTCCTGCTCGATATCACCGCCACGCATGAAGGCCGCCAGACTCTGCTCGATACCGTGCGCCGCACCGCGAAGGAGCTGTTCGTCCCCTTCTGTGTGGGCGGCGGCATCAAGTCAGCCCGCGACGCCGAGCAGGTGTTCACAGCGGGCGCCGACAAGGTGAGCATAAATTCCGCAGCGCTAGCCCATCCCTCGCTCATCACCGACATCGGTGCCAGTTTCGGCGCGCAGGCGGTAGTTGTCGCCATCGACGCGCGCCGCGATCCCGCCGCCGCTGACCCGATTCGCGATGCGCAGGTCTTCGTCCACGGAGGCCGTAAGCCCGTCGGCCGTCGTGTTGTCGAGTGGGCGCGCGAGGCCGAGCAACGCGGCGCGGGCGAAATTCTGCTCACCTCAATGGACTCCGACGGAACCCGCGCCGGCTTTGACTGCGAGCTTACCGCTACCGTCTCGGAGTCGGTCAGCATTCCCGTCATCGCGTCGGGCGGCGCAGGCACTGTGGCCCACTTCGCCCAGGTCTTCGCGCGCGGCAAGGCCGATGCTGCCCTCGCCGCAAGCATCTTTCACTTCGGCATCTCCACTTCGCGCTCGCTCAAGCAGGAGCTTGAAAAATCCGGCGTCTCCGTGAGGCTGCCATGCTGATTCCTTCCATCGATCTGCTGGGCGGCCGCATCGTACAGCTTGTTCAGGGCGAGAAACTTCGACTCGCCTTCGACGACTTCGAATACTGGATCGAGAAATTTTCAAAGTATCCGCTCGTGCAACTCATCGATCTTGACGCGGCCATGCGCCAGGGCGACAACGCCGCGCTCGTCGCGCAAATCGCAAAGCGCCTGCCCGTTCAGGCCGGCGGCGGCATTCACACCATTGACCGCGCACGCCAGGTGCTCGAGGCGGGCGCGCAGCGCGTGATTCTCGGCTCAGCTCTCTTTTCGCAGGAAGGTAAGGTCAATACCGCATTCGCCGCCGAGCTCGCTACAGCCATCGGCGCCCATAAAATTGTTGCCGGCATCGACACAAAAAACGGTCGCATCGCCGTAAGGGGCTGGAAGGCCCAGGTGGAGCTCACACCGGATGAAGCCATCCCTGAGCTCGAGCCTTACGTTGCGGCCTTTCTCTACACGCATGTCGATGGCGAAGGCATGATGCAGGGTTTCCCCATCGCAACCGCCGCGCGACTTCGCAAACTCACCCCACGCCAGCTCATCGTCGCGGGCGGCATCCGCAGCCAGCAGGAGATCGACGAGCTCGACGCGCTTGGCGCTGATGCCGTGGTAGGCATGGCCGTCTATACCGATCAGCTCGCGGTTTGAATTGTTCGAAATGTCGCGGCTACTCGTGCGTTTGCCTAACGGCCCGGCTGGTTTCAACGCGTGAGGCGCGCAAAACCTGCGCAATCTGCTTCAAATGCAGCTGCACGGCGTAGGCGCGAAAAATCTCCGCCTGCGAAAATCTCAATCCAGTTCCACGCACCGCTTCCGTCCGCGCTTCGAGATCGGCAATGTCCTGCTCAAGGCTGAAACCGTGCGGCAGCGCGTCGAAACGCCACTTGTGAATGCAGTTCGCCACATGATTAAAGCCGCTATGGATGTCGGCGGCAAGCTTTCCAAGTTCCGGTTCAAGCCGCTGCGCATATGCGTCCTCATGACTGTCCCTCACTGCAAGTTCGAGCGCAAGCAACCCTTCAAACAACGAGCGGCCGAATTGCGAAAGCATGTTCAGGCCTTCGGGCCAGCCCGCGCTCGACGGCTCATTGCGGCTCGCATCCAAAAGCTGATCGTTGCCCTGCCGCATGGCCTGCGCATCGTCGCGCAGTAACTGTAGATTCCTGGCCGGCGCACCGCGGAAACCCTGGAGAATCGCTTCAAAAAATGCGCCCAGCAGCAT
>JBEKCW010000384.1:0-5395 GCA_050014675.1 Occallatibacter sp. | reverse complement strand
CCAACGGGGTGCGCTACGCAACCAACTCAGTGACCGGTTATGGCTGCCTGACGATGTACAACACTGCCACGCAATCGGTGACGTTGCTCGAGCCGTATCTTGGCGATGCCACGGGCATTGCCGCAGTGACAGGGCTGCACAAAATCTACACCGCCGAGGGTGGACAGGTGTACATCTACACCACGACTGATGGAACGGCCATCGACAACCAATACGTGACGGTAACCGGCACGGCCTACGACGTGGCCTATATGGACGCCGACACCGACGGCAATAACACCGTCTACTAAGCTGAGACCAGCCATGATTGCAGAGGCTGCGCAATTCCACGCTGACGTTCTGGCCATTGCCGCGCATCGCGACGACGTGGAACAGACCTGCGGCGGGACGCTGCTGCGAATGGCCTCGCGCGGATTGCGTACCGCGATTCTCGATCTTACCAAGGGCGAAGCGGGAACGCGCGGAACCGCGGAAGAGCGTGCGCGCGAGGCCGAAGAAGCCGCGCGGATCATGGGCGTGGGCTGGCGTGAGGCGCTTGACTTTCCAGACGGCGCAATCGAGAACACCGTTGAAAACCGCATTGCCATTGCCCGCGTAGTGCGCCAGTTGCGCCCGCGGGTTGTGATTCTTCCCTACTGGCAGGCGCGGCATCCAGACCACGCGATGGTTGGCACGCTCGGTTACGACGCGTGCTTTGTGGCCGGGCTCAAGAAGGTTGAGGCGGGCGGGGAACCGCATCGGCCTTTCAAGATTGTCTACGCCAGCTTGTATGCCGACGTGCGTCCGAGCTTTGTGGTTGACATTACGCCGTTCATCGAGCAGCGCCACAAGGCTTTGATGGCCTACCGTTCGCAGTACGCGAATCAGCAGGCGGGCAGCGGATTGTTTGTGCCCGAAGAAGAGATACGCGAGCGCACGTTTGCCGAGGCGCGGCACTACGGAATGCTGGCCGGCGTGACCTATGGCGAGCCCTTTGTGCAGAAGGAAGTGGGCCTGGTGGACGATTTGACGCTGGTGCCGGTGCAGTCGCTTTAAGAACGCGAGGCAGGTTACTGCGCCAACCTGCTGTGACACCTGAGAGAGTGTCAGATGCACGCACTCTCAAATATTCAATCCAAATCACAATTGCCATAGAAACTCATGGAGGCTTCTATGGTGAAGGTCGCTGTTTTATCTATTGGCTTGATGATTGCGTTGCCTTGCGGAGCGCAGGAGAGCAGTTCGCAGGCGGTGACGCCAAAATCAGTCGACGCTACGGCGCCAACTGCGCAGAGCAGCAGCCAGCCGGAGAATCAGAACGCAGAGAAATTCATTTTGGCTGGAGTTTATGGCGCGGGTGGCAATTTGGGCGAGGGCGGCGTCTTTATCGGCGGTAGCGATACGGGCAGTTTTCGCCATCCCATCTTTCCAAGCGGTGTAATTGAGCTTGGACTCGCGCATACGCCGGCCAGAACGGTCGATGGCGTTTTTGCCGCGAATCTGCAGCCAACATTTAACACTGACAAGCATCCGACGGATGATTCGCGGAACCACTTATTCGTTTATTTGAATGGTGGATATATACGGTTTTTCAAAACCGGCAATGCGGCCGACTACGGAGGTGGAGTGATTTGGCGCCCCAGGAACACTGCAATGGAAACTCGGATTGAATACCGCGAATACTATATCGAAGGCTGGGACAGGCAACAGGAAGTGAGGCTTGCCTGGGACATCGGCGGCTAAGTGAGCTCATGAGCGTTTGAGTCCATAAGCGATTGTTATCGAGTTTCAACTAAAAATAGCTTTGTCTTATGGATGCATGAACGCGCACACTGGATTGCGGAGGGCTATTTCTTATGGCGCAGACCTGGGATCCCAAAGCGTACGGCCAGAACGGCGCGTTTGTGCATCAGCTCGCTGGCGACGTGCTGCGATGGCTGTTACCGAGAAAGGGCGAGCGAATTCTCGATCTTGGCTGCGGCGACGGACAGTTGACCGCGCGCATTGCGGCGAAGGGGGCCGTGATGAGTGGCGTGGATGCTTCTGCTGAAATGGTGGCTGCGGCAAGGTCGCGCGGGGTGGGATCAGTGATCGCACAAGCCGAGAAGTTGCCCTTCGGCGATGGCGAATTCGACGCGGTGTTTTCGAACGCAGCTCTGCACTGGGTGCGCGGGCAAGACGAAATGATGGCCGAAGTGCATCGGGTTCTGCGCAAGCGCGGACGATTTGTAGCCGAAATGGGTGGGCATGGCAACATTGCGGCGATTCGCATTGCACTGATCGCGGTTCTCGAGCGCAATGGATTTGCCGGCCGCGAAGACAACGTGAATTACTATCCCAGTCGCGATGCCTACAAGCGCCGTCTTGAAAAGCATGGGTTCAAAGTTAGAAGGATGGAGATCATTCCTAGGCCCACGCCGCTGCCTGCAAGCGGCATGCGAGGATGGCTCGAAACTTTTCGTAAAGGCGTCATCGACTCGTTGCCTGAATCCGCGCGGGAGAAAGTGGTCAGCGAAACAGAAGAGCTGTTGGCGCAGGCACTGCGCGACGAAGACGGCAACTGGATTGCGGATTATGTGCGGCTGCGGTTTGTGGCGATTGCTTGAAGCAGGGAACAAGGGAACAAGGGAACGAGGGAACGAGGGAACAAGGGAACAGCGAACTTGGCGACTTAGTTGGATGGGGTAAGTTGGGAAAATAAATTAATCTAACTACTTGCAATTGTTACTCGACTTATGGCACAGTACTAACTGCGTAGGAGAACGCCCGATGACATTTACAACGCAAATCTCGATGCGTAGGCTGGAAAAGCTCAATTTGAGCTCGACCGGTTGCCGGGCGTGGTTCGTCTATCACCCATAAGCTGCAATCGTATCTCTCCTGCGCATCTGTTACGACAATTTGAATTCGCCCGAGTGGTGAAGAACACAGGTACTTCGACTGCAAATCGACAAAAGGCCTGTCTTCGTTTGTTTCCTCGGGAGAGTTGTAGGTTCTGAGTCAGTGCTTGACGCTTCGGCGCCGCGACTTGTTGTGCGCGGTAAGCGGGAGAATTGTAACTAACTCAGAGTTAGTAAGTGAACGCCGGTGGTGATAGAGATGAGTTACTTCTACTCCGCCAAACACGAGCAATCGGGACAGGAGAACCTGGCGGAATACTCACTGTGCGGGGCGGAGGCGTAGTCTCCGGAGTTCTTGCGGTGATTATCGAGGCCGCAGGGAAGGCTCTGATAACCAAGGCGCCGCAGAGGCAGAGGTCCGTAGGCCGAATCATTTCGCCTGGTTCCCCGGCGTGGGATTGGTTGTGTGTTGTTTGTTGATGGTTTTGACCGGTGGTGTAGGAAGCGGTTACTTCGCATGGTAAGCCGGTGGTTGCGGGTTCGAGTCCCGCCTGAAGAGTAAAGGCTTCAGTAGCTCAATGGCAGAGCACCGATACCGCCCCGTTTGTTCCCCGGTCAAGTGTTTCAGTTGAGTTGTGTAACTAACAACAATTCTGCCGGTGGTGTAGGTTACGGTTACTTCGCATCGACACGCGAGAAACGCAGGTTCGATTCCTGCCCTGGGCGCAATCTCAGGTCGTCTAGTGGCAGGACACTTGAACGTACCGCAACCGTTTGTTCCCCGGCTTTAATCTTCCGGCCTTCCCGGATTTGAAACGGTATTGTGATGGGTAAGGTGAATGTCAAAAACGGAACTCCGGTGGGCAACGCGCACTTGTGCCGCACCTGCTCGAACGGGCAGTTCACCACAGGCTACCGCGAGACAGATCTGCTGGTAATTTGCACTAACTCGACGCCGGCAAGGCCGGTGCCCTTCCCGGTGCACGAATGCACCGATTACTGGGACCGCAACCGGCCGGACTACGAAGAGATGAACAAGCTGGCGCTGGACTTCAGTGAAAGCCGCAGAAAGCCGGTGCGCGGCTTCGGCGCGGCCGGATTTGCGGCGGTCGCAGTCGAAGACGATGACGGTGAGGACCAGCAGGAAGACGAAGCCGCAATCGCGCGTTGACTTCATCTGGCGATTTGAAAACAACAACCTGCCGGTGGCGCAGGGTACGGATACTTCGGGTAGAGCGCCGCGTAAGCGGAGGTCGCAGATTCGAATTCTGCTGCCGGGCTTCGGTCTGGCATAGCTCAGAGCACCACCTTCCGCATCCGATTTTTCCCCGGCAGGTATTTCCTTCAAGGGCTAAAGCCCCGGTCTTTAGGACTCGTTTGCGGCACGACTAAAGTCATGCCCTGACACTTTGTGCTCAATTACGAATAGCGTTTTTCGGAAAAAGGTGAGTTGAAAGGAGGCGCAAAATGCGCTTGAACATTCTGAAGATTCCGCGCACGCATGAGGGCGCAAAGGCGCGAGTAATTACCGCGGAGCAGGCGCTGCGCCGCACCGTGCTCTCATGCATGCTTTGGGAGGGCGAGTTTTACGAGGACGGCGTGCAGATTGCCGGCCGCATTCACGAGCTTGTGCCGCAGGTTGCGGCTGAGAAGGTGGCAGCGCTGGCAGTTGAGGCGCGCGAGCGCATGAAGCTGCGCCACGCTCCACTGCTCCTGGTGCGCGAAATGGCGCGCCTGGCAACGCATCGCGGCCTTGTGGCTGACACGCTTAGCCGCGTGATTCATCGTGCTGACGAGCTCAGCGAGTTCGTGGCCATTTACTGGGCGGGCGGACGCCAGCCGCTTTCGGCGCAGGTGAAGAAGGGTCTGGCTGCGGCATTCGGCAAGTTCGACGAGTACGCGCTGGCCAAGTACGATCGGGCTGGCGCAGTGCGTCTGCGCGACGTGCTGTTCCTGTCGCACGCGCGGCCTGCAAGTGAGGCCCAGGCTGTGCTGTGGAAGCGCCTTGCCGAGAACCAGCTTGCCACGCCTGACACGTGGGAGGTTGCGCTTTCGGCAGCGGGCCGCGGCGAAAAGGCCGAGGTTCGCGAGGCTGCCAGGCGCGAGGTGTGGGAGCGTCTGCTTGCCGAGCGCAAGCTGGGTGCACTGGCGCTGTTGCGCAATCTGCGTAACATGCACCAGGCCGGGGTAAGCGAGCGGCTGGTGCTCGACGCGCTCGATGCAATGAAGACGGAGCGGGTTCTGCCCTTCCGTTTTCTTGCTGCTGCGCGCGTGGCTCCGCAGTGGGAGCAGGCGCTCGAGTCGGCGATGTTCCGGGCAGTTGAGGAACGCGCGGGCGAGGGCCGAGCTGCACGTCTGGCTGGTCACACGGTGTTGCTGGTCGACGTCTCGGGTTCGATGGAGTCGCCGATCTCGAGCCGTAGTGAGATGCGCCGTACCGATGCTGCGTACGGACTGGCAATCCTGCTGCGCGAGATTGCGGAGAAAGTAACGATCTACACCTTCTCGGATCACGCGAAGCTGGTTTCGTCTCGCCGCGGCATGGCGCTGCGTGACGCGCTTGAGGCAAGCCAGCC
>JBEKCW010000383.1:0-5399 GCA_050014675.1 Occallatibacter sp. | reverse complement strand
TCGGAATTCAGGCGCCATCCACTGCACCTGCTTCGACGAGAGGCGGCTCGCAGGCGGGGCCTGCCGTCACGAATGAGCTCAGCGGCGACCAGGCAACTTTGAGCACTGCTGGAAGCGAAGCTTCGCTCGAGAGTGCGAGCGACGGCGTCCGCATGGACAAGGTTGCGGCGATCCAGGCCGCGCTGGCCTCGGGAACGTACAGCGTGCCGGCTTCGGCTGTCGC
The DNA here is from genome assembly GCA_050014675.1 of Occallatibacter sp. GTDB lineage: Bacteria > Acidobacteriota > Terriglobia > Terriglobales > Acidobacteriaceae > Telmatobacter. The sequence continues at coordinate 5,176 of JBEKCW010000383.1, read as the reverse complement.
CTCAAAGATGGTGGACGCGATGCTGTTCGGCTCGAACTGAGACAGGGAAGATTCGGACGAAGGTTGAAGGGGCGATGCGGCTGAAGGAATTGGCAAGCGAGGTATCGAGCGGGTCAACGAACGAGGCGGCAGCAATGAACGCGTCCACGCCGGAACTGAAAGAGCTGGTGACCGAGGCGACGCGCGCCCTGGCCCGGCTGGATGTTGCGCGGCTTGAGGAACTGGCGCATTCGTGCCAGGCGCTGTTGCGGATTCCGCCTCCAAAGACAAATCCAGAGCGAGAGTCGCTTGCCCTTGAGGCTCGCGCGGCGCAGGGCGACATGGCGGTATTTGCCCGGGTGCTTGAAGCTACGCGCGCCAACCTCAAGGTCATGGAGCGCCTGCGGGAGATTCGCGCGGGCAAGGCAGGTTATTCGGAACTTTCGAGAGGTTGCGGAAGCTTCATCGAGAGCGACGCGGAGAGCGGAAATGGGAACCATTAGCACCGCCTTCGGGCTGATTTCTGGCGCACTCGATGCCGATCAGGCGGCCTTGAACGTGGTGGCCAACAATGTAGCCAACGCCAACACCACGGGCTACACCGAAGAGACGCCTGACTGGCAGGAGAACGCGCCGATTACGGTCGATGGCATGACGATGGGCCAGGGCGTAACCGAAACCGGCGCCACCTCGCAACGCGACCTGGTGCTGAACGAGCGGCTTGACCAGCAGCAGCAGCTCGCGTCGGCATCCGGCACGCGGCTTGCGGCGCTCAACCAGATGCAGGCTCTGTTTACGCCCGATTCCGGTTCTTCGAGTTCGACGGCCGGCGACATAGGCAGCGACATTACCAACTTTTTCGATTCCTTTTCATCCCTTGAAAGCGACCCCACAGACAATGCCCTGCGCGAGAGCGTGCTCACGGCCGCGTCGACGCTCTCCGGCGATATTTCGAGCGCCGCGGCCAGCCTGAATTCGCAAAGCGCTGCCATCGATCAGGACGCGTCGGGGATTGCCGGCCAGGTGAACTCGCTCACCAGCGCGCTGGCCCAGGTGAACCAGCAGATTGAATCCACCTCGCCCAATGACGATGCGGGCACATTGGAAGACCAGCGCCAGCAGGACCTTAGCCAGTTGTCGCAATTGATCGGCATCAACCAGATTTCGACATCGAACAACGGGCTTGAGATTACAACCACCTCGGGGCAGTTGCTGGTCTCAGGGAGCCAGAGCTATCAGCTCACCACCGGCACGGTAAACGGGGTTACGGATTTCTTTCTGGGCGGAAGCGACATCACCCCGGGGCTCACTACGGGCGGCGGGCAACTGGGCGGTTATCTGACGGCGCGCGACCAGGACATTCCCAACGCGCTTGGCTCGCTCGATCAGCTTGCTTACAGCATTTCGACGAGCGTGAACGCAGCCAACAACTCCGGTACTGATTTGGATGGCATCGAAGGCACAGGAACCAACTCCGCCGGAGTTACAGGCACGGGAGCGACTCCTCTTTACATCTTCAATCAACCAGCGCAAGTTGCAGGCAGTGCCGCGGCTATGGCCGTAACCATGACCGATCCCAATCAGATTGCAGCGGCAGGTTTGGGCGACGGCACCGGTGATGACTCGAATGCGATCACCATGGCGAGTCTGGCCAGCGGCGCGATTGTGAGTGGGCAGACGCCTACCGATTACTACTCAAACTTTGTAACCACTCTGGGCTCGACCGTCTCTGAAGTCCAGACCGAGAACACTGCGCAGAACGCCTCTGTCACCCAGTTGCAGACACAGAACAACGCGATCTCCAGCGTGAACCTGAATGACGAGGCCGCGGCAATGTCGACGCTCGAATCCAGCTATCAGGCGGCCTCGCAGGTCTTCAACATTCTGAATACGGTAATGACATCGGCGCTGAATCTGGGCGTCCAGACGGCGGTGTCGTAGAGGTAGCTTTTAGCTGTTAGCTTTCAGCCTTCAGCTTGATTGTGCGGGTGCGAAGAGTCGATCCAAACCGCGAACAGGATGACGCGCGAAGCTGAAAGCTGAAAGCTAGCAGTAAGAAGCCAGGAGCTGTTTTATGCAGGTTGATCCGACTTATATTACTAACCTCGTGAACTCGCTCGATCAGACCCAGGCCGGCGAGCAGCAGTTGAGTTCGGAGCTTTCGAGCGGCGTCAGCATCACGTCGCTCAGCCAGAATCCTGTGGGCGCTGGTCAAAATGTGCTTCTTCTAAACCAGATTCAGCAGGACGACTCTTTTACGCAGAGCTCAGACCTGGTGACGGGCCAGCTTCAGGTGGCGGATTCAGCGCTGGGTAGCGTGGTGAGCGAGTTGACGCAGGCCGTTTCGCTTGCCACCAGCGCCAACAACGGCACCATGAGCGCGAGCGATGTAAAGTCGATCGGCAGCCAAATCTCGGGAATCCTCGACGAGGTGCAGTCGCTGGCCAACACCAACTACCAGGGGCAGTACATCTTTGCCGGAGGCCAGACCCAGACAGCGCCTTTCTCCACGGCCACTGGGACATCGCCCGCGGTCACTTCTTACAACGGCGACGAAGGCATCAACAATCTCAAGCTGCCCAACGGACAGCAGATTCAGCTCAACGTGCCCGGCGGCCAGATTTTTCTGGGCGGCGGCAATTCGGGCGTGAGCGTATTTGGCGCGCTGAACGCGCTGGTGGCCGACTACTCAACCGGCACGGTGAATACCGGCCAGGCGGTTTACGACACCGAGGCGCTGAGCTCGGCGCTCAATTACGTCTCGCAGCAGCGGGTGACGATTGACAACTCGATTACCCAGGTCACCGCTGCCTCAACCGCGACCACCAACGCCCAGACGCAGCTCACGGCCGCGCAGACCGATCTGATGCAGGCCGATATTCCCACCGTATCCACGCAGCTTTCGCTCGATGAGACGCAGCAAACCGCCCTCGAAGACGTGATTGCGCAGCTCGAGTCTTCCTCGAACAGCCTGTTCAGCAAGATGCCCGAGTGAGTTGACTGCTGGCCATTCGGGAGCGCAGATATACTTAAGGTTGAGAGGCAACCAGCTGTGCTTGAGCCGCTGCGCTTTATCTGGAACGCAACTCGCGGTTACCGGCTCACTCCGTGGCGCAGCCCTTATCTGCGCTGGAGAATCGAGACCTATTCCGGCAAGAAGGCTGAAAAGCTGACGGTGTCGAGCATCTGCTCATTTGTCTGGGCTTCGCGGTGGGAGCTGTTGAGTTTTCTTGCGTGGACCGGGCAGGTGGAGCGCGAGGCGAAGCGGAAGTCATGAAGCGTGGGTCGTGATTTCACCGGAGTCGTGGGGCCGGCAGATCAGCAGTTGCATGGGGGTCGCTACGGGGTGACCTATTAATCGCAGAGGAAGGCAGATGCCTTCTCTGGCCGAGAGGAGCGGTCGATGCTCGAATGCTTGGTAGGACGGCTGAAGTGGGAGAAGACGGAGAATGGGATTCGCGTCGAGATTCCTGATCCGGCCTCATTCGAGGAGTTCGTGGCAGTCATCATTTGGGCAGCGCTTCCGTTCTTTGTTTACGGCCTTTTTGGAGGTTTTATCGGGTCGACTCGAAGCTGGGTCTTGGCGATAGCTTGCGCGGCGTGGTTGTTTATGGTCGCACGCCAAGGCATGGAGCTCGTGGGACGAAACAGGCTTGTGATCCTGACCTCTGCCGCCCTCACAGTGACGATCCTCGAGCGCTGTGCGCAGAGTCGCACGCAACCCACCTACACAGTTTGGAACCTGCGCTCAAATCCACGCGTTTCCCTGACGGGAAAAGAACACACCGAGCAAATCCAAGTGGAGATCGACAGCACTTCTGGGACATGGATAATTGGTTCAAAGCTCACCGAGTCTGAGGCTACAGCGCTGATCTCGAAGATGACAGAGGTCTTTGTGTTTCCCGAATGGATGCCAGCGTACAAGGCGGCAGTAAGTCAACAGAGCGGTCCCCTCAGCGGCTGAAGCCTTGACTCACTTTGTGGGCCTGTCGGCACGAGTAAACTCGTGCCCTTTCAAAACACATTATCGCTATTCGTCGCTGAAAATGAAATGTCCTCGCGCCGTCCTTACGGGACTGTAGTCCTTTTTGGTTTGCGTACCCAGGACTGCATTCGCTGAGGCGAACTTGTCCTGGGCTAAATTCGTTGCCTCCCTACGGGAGGCGGCGTGTCGGCTCGGATCAATCCGTGCCGTTTCAAAACTGTACGTGTCTAAGAAAAGGTAGACTGAGTCAAAGAATTGTTGATCCCTCACCGAATGATCAAAACCGGCCTCATATCCCTTAAAGTCGTTTGTCTTGGATTGATTGTTGGCGCAGCCGTGCGCGCCCAGCAATTGCCGCCGGTTGAGCATCCCAGGCCGATGCCGAGTACGGCTCCCGGCACGCAAAACCTGCAGGTGACTACCACCGAAGTCCTGGTGCCGACGCTGGTTGAGAAGAAAGACGGCGACGTAATCTACGGGCTCAAGGCCAGCGACTTTGTTGTAGAAGACGACGGCGTAGCGCAGAAGATTCGCGTGCAGGAGGAGATGGATACGGCGCCCGTGGCCCTGGTCGTCGCCGTCGAAGAAGGCGGAGCGAGCGTGCTGGAATTCGATAAGCTGGCTCACCTGGGCCCGCTGCTCGACGAGTTTCTAGGTGAGCCTAAAAGCCAGGTTGCGTTGATCGGCTTCGATTCCGAACCGCACCTCATCCAGGACTTTACGCATGCCGGCGGCGAGATCGACAAAGAGCTGAAAAATCTTGAGCCGGGCGATGGCGGCGCGGCGATTCTCGACACGGTTGCTTACGGCGTGAATTTGTTGCAGCTGCAGCCGAAGGAATTTCGCCGCGTACTCCTTGTGGTAAGCGAAGAGCGCGACCACGGCAGCAAGCACACCAAGCCTGTGCAGCTGATCAAGAGCATCGGCGAGTCGGATGTGCTGGTGCTGAGCGTATCGTTTTCGCCGGCCCGCGCGGAGTTTCTGCACGACGCCGCCGACAACGGCGATGACCGCATGCTGAGCATGGTTTCAGCCCTGGCCATGGCGGTGAAGGCCTTCAAGAAAAATGTAAGCAAAGAAATTGCACAGGAGAGCGGCGGCGAGTACACCACGTTCACCAACGACAAAAAGTTTGAGGCCCGCGTGGTTGAGGCGGCCAACCATACGCGCAATCGATACCTGATCACGTTCAGCCCATCCAACTCCAAGCCA
>JBEKCW010000382.1:0-5451 GCA_050014675.1 Occallatibacter sp. | reverse complement strand
TATTTACCTTGCTTCCAGGCTGGATTGGAGGCGTCAAATTTCTCGCGATCGACCCATACCCAACCCTCGGTGCCAATCCACTTTACCCCAGTCTTGATATCGGGATAGCCACCCGCAATGGTCATGGTGACGTTCCGCGGGTATTTCAGTTCGAATCGGTATTTTGGTGCGGTATTCCACACCGCGCCGGCCGGTGGCAGTTCACCACTGCCTTCAATTTCTGACGGGCCAGTGTGATCGAAATCGAGCCCCCAGTGGGCAATATCGCAATGGTGACCGATCCAATCCATAAGTTGGCCACCGCCGGTGTTGTAGTTCCAACGCCAGGATTTGTGAGAGCGAGCCCTGATGTACGGCTCCATCTTCGACGGGCCAATCCACATCTCGTAGTCCAGTTCCTTGGGAGGATCGGTGACAATCAGATCCCAGGCAGGCGTGCCTGGCACAATCTGCTCAAGGCTGGCCACTTTTTGCCCCTTGGAAGCCAGGTTTGCGAGTGCATCCTTCTCTACGCCATCGAAGTCTGAGTTGCCGCCGGGCAGGCCAACTTCAACATGGGTCACCTCGCCAATCAGCCCGTTTCGAACGATCTCCGCAGCTTTGTGAAACATCGGAACGGAACGCTGCCACGAGCCCATCTGCCAGATGATCTGATTCTTCTCGACGGCGCGCACGATGGATTGCTGTTCGGCAATGGTGTGCGCCAACGGCTTTTCGCCGTAGACATCCTTCTTCTGCCGGGCGGCTTCGGTGGCCACAATCTCATGCCAGTGGTCGGGCACGGCGATCATAACGGCATCGATGTCGTCACGGGCCAGCAGCTCGCGATAATCGTGGTAACCCTTGCAGTCGTTGTTTCCGTAAGAGTCATTAACCTTTTTGACTGCAGCCTTCAGATGATTGGCATCGATGTCGCAAGCAGCCATCACCTGGCAGTCCGGCAATGTGAGGAAGGCGTCTGTGTTGCCAGGCCCCTGCCACCCCATGCCGATGACGCCGAGGTTAATACGGTTATTGGGCGTTGTTGTAGGAGTTTGCGCTCGAGCGCTGCGAAGAACCGCGGGAAGAATGGCAGCAGACCCGGCAGTCGTTAGAAAGCGACGACGATCAAAGGGGCGAAGCAGGGACTCAAATCCAGATTGTTTTGGCATCACCTATCTCAATATCACTTCATATGGAGGAACTGAAATGATTTATATCACTTTTGATTGACAGATTCGACTTTATCACCGAGTTTGAGGGCGGTTTATCCGCGCAATCCAATCACCGACTTGGTTGTTGCGCTTGAGAATAGGCACCCCTGCCGTGGCCACACACCCCGACGCGAAAACGGTGTGCAAATTGTTTGAGAAGACGCCACGTCTATATGTCTTTCTTCCGCTGCTTCGGAGCGCTCAATCTGGCGATCGAGATTGGCAGGGGTGCCATTTGGCTGAGGCTAAGTGACGAGCAGTTCTAGGCTTTGGGGGGATTCTCAAGATCAGCTGCGCCGCCCAAATACCCTATTGAGGAGTTTTGTACTCCACGACTCGAGAATTTCGCACACCTGCTCAGGGCAGACCGGCGTGGGGCACCTCAACCCTCGTCATGAGGATAGAGGAGCGATGATTTCGAGCGGCTTCAGTTTCGTCAAACGTGGGCGCCGCGCAGACGAAAAGCGTCTGGCCGTCGTCGCCACCCAGCATGCAGGCAAATGCGCAGAGGTCGTTGGTCATGAGTTCCTGGACAATTGCGCCGCCTTCTTTAACCCGGATGACGCGCCGGTTGAGAACGTCGGCGCCCCAGACATATCCGTCAGCGTCGAGGCAAATGCCGTCGGGCGCAACGGCCACCTCTCGAAGGATCTCGCCCACATCGGTTGTTGCAGGAGGATCGCCGAAAGCAGCCCAGGTGCGGCGCTCGCTCAGCGCGCCATCGGAAACAGTGAATGCACTGAGCCGGTTCGCCAGCGTTTCGGCGATGATCAGCGTGCGACCGTCCTGCGTAAGAACGGCGCCATTGGGGAAAGCAAGATCGCGCGCGGCAATCGATGGCGTGCCGACGGGCGTAACGCAAATGAGATCCGTTGAGCGCGCTGGCTCACCGCCAAACAAATCGAATCCGAAGTTGCCAACATAGGCGCGACCCCGGTTATCGACGAGCATGTCGTTAAGGTGGCCTGCGGCGAGCGCGGACAGATCGGCGTGCTCGACAATTGAGCCATCACGCTCGCGGCGGAGGACCTTGCGATCGCGCATTGAAGTAATGAGGAGGCGGCCGTCGGGAAGGAAACCTATGCCAGCCGGAAGGCCATCGGTCCGCGCATAGGTCTCCACGGAGCCGTCGATCGAAACTGCAAGAATGCGCCGCGTGTAGCGATCAGCAAAGTAAAGTCGACCGTCGCGCCAGCGTGAGCACTCGGTGAACGAGAGGCCGTCGATAAGAGCAGTAAACATCGGCATAGCGAAACATCTCAGAAAGCAAGCATCGGGCAAAGCTGCTGCGAATAGTGCACATGGCACCCGGTTCGTTGCGCTACTTCCTCCTTAGTCACACCTTGGGCAATTTCCTTCATCTCGAGTCGTTCACAGGAAACGTAAAACCAGCCAGGTTCCGTAACGATTTCATGGACTACACTTCTGCCTGTTAGCGGCAGTGAGCACTCCTCGACGATTTTGAAGGCACCGTCCTTCGCGTTGTGTTCCATAGCGACGATAACGCGAGCCGTGCTGGCGACTAAGTCCATCGCGCCTCCCATGCCTTTCACCATTTTTCCTGGGAGTCGCTTCCTGCCCAGTGCCGTGCACTGAGACACCTGGATATGCGCTCTCCGGAATTACCACGGAGGCGGCTTCATTTACCGAGCAGTCCGATGCGCTGGCCCATAACTTATCGTCTTATGGCCAGGATACCTGGAAAACCACGCAGAAACTGTGCAGCTCTCGACCGCCTCAATAAAATCAGCAACTTGATCGACATTCACCATACAGAAACCATACAGAACACCCGTACCGCTGCGCGCTTTACCGCGCAATTTGGCTAGAAACTTAGTTTGAGCGCCAACTCGCCCGAGCGAGGAGTTCCAACTGAGCAGAGCGGGTTTTGGCCGCCCGAACCCGGCAATCACTACGCTCTGCCAGCGCTTCCGCTAGTTTCATGGCGCCTCCCTTCAAGGCTCCGTCAGTAAAGAAAATTCGCCTGATTTGGGACTGGCAGCTTGGAACGTTCACGTCCCGCCGACGCCAGTTCGGTTAATAATTCAGTCCTTGTAGGGATCGAACTCGTTCGCTCCAGCCATCGCGACTCCGACCGGAGTGAGACGATGCAAGATGCGTACCGTGTCGCCGACAGACTCAAGCACCTCATCGAGACGCTTGTAGCAGTCCGGAGACTCATCCAGTCCAGCACCCCGCAGTTCGATCCCGGCGCGATCTACCCAGGAGCGCATCATCTCCGGAGTGACCTTGCCAGCTCGCTTGACCTCTCCGGTCTTGCGATCGACAACGCCTGCCGCCTCGCGACGGCCCATTGCACGACCCGCGCCGTGCACGGTGGAATAGAGCGAATAACGGGCATGCTCGTTTTCAACTCCCTCGAGAATGACCGACTGCTCACCCATCGTGCCGCCAACAAACCCGCGCTGGCCCGGAAAGGCCGGCGTCGCGCCCTTACGTACAACCCACAACTGCTCGCCTTCGTGCTCTTCGCGCCAGGCGTAGTTGTGATGGTTGTGCACCTCTTCGACAATCGGCGCTCCCAGGATCTGGGCCACGCGGCCGCAGACCCAGTCACGGCCCGCATAGGCGTAGTCACCGGCGAGACGCATGGCCTCGATGTATTCAGTTCCAAGATCGCTATCGGTCGAAAGAACGCAAGGCACCACGTCCATCCCATCCGAAGCGCCGGCGGCCTTCAAGAAGTGCGTAGCCGTCTTGTGACCCAATCCACGCGATCCGAAATGCACACCAATCCACACGCGATCCTCTTCGTCCGTGAATAGATCTATGTAGTGATTGCCGCTACCCACAGTGCCGAGCTGATTACGCGCCATCTCCTTGAGAGGAGAAATCGCCTTCAGCTTCCATGCCACATCATCGAACAGAACGTGGTCCACCTTCTCACTATTCCTTTGACCAACGCCGAAGCTGATGGTCGACCACACATCGTCCATGATCCTGGCAATGTTCGCACGCAACTCCGCGCCAGGCATATCGACACGAACGGCCTTGTTTCCGCAGCCGATGTCGTAGCCCACTCCGGTGGGGCTGATCGCGTTCTTGTATGCCACCACTCCGCCGATCGGCACGCCATAGCCGACGTGGTTGTCGGGCATCAGAGCGACTTTGTCGGCGGTGCGTGCGCACATTCGAATCTGGTTCAGCGTACGATCATCGGCCTGACCGAACACGGGAATATGGTTATCGAAAATCTCCATAGGTACCACGAAAGTGCTCCTCACTTGCTTGTGTCGCGTTAGAGGCAATTCGCGACAACGGTTTTCAAACAGCAACGAAAAAGCCCCCGACCATCAGGCCAGGGGCTCGAAGTTTGCTTTGGGAAAACGCGTTACGCACTTGTCCAATCGAGTCCTGGCATGAACACAACCTCACCTTGCGAATACGGCCGGAGGCCTTTCGCTTCGTGATGTATCGTTGATGGAACTCGATTCAGCATGAATGTCATCATGCCCTACTTTTCAAAAAGACGCAACTCCAATTGAAGAAACAAAGTCACTACTTACATCAAGAAATAACCTACAAGTTAGTTGCGCTTTGTCTTGATCTGAGTTATTCTCGTTTTCGTGAAGAACCTATTCAAGTCGTATCTGTCCGAATCACTCAGCGATTTGCTGGGCATGGAGGGGTGCGGCTGATTTAGGTAGAATCTACGGAATCGCCGAAGCCCCTCGAGAGATCGAGGGGCTTTTGTTTTGTGGGCTTCTGGCGGAATTGGCAGACGCGGCAGCCTCAAGAGCTGTGACACTCTTCAGGGTTCGAGTCCCTGGGAGCCCACCATTTCGTCGACAGGTTCATGCTCAGGAACCTGATTAGTCGAAGTGTATCCAAGTCGCAGGGAGTTAGTAAGTCGTGGGGATGTGGTGGAAATGGGAGACACGCTGGTCTTAGAAACCAGTGCCTTCGCGCGTGAGAGTTCAAATCTCTCCATCCCCACCAAAAGATGATGGAGACGTGGCCGAGTGGTCTAAGGCGCCGCACTGCTAACGCGACGTGCCTTTGAAAGGCACCATCCGTTCGAATCGGATCGTCTCCGCCAGTTTGACTAGTCGGTAGGATGAGCGGAACGGTATCGCACCTCGTTGGAGGCGAGGCTCGCGTCGCAAGGCGTGTGCAGGTTCAAGTCCTGCTCCTACCGCCGCGAAACGGGGGTCCCAGGCGACAGGTCTTCGTCCCTGGGGTGGGGTAGCGTTGGGCATTTTGGAAAGCCCATCCCGTTCGAAGCGGGACGTACCTT
>JBEKCW010000381.1:0-5480 GCA_050014675.1 Occallatibacter sp. | reverse complement strand
CTTCAGCTTGCGCGCCGCATCTTCGGCGAGCCACTCGACGCCATTGAATCAGCTTTTATAGCGCGCATGGGCGAGGCAAAGTCGAACGTACCTGACGCGGGCACCGGCGCCGATATTTACAAAAAGTGCGTTGGCACCATGCAGCTCTCGCTCGAGCAGGTGGCTGCGCACTACGCTATCAGTTCGGTTTTCTCGTCCTATGCCGACGAAATCGATCTCTATTGCTATCGTGTAAAGCGCATCTCGTACGAGATTTTCAACTCCGGCCGTGGGCGGCTGGCGCTTGGCCGCGTGCATATTACCAGCGCCATCACCGGCCGCGAGCAGGCATTTTCATTCGCTGTCCTGCACTTCGGCGACCAGAACATCACGGCTGCGGTCAAGCCTTACATCGACTCCGACTCGCTGGCCTTTGAAGAATTTGCCATGGAAGCCGCCAGCCATGTGCAGCGCGCCGATTTTCCTGAGGTCATCCGTCTGCTCGACCGCTTCTACGGCCAGGCCGGCTACTCGCTCACCTCGCTCTTCGGCGACGAGCAGCGCCGCATCGTCAAGCTCATTCTGACTACTACACTCACTGACGTTGAAAACTCGCTCACCTCGATCTATCAGAATCACGCCAGCCTGCTCCACTTTCTCTTCCAGGCCGGGCTGCCCAAGCCGCCCGCGCTTACGCTGGCCGCTGGATTCGCCATTAACGCCGGCCTGCGCCGGGTGCTTGAGAACGATCCCGTCGACCTGGCGCAACTGCGTTCGTATCTCTCACTCGCCAAAATCGACCAGGTGCCGTTCGACACCAGCACGCTCTCGTACATTGCCGACCAGCGAATGAAGCGCGCCATGGCCGATCTGCAGGCGTCCACGGGCTCCCCGGTCGCCGCAGGGTCACTTGAATTGCTCGATCGCGCCCTCGCGCTCGTCCGCGCTCTCTCTGAGCTCCCCTTCGAATTGAACCTGTGGCAGGCGCAGAACATCTGGTACGAGACTTATCGCACCTCCGGTTCTGTGCGCAATGCGCTCGAGCCCGAACACCGCTCACGATGGGAAACGGATTTTGGCGAACTGGGCCGCTGCCTCAGCATCGACATCGATTCAATCTCAGTGGAAGAAGAAGCCCGCGCCAAAGCTGTCGCGGCAGACTGAGACGTAAGGATAATCTGGGTGCCCCAGGTCCCTCGCACTTGGGGACCTGGGAAAGGAAGCCGGCTAGCTAACTAGCTTTGAACAGCTTTCCGCCCTTCACCTGGAACCGCTCACCACGCCACACAATGGTGTTGCCGGCAAATCCCGCGGACCACAAGGCAATCGCCACCAGGTCGCGCAATGGCAGCAGCCACAGCGACGGCAGCGCCTGGTGATCGCTCAATACCTCTGCCGCAACTGTCATGGCAAGTCCCAGACGAAGAAAAAGACTTAACGCCAGAAGCCACAGGCTCAATGGGCTCAGCCCGCTTGCAATCAAATTGATGAGCGCCCACGCCAGGCCGTAGGTGACCACCAGCCCCGCGTAGCCCCCCGGCCGCGCATCGCGAACCGTGCGCAGCCAGCGCAGTTGGTGGTCGATGTAGCCGCGCCAGTTGTACGCCGGCACCGCCGTCTCAACCACCGCGGCGCTGAGCGCTACGCGATAGCCGCCCTTTGCAATCCGCGCACCCATCTCGTAATCGTCGGCAAGCTGGTCGACAAGCCCTTCAAGCCCGCCGGCCTTCGCGAGCGCCTCGCGCCTTACTGCCAGCGTCGACCCCAGGCCGTAATGCAGCCCGCCTTCGAGCAGCCTCGAGAGCAACACGCTTGGCTGAAAGTCAGTTGCAATGCCCAGCGCTTCAAACCGCGAAGCCATTGTTTCGTGCGCGCGGCCGCGATAGAGCGCCGTCACCATGCCGACCTCAGGAGCCGCAAACCCAGCCATCACCTGCTCGAGATAGAGCGGGCTCACTGAGATATCGGAATCGTTGATGATCAGATAGTCGTAGCGCGCGTGCTGTGCCAGCTGGATCAGCGTGCTCACCTTGCCATTGGTGCCCAAACGCTCGGGGCATTGCCGCAGTTTTATCTCTCGCTCAGGAAATTCGCGTTGCAATCGTGCCACCACCACTGCTTCAGGCCCATCGAACGACGCCACGCCAAATAGCAGCTCGTACTCGCCGGCATAAGTCTGTTTGCAATGGCTGCGAAAGGCGTCCATCATGCCGGGGTCGATGCCTTTGAGCGATTTGAGCACGCTCACGCCCGCGGAGAATGCGGGATGCGGGCGCCGGCGCTCGGCGACAAAGAGGCGCGCTGCCACCAGCGCGGCCAGAAAATATCCCATCCCCGCCACGGCCATAACCGTAGTCGCTATCTCCACGGCAAAGGCCAGGGCGTGCGGCATCACAGAGCTAAGTTTAGCGGATTGGCTCGCTCAGAATGTGAACAGAAGCGAGCGAGAGGTAGACGCGGTTCGGAAGATGCGGGTCCGTGGGCCTGGAAAATCAGCAATTGCGTTGAAGTTTTCTCGAAGTCGCTACTCGTTGGGCAGCGTAACTTCAGGCTTCGTCTCCAGAGCGGGAAGAGTGATCCGAATCGTCGCGCCGCCGCTCTTCCTGTTCATGGCGTTCAGCTCACCGTGGTGCAGGCGCACAGCCCGCTCCGCAATCGCAAGCCCGACCCCAAACCCGCCGGTATCGGGACTGCGCGCATAATCCACTCGGTAAAACGGCCTGAAGATGGCGCTTAGCTGGCTCTCCGGAATTCCCGGCCCGCGATCGCTCACTTCAATCTCCGCCTGCTTCTGCCCATGCACCATCCCCATCTTCAAGCGGATCTCAACCTCCGTTCCGCTCTCCGTATAGCGAATCGCGTTGCGCACCACATTCTCAATCGCCCGGTACAGCAGCTCTTCGTTCCCTGCAACCCTGCATTCAGCGTCCGCGTGGAATGCCAATGAACAGTGCCGCTGCTGCGCCTCATACTCTGAATCCGGAATCATTCGATCGATCAATTCATTCATTGACAGCGGCTCAAAGTTTTCAACTTTCTCGAGCGCCTCCATCGATGACAAACTCAGCAGTTGCCCAATCAGCAGGTTCAGCCGCTCCGTCTCTCGCTCAATTCGATCCAGATGCGCGGCTCTTGTCGGATCGGCATCCTCGCGCGCCAACTCCAGCGCCACGCTGAGCCTGGCCAGCGGCGACCGCAGCTCGTGCGACACATCGCGAAGCAGCAGCTTCTGCGCGTCCACCAGCGACTCCAGCCGCTCCGCCATGTGATTAAAGTCGTGCATCAGCGCATCGATCTCATCACCCGCAAAAATCGTCGCCTGCGATTTTGGCCAAGCCACGCGGGCATTCAGTTTCCCCTTCGCCAGTTCGCCCGCCGCGCGTCTCAGCCTGATCACCGGACGCGTAAACAGCAGCACCAGCACAAACGTCGTCAGTCCTCCCACCACGATTGCAACCGGCAATTGCGGAAATGAAAAGTGCAAAAGATCCTGCGACAAGCTTTGTCTCCGCGGCACATGCTTTCGGCTCAACAGAAACACATACTGTTTCCGGCTCGCGGAAACGACTGGAACCCTCCACATATATTGTTGGCCGACCTGGCCCCCGACGATGTGGTTGGGGATCGCCACGCCTTTATCCAGCCCCTCCATACCTTCGGGCCTGCAAAGCGGCTGCCCCGCCGCGTCAGCCAGTGAAACCGTCTGCGCAATGCTTGCCCCGTAAGCCTCGAGCGCGCCGCACCCGCCTCGTTCCCACGCAGCCACCGCCGCATTGCCATCGTTTTGTAAACTGCTGTCGAGGGTGTCGAACAGAGCTTCAGGACCCTCGAAATGGTGACGCACAATCAGCGCCGTCGAGATCACAAAGATCAGGCTCTGCGCAATCCAGAAAATAATGAAAACTTTGAAAAACAGGCCGCGCATCGTCTTAGTCCTTTTGTCCCGGCTGGTTCAAATTCACAGCGAGTTGATAACCGGTTCCCCGAATTGTTTTCACCAGGTCTTCCGTTGCATCCTTCCCGCTCAGCTTTCGCCGCAGGCGGCTCACGTGCATATCGAGGCTGCGGTCGAAAGGATGAAACTTTCTTCCCAGCACGTTCTCTGAAATTTCCTCGCGCGACACCACTTTTCCCGGCGAGCGCATCAGCGCCTCCAGCAGCGCGAACTCCACATCCGTCAACTCAATCTTCTTTCCGTCCTGCAGCACGCTGCGCGCGGCCGGGTTCAGTTCAAGCCCATCGGCGCGCAACACCGTCGGCTCCTGCTTTTCCTGGTTTACCGCGCTCCTCCGCAAAATCGCGCGCATCCGCGCCAGCAATTCTCGCGGATTGAATGGTTTCGAAAGATAATCGTCCGCGCCAATCTCGAGACCAACAATGCGGTCCACATCATCGCCGCGAGCGGTCAGCAGCAGCACACTGACTGCCGAAGTTGCCCTCATCCGCCGCAGCACTTCAAATCCATCCAGCCCCGGCAACATCACGTCCAGCAGCACCAGCGCATACTGCTTTTCGAGAGCCGCAGCCAGTCCCGTATCTCCGCGATGCACGGCCGTAATGCGGAACCCGTTGCGTCCCATGTACTCGGTCAGCATGGCGCAGAGCTCAACGTCATCGTCAATCAGAAGTATCTCGTCCACTTCAGGTTCCGTTCACCCTCGCACTTAGCCTACGCCCTTCTCGCCCAACCGGAACGCCCGAAATGTAACAAATGGTCACGAAGCCCGAGACACTCCGTTACACAGCTTTACCCTTTGTGACCGCACACTTGCTCCCCGCGTTGTCTCCTGAATATGTAAGTTCGCGTCGCGGTCGAAAGGACATCCTCATGACAAAAAAACTTCTTCTCGGTTTCCTTGGTAGCGTCTTTCTTTTCTTTGTTTCGTTCGCTGTTTCTGCGCAGGCACAGACTGGCAGCATCCATGGCACAGTCGCCGATCCTTCAGGCGCGGTCGTGCAGTCTGCCTCCATCACGATCACCGGGCAGAACGGCTATTCTAAAATCGTCATGAGCGGTGGAGACGGCGCATTTGTCATCGACGGCCTCGCACCCGGCAGCTACACGCTCTCAGTTTCAGCAGAAGGGTTCGCTCCGTTCGATTCTCTCGCCATTCAGGTCGTTGCCGGCAAAAGCATCCTTCAGAACATCGCCCTCAAGCTTCCCGTCGCAACACAAAACGTGACCGTCAGCGATCAAGGCCTCAGCGTCGACACCACTCCCGACAACAACGCCGGCGCAATGGTCATCAAGGGCAAAGATCTCGACGCGCTCTCCGACGATCCCGACGAACTTCAAAGCGAGCTCACCGCGCTCGCCGGCGGAGCAGCCGGACCCAACGGCGGACAGATCTACATCGACGGCTTTACCGGCGGACAGCTGCCGCCCAAGTCGTCCATTCGCGAAATCCGTATCAATCAAAATCCTTTCGCCGCGCAATACGACAAGCTTGGCTACGGCCGCATTGAGATTCTCACCAAGCCCGGCACCGACAAGCTACACG
>JBEKCW010000380.1:0-5512 GCA_050014675.1 Occallatibacter sp. | reverse complement strand
CGGCAGGCTGACAAGCTCGTCGCCCTGCTTTGTCTCGGCCAGGTTTGAGACGTCGGTCGTCACCACCGGGATCGCGTCTTCCACAACCACAACCGTCTGGCTGGCAGCGCCCGGTTTCAGCTCGGCGTCAATGCGGCGAGTTTCACGCGCGGTAAGTTCGATGGGCGGCAACGACTCGGTTTCAAAACCAGTAGCCGCGAACGTCAGCTGGTATGTGCCCACCTCAACATTTCTGAAGGCGTAGTTGCCCTCCGCGTCGGTGGTCACTTTATGCGTGGCGGTTGTGCCGGCATTGATCAGCGTCACTTCTGCGCCCTGCACAACAGCGCCGCTCTGGTCGTGCACAATGCCCAGGATGTCGCCGAATGTGGATTGCGCTGCCACAGGCAAGGCAAACAAGGCCGCCAGCACGGGTATGAGAACCAACCTCCGGCCCAATCGCAACCCCAATCGAAACGCCGAACAGCAATCGCGGGGAAAACCCTCCATCGCTACTCCTTCTAACTTGAGATTTTTCTTTGGAAAGCAACGTCTGGTTTGTTACGGATGCATGAAAATCAATTACAAATCTACAGCCTTATCGAGCGATAAGCGCCGTTTTTTTTGAGGAAAAGTCGGAAGGAACTTCCGCACGCACCGCAAGGGGGTCTGCGGGCAAGCTGTCTGCTCAGATTATGAACCGCTCAAGCGCGCTTCTGAGCCGCCTCTTCGTACACTTGCGCATACTCCCGCGCCGGGCCCGCCCACGAGTAATCCTTCTCCATTCCATTCCGCATGAGCCGCTCCCACGCCTCTTTGTTTTGGAAAGCCGCAGTGGCACGATCAATCGCCGCGAGCAGATCGAGGGGATCGTTGCCTTGAAATTTAAAGCCAGTGCCGGTTTGAGCCGCTTCGTGCCACTCTTCAATCGTGTCGTCGAGTCCGCCGGTGGCGCGCACCACCGGCACGGTGCCGTATTTAAGTGAGTACATCTGGTTCAGGCCGCTGGGCTCGTAGTGCGAGGGCATCAGGAAGATGTCGGCGCCCGCCTCGATCTTGTGGGCCAGAGCCTCGTCGTACTTGATGAGTGCGGCAACCGTGCCGGGATGTCTGAATGCCCAGTCTCGAAAAAAGTTCTCGTAATAAGGCTCGCCCGTACCGAGGGCAGTCACAACAACGTTACGAGCCGCCAGATCTTCAGCAATGCGGGCAACCATGTCAAAGCCCTTTTGCGTGGCCAGGCGCGACACAATCCCGATGACGGGGGTAGTCGCAGGCACATTCTCGAGTCCAAAGCCATGCAGCAGATCGGTACGGCAGGCTTGCTTGCCGTCGAGATCGGCGGGGGTGTAATGCGCCGCGAGATTGCGGTCCGTGGCCGGGTCCCAGCGCGAGTAATCCACCCCGTTGAGAATGCCGCGAAGGTCCGCGGCGCGGCCCCTGAGCACGGGATCAAGCTGCTCGCCGAACTCCGGAGTTTGAATCTCCTCGGCATACTTTCGGCTCACTGTCGTCACCATGTCGGCATACACGATGCCGCCTTTGAGAAAATCAAAGCGGTCGTAGTGCTCCAGGCGATCCATCCTGAAAATCTCCCACGGAAACAGCAGATCCTCGGTTGTGGTTGGCGCAAACTTGCCCTGGTACGCGGCGTTGTGAATGGTCAGCACCGTCGCCGTGCCGTGAAAGGCAGGATCGGACGCGTAGGTGGTGCGCAGGTAAACGGGAATCAGCGATGCCTGCCAGTCGTGAACGTGAAAGACCTGTGGAACGCCCAATCGCTTTGACGCTTCAAGAACGGCGCGGCAGAATGTGCCAAAGCGTTCGGCGTTGTCAGTGTACTCGCCGCCTAGGGGGCCGTAGATTTCGGGCCGATCGAAAAGCTCCGGCGAATCGATGAAATAGTACTCGACGCCGTCGCGTTTTCCGCCGTCGATAACGTCGACAAATCGGTTGTAATAGCGGAATGGGATGGTGAGCGACTTGACGGCGGTAGACTGTGTTGCGGCTATCAGCGGACGCACGCGCGTGTAAAGCGGAAGAAAAACTGAAACGCGATGCCCCAGGCGGACGAGCTCGCGCGGCAGCGCTCCAACCACGTCGGCAAGACCGCCCGTTTTGGCGAACGGTACGCACTCCGACGCGGCAAACACAATTTCCATCAGGTTCAGCCTCCACTACAAAGGGCAAGTCTACTATGATCAGGGCGGATCAAGTTGCCCCTGCGGTCCCGCAGGTATTTGAGCGAAGCCAGCGACGATTGGTTGCAGGCAGGGAAAACTAAGATGAACATCGAACTCACAAAAGAGGCGCGAGCCCAGGCCATCGCCTCCATTCAGCGGTACTTTCAAGAGAACATGCCCGAGCCCATCGGCGAATTGCCTGCCGGTCTGCTGCTGAACTTTCTAGTCGAAGAAGTGGGCCCGGCCATCTACAACCGCGCCATTGCCGACGCCCAGGCGCGCATGGAGCGCATGCTAGTAGATTTAGGCGGAGAGTTGTACGCCGACGAGTTCCAATACTGGCCACGCACCGATGCCAAACGCAAAAAACGCAGATGAACAAGGAGCCCTCAGGAAGCTGTCCAATGAAAAAGAATCTCAATCTGCTCTCATCTTTACTTCTTATTGCTCTGTCCGGCATTTTCACTGTTGCCTGCCCTGCGCAGCCCTCGCAGCCGGCCGCAACCGCCCACTCTTTCCGTGTCGAAAACGGCAAGTTTCTGCTTGACGGCAAGCCGTTTCGGGTCATCGCCGGCGAAATGCACTATGCGCGCATTCCCCGCCAGTATTGGCGGGCGCGGCTGCGCATGGCCAAAGCAATGGGCCTGAACACCATCACCACCTACGTCTTCTGGAACTTCCATGAGCCGCGCCCCGGCCAATATGACTTCACCGGCCGGCACGATGTGGCCGAATTTGTGCGCGAGGCGCAGAGTGAAGGGCTGTATGTAAATCTGCGCCCCGGCCCGTACTCCTGTGCGGAGTGGGATTGGGGCGGCTTCCCTTCGTGGCTGTTCAAAGATCGCGGAATCGTTGTGCGCAGCTCCGACCCCAAATTCATGGATCCCGCGCGGCGCTGGCTGCTGCGCCTCGGTCAGGAACTTGCGCCGCTCCAGATCGGCAATGGCGGCCCCATCATCATGGTTCAAGTTGAAAACGAATACGGTTCGTTCAGCAACGACCATGCCTACATGGAACAGATTCACCACGACCTGGTCGATGCCGGCTTCAACAAGGCCCAGCTTTATACCGCCGACGGAGCGGACGAGATCCCCGATGGATCGCTTCCGGAATTGCCGGCAGGCATCAATTTCCCTCCCGGCAATGCGCCGCAGGAATTCGCGAAGCTGCACAAGCTGCGTCCCGAAGGCCCGTTCATGGCTACCGAATGGTGGGATGGCTGGTTCGATCACTGGGGCGAGCATCACCACACCTCCGACGGCCAGGCACAGGCCTCTGAGCTCAAGTGGATTCTCGATCAGGGTTATTCAATCAGCATTTACATGTTTCATGGCGGAACCAGCTTTGGCTGGATGAACGGCGCCAATATTGATAACAAGGTATACGGGCCGGACGTGACCAGTTACGATTACAACTCCGCGCTCGACGAAAGCGGGCGGCCTTCGCCCAAGTACTACCTCTTCCGCGACGCTATCGCGCAGGCCACGGGAGTTACTCCACCACCGATCCCGACAATCGCTCCGCCCATCGCCGTGCCCGCTGTCGTGCTCAAGCAATCAGCATCGCTGTGGCAAACGCTTCCCGAGCCAGTCGTCTCAGAACAGGTCAAGTCGATGGAGGATCTCGATCAGGCCCACGGCTACATCCTTTACCGGAAGGTAATCGACGGCCCGGTTTCAGGCGACCTGGTTCTCGACCAACTGCATGACTATGCACTGATCTATGCAGACGGCAAACTCCTCGGATCTCTCGACCGGCGGCTCGATCAAAACACGCTGCGCGTCGAACTGACCGAGCCGCATACGCGCCTCGACATTCTTGTCGAAAACTCAGGCCGCGTGAACTTCTCGCTGGCCATTCGCGGCGAGCGCCAGGGCATCACCAAGCAGGTCACCCTCGCAGGCGCGCCTCTCACCGGCTGGCAAATCTACCCGCTCCCGATGGAGGCCCCCGCAAAGCTGCCCTTTGGAAGCAGCGACTGCACCGGCCCCTGTTTCTATCGCGGCAGCCTGAAAGTAGATCAGCCCGGCGACACGTTCCTCGACACCGGCAGCTTCACCAAGGGCTTTGTATGGGTCAACGGCCACCCGCTTGGGCGCATCTGGAATATCGGACCACAAAGGACGCTTTATTTGCCGGGCGTGTGGCTGCACTCAGGCGACAACGATGTGATTGTCTTCGACCTCGAAGGCAAACCGGGAGGAAGCATAGAAGGCAAAAGCGCGCCAATTCTGGATGCGACACCCGCGCATTAGCCCAAAGCGAAGTGGTAAATCATGGTAGACAAAAGTAGCATAGCGGAAGCTTGCCAGAGTCAGACATAACTCGCAAAATATCGACTTAGAGTCGTCATCAATAATTTGGAATTCAACTTGCACGCAGAGGCGCAGCTTGGCATTGGAATCTAAACCGGAAACAGGAACCGTAGGAAGCGTGCAAGAAAAATTGGCACTGATCATTCCCACCCTTCGCGAGGCTGCGAACATCCGCAGTGTGCTCGACCATACGCGTTCGGTACTGGATCCAGTGGGAATCTGCTACGAAATCATCGTTGTCGATGATGACAGCGACGACGGAACCGGCGAAATTGTCTCCGCCATCGCCCGTGAAGATCCGCGCGTGCGCCTGGTCTTGCGAAAAGGCGCGAAAGGTGTAGCCGGGGCCACTCTCCTCGGCTGGCACAGCACCGACGCCACAATCCTCGGCGAGATGGATGCCGATCTTCAGCATCCTCCCGAGTTGTTACCTGCGCTGATCTCTGCAATTCTCGAAGGCCACGACGTGGCAATCGGCAGCCGCTACGCCGAAGGTGGCAGCCTGGGCGACTGGAATCTCCCTAGAAAGTTACTCTCTGCCGCAGCTTTATATGTGGCAATGCCCGTACAGAGAAAGCAGATTCGAGCCAAAGACCCAACGTCCGGTTTCTTCCTGGTACGACGCGAATGCGTCGATCAAATCGAGTTTCAGCAAACAGGTTTCAAATTGCTGCTTGACGTCTTGGTTCGCGGCCGCGTCCGATCCATCAAAGAAGTTCCATTCGCGTTCAGGGGCCGCGATCTCGGTGCGAGCAAAGCTACTTTTAAGGTGGCCGCCGAGTATGCCGGGCTCTTAGCCAAGCTCTATTGGGCCAGATTCGGCCTCCATCGGCGCGCCCAGCCCTCCGCGCGCGCCTCCCGATAGCTCACTCGGCTGGTTTAACAAGCATTCGCGGTTCCTCAGCCATCGCCACAGGCCACGCAGCTTCGGTTACGTTCCCTTTAATTCGCGCCAGCAATTTCAGAATCGCGAAGACGCCTAAAACTACGACAATCGGGTCGAGCGCCCGCATGTCATAAGGCTCCGGATGAGAG